>DATFNV010000001.1:0-3867 GCA_035266225.1 Gemmataceae bacterium
GCTCCTTGAGCCTCTTGGCCTCGTCGGCCTTCATGCCGCCGTACTGGTTGCGCCAGCGGTGCAGAGTCGGCTCGCTGACGCCGAGCTTCTGGCAGACCTGGCCGAGGGTCAGGCCCTGAGCGAGGTCGGCCTCGACCTGGCGCAGCTTGGGGATGATCTCTTCCGCGGTGTGTCGCTTCATCGTTCGTCTCCTGCCCTCGAGGGGCGTCAGAGACTCTCATAGCACCTGGACCGGTTTTTGGGTAGCACACCAGCTCCACCAGCGCCCCGCCCGCCGGGCCGCCTGCCTTCGCAGACGCCCGCTCCAGGCACGCGTCGGCCACCGCCGGCCACGTCCCCGCCAGCTCCGGCGGCAGTGGAGAGCGCGCGCAAACCCTCCAATAAACTCGAAGAGGGGTAGGTGTCGGGGAGAGCAAGTTCGTCCCGATCACGCGTCGCGGGTTGTCAGGGGAGGTCCCAGGAAAGCGACTTGACCACAAACACGTGGGCCAGTGGTCAAGTCACTTGTCCAACGGCACAAGGCTATGGCACAGCAGTGTTTGCGCCCAGGGAGTGACTTGCCCACGCACTGGCCCACGGGGCAAGTCACGCCCGGGGGCGCGCCAGCGCCGTGTCCGCATCCTGCCCGTGGGGCGCAGGGTCACGCCAGCGCCAGGCCAGCCGCTGCTCCCCGTCTTCCCTTGGTTCCGCGCGGAACATTCGTTCATATCTCCTTCCGGCGCCACCGTCGATGGGACCGACTCACCGGCGTCAGCCGCGGCCTCGGCAGGGTCTACACCTGGTGCCGCAGCAGCTGCAGGGCCTCACCGCCGTCGCCACCCTCACCGACCCCCTCGGCCGCACCACATCCTACACCCTCGACCTCAGCGGCCGGCCCGTCGCCGAGAAGTTCCCCGACGGAACCGTCCACCAGTGGCTCCGCAATGCCGCCGGACAGGTCGTCGTCGATATCGACCCCCTTGGCCTCACCACCGCCTACACGTACGACCCCACCTCCGGCGACCTCCTCCAGGTCGTCCAGCCCGACGGCGGCACCTGGACCCATGACCTGATCGACTTCTCAGAATTCGGCAATGTTGCGATGGCTGCGTCGTTGGATCCTATTTTGCTTCTTCCCATGACCGCTGCGAATTGATTCCCTCGCGAGTAGTAGCCGGTTCCTTCTGCGTTGATCCTCTGCCTCCTCGAGGTCAGGTGAATGAGCCCCGAGTTATCCCGCCTCTTCGACGAACACGCCGCCGCCTCTTTCGACAAGCAACTCCGGATGGCGGGAGTCGTCGGCGACACGGATTGGCATCTCGACGTCGCGACCGGCATGGTGTCCTTCAGCGAGCGATTGCACTGGCCTGTCCAGCTCCTGGGAACTGAAGCTATGGAGAGCAACACCTGGCTTTGGGCGTGGGCCAACCCGTCCGACGGCCTCCCCGTCGGCCTTCTGGGAAATGCCCGCCTCTTGCAGATGTTCGGGGAACAACGCGAAATCCCCGAACTCACCGAGCCGGAACTCCCGCTTGGCGAGATCGACGGCCACTTTTTCTCCCTGATGGCTCGCGGGGTTTGTCGCGCGGTGGCCACCCCCAGCCGCTTGCCCCGCTTCGCCTGCCACGTCTCCACCAACTCGGCCGTCAGCTTGCGACTGATCCCCTCCATAGCCGCTCGATTCAGGGGGTTGAACACGATGATCCGCTTGATGCGGGCCAGGAACTCCGGGGTGAACACCGGCCGGTCCGACTTGCTGTGCCGGATCTGCCCCAGCGCCTCCTTCATCCGGCCGGCGATCTCCTCGCTCGATTTGCCCTGCTGCACCATCTCCGCGATCATCCGCTGGCCGACGTTGCTCGTCAGGATGAAGATCGACTTGTTCCCGTACGCCCGCACGCCGCGCTGGTCGCACACCCAACCCTCGTCAAACAGGTTGAGGAACGGCTGCAGCACGTCGGGGTGCGCCTTGTCCGCCTCGTCCAGCAGGAACACGCAGTACGGGTCGGCGTTCAACTCGTTGACCAGCCGGCCCCCCTGGTCGTGACCGACGTAGCCCGGCGGCACGCCAATGACCGTCGAGACGCTGTGTGCCTCGACGCAGTTGCCCAGCGTGTAGGTCTTCAGCCGCTTGGAGGTCGAGTAGAAACGGGCCAGCACCTTGGCCAGCTCCGTCTTGCCGGTGCCGGTCTGCCCCAGGAACAGCATCACCGAGGCCGGCTTGGTCGGGTCGGTCATGCCCGCCTTGATGAGCCCCAGCTCGGTCGCCACCTCGCGGACGACGTGGTCCTGCCCGAAGATCATCTCGCGCAGGCCCTGCTCGTAGTCCGACCGCCCGGCGACCCCGAGCAAGGTCTCCTCCGGCACGCCGCTGACTTCCGCCACCAGCCGTACCATGTCGCTGGCGGTGACCCGGTGGCGCGGCCGGCCCAACTGCCCGCGCTCGTAGTCGATCTCTTCGCAGGCGCGGTGCAGCAGTTTCAGCGCCTTGGCGGGGAGCTGGTCGTTGAGGACGTAGTCGGCCGACAGGGCGACTGCCTGGCGGACGGCCTCGTCATCGATGGCGACCCGGAAGCGCTCGGACAGCCCGAGGGCGAAGTGCCGCAGCAGCCGCAGGGCCGTGTCAGCGTCGGGCTCCTCGACATCCACCCGGGTGAAGAATTCCGCGAAATCCGGGTCGTCGGACAAAAGTTCGTCGCACTCGCGAGGCGTCAGTAGGCCGACGACCCGGAAGCGAGCGTGGGCCAGCGCCGCCAGCAGTGCGGGCTTATTGCTGATGGCGCGCTCGCCGCGGAGCAGCGCGGGGAAACCTTCCACGCAGGCCACCAGGTCGGCGCGGTCGGCGATGTGGGCCAGGATCGCCGCGAGGCGCTGCCGGCTCTCGTCCGGCGGCACGTAACGGCAGTCGATGCTGAGGAAGCGGGCCTGGCCGAGGAAGGGGATGCGCCCCGCGGCGGCGCGGCGGGCCAGCTCGGCGACGACGGTGCTCTTGCCGACGCCGCGATCACCGCTGAGCAGGACGTGGTGAAACTGGCGGCGGTGCAAGGCGCGAGCGAGGGCGTCAAAGAGGCGCTCGTACTGCGGCTCGCGGTCGAAAGGAAATTCGGCGGGCGCCGCCGCCGTGCGTGCGCGGTGGGTCAGGTCGTCCGAGGCGGCGACCTGGGGCGGCAGGAGGAATGGGGCCTCGGCCGCGGGCCCGCGATCGGGCCGCGGGCCGGCCGCGGCGGTGCGGGGATCGAGGGCGCTCGCCACCTGCCCGCGGAAGAGAGCAATGGCGCGGGGGAGGTCGAGGGCGCCCAGCGCTTGCGACTCTGCTGCGGTGAGGTGCTTGAGGGTCACGTGCAGCAACAGTTCCAGGGCCACCCTATCGAGGACGCAACCGCTTCCCCGCAAGACCACGGCGAATTCCTCTAATACCCTGATGGCCTGAGGGGTAAACGCCTGGCGAGGGCGACGCGCACCGCCACCCGGCGTGTGAAGGCCGGAACGCGCCGAGAGCGTGGCCGCAAGATCGGCGAGGGAAGCCCCGGACCGCAAGGCCTGGGAGAGGACTCCGAGTGCGGCGACATCGCCGAGGGAGAGGGCTGCGGCCAGGAAGTCGCCGGGGTGAATGGGGTCCGGGGCGAGGTCGGCGGTCGCGGCCAGCACGGCTCGGGCGCGGGGGTCGGCGACGAGTTCGGGGGCGAAGATCCCCTGGGGGAAGAGCATGGGCGGACACCTCGTTTCCGGCACGGGCTTCGGCCGCCGCGGGCCGGAAGGCTGAGACTTCCCATTCGCTTAAGAGAAAGAGGGGTTTGCGGAAAGGGCCCGGGGGAATAGAAGAGAAGGCATGAGCACGCCAACGCCGCAACTGATCCGTGTGGAACGAGTGGACGACCTGCCGGTCCT
>DATFNV010000002.1:0-4676 GCA_035266225.1 Gemmataceae bacterium
AATCGGGCCTGGAACTCACTCCGGCCAGGGGATCGCCGGCTTCTTTGTTCTTGCCGTCAAATTCGTCGAAGAACAGCGCCGCGGGTGCGGCCAGCTCGGCACCGGCCGAAAAACCCATGATCCCGATTCTGTTAGGATCTATTCTCCATTCCCGGGCGTGGGCGCGCACCAGGCGGATCGCCTGCTGCGCGTCGTTGACCGCGTGGGTCTTGGGGTCGTAGCCGTCGCTCCGCAAGCGGTTGCGCAGGATCACCGTGTTGACGCCGTAGTTGTAGAAGAAGGGGACGAAGTCAGCGGCCTCGGAGCCCACGTTGAGCGTTCGGTGTCCCCCGCCCGCCACCAGGATCACGGCCGAACCGGTATTGAGGCTCCGGTCCACCAGATGCACCTCGATGGACGGGTTGTGGATGTTGACGATGCTGCTGATGCGCCCGGGGACGTCCTTGCTCAGGTTGTACTTCTCGGCTTCGCGAATGCGCTCCTTCTTGAGGTAGGGCGAATCGGGCGGGTACAGCGTGAGGACGGTGCCTCCCTGGAGAATGGGCTGCGGCGCATAGGGCTGGTCGGTCGCCTCCGCCGGCTTCGGAATACCCTGCGCGGCCGGAGTGGGCGGCAGCGCGGCGGCCGGCAAAGGCTTCGGCTCCCCCACCTGGGCCGTTTGGCGGCAGGCGATGAACTCGACGACGGGTTTCGGGTCCTTCGGCGCCGTGGGGAAGTGTCCCGCGCCCTCCTGGACGACGACCGTGACCTGGCCGCCCAGTTCCTTGTAGCGCTTCTCGAGGACGCGCGTCTGGGTGTCGAGCCACGGGTCGCGGCCGCCGCAGACGTGGAAGAGCGGCACGCCGGCTTTCGCCAGGACATCGAGGCGGTCGAGCGGCTGGGCCTTCGTCATGTGGCAACGCAGGATCGGGTTCTCGGCGTAAACGCACGACACCTTGTCCGGGTTCTCGATGGCCCAGGCGTAGGCCTCGCCGGCCGCGCCGCCGGCCCCTTCCAGCACCGGCGCCTTCGACAGGCCGTGATCGGTCAGGTGCTTGTAGACGGCGTTCCACTGCTGCAACACCGGGCCATCGCTGTCGGTCGGCACCGGGCCGGTGACGACGTGGAAGCCCTGGCCCAGCAGGGCCAGATCGACCGCCGCGTCGCGGGTCACGAAGTCCGCACGGAACACCCACGGCTTGCCCGGGGCTGCGGCCTTCGGCACGATGACCGACACGGGCATCCGGATGCCGTCGATCCGGAACTCGTAGCGGTCGTAGGACGGCGCGAACCACGGCCCGCGGCAGGCGGCGAAGGTCTTCTCGCTCGGGATCTCGCGGTAGTCGCTCTCGATGCCGTAGAACGAGGTCTTCGTGAACGCCTTGCCGACGAAGGCAGGTGGTTGGCCGCCGGCGGGCCGAAGGCTCTGCTCGATGAAGTCCGCGATCGGCTTGGGGTCGCGGAGGCTGTGCGGGTGGTGGGCGGCCCCGTCCTTGATCATCACCGAGATCCGTCCGCCCAGCTGCTGGTAGGCGCTCTCGAGGACCAGGGTGTGGTTGCCCAGGATCGGGTCGAGGCTGCCGCAGACGTGGAGCAGGGGCACGTCGTTCCTGGCCAGCCCGCCGAGCAGGGCGAGCGCTTCCGGGCTGACCGCGGGATTGTCGGCGTAGACGCAGGAGACCTGGTCGGGGTGGGCGGTGGCCCAGGTGTAGGCGTTGCGGCCGCCGCGGCTCATGCCGATGAAGGCCGGCTTTTTCGACAGACCGTGCTTGTCGGCGAGGAAGGCGTACCAGGCGTCCCACGGCTTGCCGGCGTCGCACCAGATGAAGCCGACGTGGAAGCCGCGCTTGAGCAGCTCGATTTCGACCTGCGGCTCGTGGTCGAAGTAGTAGCCGCGCCAGGACCAGGGGTTGCCGGGGGCCGCCTCCTTCGGGGCAACGACGACGCAGCGCAACTGGCCCTTGACCGTCGTGCGGACGGCGTTGCCTTCGTCGGGCGGCGCCTTGTACGGCTTGAGGCTCAGGTCCGCCTCGTCCATCAGGAAGTCGTAGCGGTCGAACCCGTGCCAGCTGGTCTTCTCGCCGCCGAACGTCGGAGGCGCGGCGGCGGCCGGCGACGGTGGTGACGTCCAAAGCGCCGCCGTCACGAGGACGGCCGCAAGATGCTGTGCCGCGGATTTCATCGTCGTTTCTCCCGGCTACTCTCAGTCGCAATTCAGCCGCACAGGGAGCGCAGTGCAACCCGGCGGTGAGCCACGTACTATTTCCTGTTCAAATCCGAGAACGCACCGGCCGCCGCCCCCTGAAATCCTCTCCTCACCTCCGACGCGTCGGAATTGGGGAAATTCGCCCTCTGGACCATGAGGACGTAGACGCGCTTCGCCTTCGGATCAATCCAGGCCTGAGTCCCGTAGGCGCCGCCGTGGCCGAAGGTGCCCGGTGAGAGCATGGCCGTGACGCCTTGAGGCTCGCGGACGACGCACCAGCCGAGGCCCCAGCCGTTGCCGGTGGTGAAACCGGTCTTCAGGTCGGCGGTCTGAATCGTGGTCATGAGCTTGACGGTCTCAGGCTTGAGGTAGCGCTTGCCGTCAAGCTCGCCGCCGCGCAGGACCATTTGGCAAAAGCGCGCGTAATCGGAAGCGGTGGAAAAGAGCCCGCCGTTCGGCGCAGGAAAGCGCTCCAGGCTCGTGGGGGATTTGCCGTTGAGGAACGCGATTTCGGTCGCTTCGAGTTCACCCTTGTCGGTGCGCCGGTACGACCTGGCCAGGCGCGGCAGTTGTTTCTCCGTGAGATAGAAAGTGGTGTCTTTCATCCCGAGCGGACCGAAGAGCCGCCGTTGGAGCAGCTTTTCCAGCGACTCGCCCGTGACCACCTCGGCGATCCGCCCGCCGGTGTTGATTCCCGATTGGCAGTAGACCCATTTCGAGCCCGGCGTAAACCCGACTGGCTTGGCGACATAGAGGGGGATGACGGAGGCCAGGGTCTTGGAGTCGCGCGCCTGCGCGGCGGTGATTTCACCCAGGCCCGAGGTGTGCGTGAGCAGGTGACGGATCGTCACCTTGGCCGGCTTGCCGTCCGCGGTTTTGAGTTCTTTGAAATCCGGTAAGTATTTTTCGACCGGGTCGTCCACGGAAAGAAGCCCCTCGTCCTGGAGCATGAGCAGCAGCGTGGCGAGGATCGGCTTGCTCATGGATGCGATCCAGAAGATGTCGTCCGTCCGCATCGCCACCCCCGGGTCGAGGGCGGCGCTGCCCGCCGCGTCGAGGTGAATGACCCGGTCAGGCGTCGCGACCAGGGTCACCGCGCCGGCGACCTCCTTGGCGGCGATGTATTTGCGCACACGCTCGTTGATGGCCGCGACGGCCGGCGGCGTGCCTGGTTCCGCTTTCCCATCACCATCTTTGAGGAACTCAAATAACGCCTTTGTGGCCGGGTCGTCGGGTTTGCCGAGGTCCTCGTTGATCCTGGTGTGGGTGGTCTCCTTGGCGGCGAAAACCGTGGCGGGAAGGCCCGCGCCTTTCAACACGTTGGCCAGGCGCTGCGCCTGCGCGGTCGTGTCGGGATGGCCGGCGACGTGCAGGAGCAGGAACGGGGGAATACCTTTGTCCTTGGCCACGTGCGTGACCGCGGAGAAGTCGCGATGCTTCTCGGGATCGTTACCGAACTTCTCACGGTGACCGAACTTCGCTTTCGGCAGGCCATGCACCCGCCAACGGGTCTCCGCGGTCTCGATGATGGCCGGCACGTCATAGGTGTCCCCATCGACGGGCACGCACCCCTTGATGATGGCCAGGGACAAGCCCTCGGCCTTCAAATAGCGATCGTCCGTGCAGATCAACGCGGCGAGCTGCGCGCCGGCGGAATGGCCCATGATGAAAAGCCGCTTCGGATCGCCTCCCTGCTCGGCGATATGGTCATGCACCCAGCGGATGGACTTGGCGACGTCGCGCACTATGGTCCCCATGTCCACGCTCGGCAGGAGTCGATAGTTGGTGGAGACGAACACGAAACCTTTGTCCATGAACACCTGTGGCTTAATTTGAACGTCCGTTTTGTCGCCGGTTTGCCAACCGCCGCCGTGAATCCAGAAGACCACAGGCAGGTTTTTTGCGTTCTTCGGTGAAAAAACATCGAGAACCTGGCGCTCGTCCGCCTTGTCGATGTAGGGGATGTTGCGCTTGACGTCCTGGGCTTCGTCCTGTTGCGCGGCCAGGTTCTTGCGGAACGCCCGCTCCTTGAGCGCACCGTACTCCCTGTAGCCCTCCGGATTCACGAAGGGGTTTCCCGGTCCCTTCTTGAGGAGCGCGTGCCGTTCGACCATGCCGTAATAGCCGCCGTGCGCGCCGAGGAAGACGTCGCAGGGCAAGCTCTTGAGGACCTCGAAGGTCCTGGCAAAGTCGTCGGCGATTTCGGGGTAATCCTTGTTGTTGACCAGCTGGAACCCGGGGTTGACGTTCGGGCTGCCGATGACCACGACATCGTATTTCTTGCCGCCGTCCTCGACCTTCCAGGTCCACGTCGTGCATCCGCGCGTGTGGCCGGGCGTCAAACGAGCGACCAAGGTGACGCCCCCGAGTTTGACTTCGTCGCGGTCCTTCAGGACGCGATCGACCTTGCAGGGGTCCCAGCGGTCGGCGGCGTACAGGTATTGGCCCTTGCCGCCCGAAGCGATGACCTCGTCGTCGCCGCGCATGACGT
>DATFNV010000003.1:0-3158 GCA_035266225.1 Gemmataceae bacterium
CCATTCGATGATTGCTTTCTCGACGTGTGGGTCCTTGCCCAGTCCGAAGTGCAGGCGCCGCTGGTTCTGCGCGGCGTAGCCGTTGCCGCCGGACACCTCCTGCACCTGCTCGCGGCCGTCCCAGAAGAGCCGCACGCGCGCCCCGATGGCGCTCTTGTTGCTCTTCGTCCCCTCCAGCTCGAACTGGATCCACTGATGATCTCTGGCGACGGTGTTCTTGTAAATCAAGAGCGGCCCCTTCTGGTTGGCCACGACGACGTCGAGGACCCCGCGGTTCCACAGGTCGGCCAGGGCGACCGAGCGGCCGTCGAAGGTGTCGGTGACGCCGACCGCCGGGGCGACGTCCACGAACTTGCCGCCCCTGTTGAGCCAGACGCATTTCTGCTCGTAGCCGGCCAGGCTGCGGCCCTTCATGGGCGGCCAGTTCTGCGCGTCGGAGATGATCGCCTTGTTGGCGCCGGCGATCTGGGAGTAATCGTACCAGTAATTATCCTTACCGCGGGCGGCGGAGATGTAGCCGTTGGTCAGGTACAGGTCGAGCCAGCCGTCGTTGTTCAGGTCGCCGAACTGGGCCCCCCAGCTCCAGCCGCCGAGATCGATGCCCAGCGCGGTCGCGTGGTTGAGGAAGCGCGTCTTCTCGCCGGCGGGGGCGCCTTCGTGTACCCACAGGTTGTTGCCCTGCGGCAGCGTTTTCGGCTCGGTGATGTTGCTGACGTAGACGGACAGCCGGCCCGAGTTGAAGACGTCGCCGAAGCTGGCGTTCATGCCGCTCTTGGGGGCCGCGGCGACGCCGGACGGCTTGCCGATCTCGACGAACTTCTTGCCGCCCTGGTTGGCGTACAATTCGGAGACGCCGTAGTCGTTGGCCAGGAACAGGTCGGGGTAGCCGCTGCCGCACAGGTCGCCCGCGGCCACGGCCAGCGTCCAGCGCGTGCTGGAGATGCCCATCTTTTCGGTGACGTCCTCGAAGGTGCCGTCGCCCTTGTTGCGGAGCAGGTACTTGCGGCCGCCGTTGTTGGCGTACTCGAAGCTCTCCGGCATCATCTTCGTCGTTTGCAGGTGCCAGAGGTCGATGTCGTCCGGCCAGTAGCCAGCGATGAACAGGTCCAGCTTGCCGTCGCGGTCGAAGTCGAGCCAGACGGCGCTGTTGGCGTTGACGTGCCGCGGCAGGCCGGCCTTGTCGGTCACGCGCGTGAAGCCCTTGCCCCGGTCGTTGTGGAACAATTCCGGCCGGCCCCACTTGTAGACGAGCAGGTCTTCGTAGCCGTCGTTGTCGAAGTCGCCCCAGACGGCGCCCATGCAGACGCCGGTGCCGGGCTGGTTCAGGTCGGCGACGCCCAACTCCTCGGCCACGTCCTTGAAGGTGCCGTCGCCCATGTTCTTGTACAGGCGGTTCTTGCTCCCCTCGCCGCTGTTGACGACGTAGATGTCGAGCAGGCCGTCGCGGTCGAAGTCCACGATCGACACCGCGGCGCCCATCGAGGCGATGATGGGCATGATGTGGTCGAGCTTGGCGTCGAGGGTCGGCGCCTGGTGCGTGAAGTCGATGCCGGCCTCCTTCGCCCCTTCGCGCAGGCAGAAGCCGTAGCGCTTCAGCGCCTCCTCCTCGCTGACGCCCTCGTCCTTCTCGGACGGCCCTGCGGGTTGGTGCCGCAGGAGGAGGACGACGCCGACAAGGGCGACGAGGAGCAGGGCGGCGAGGACCTGTTTCACGAAACCGGACATGGGAACCTCATTTTCATTCGTTGAGCGGCGCGGATTCATCGTTTCGCGAATCGATAAATCGAGGGCGGCGGAAGGAGCGCAGCCCCTGCTCGAATACTTCAGGGGTGACGTAGCGCGTGTGGTACTTCTGCCAGTCCTGCGGGAAGAGCCGGTAGACCGGGTCGTCCTCCAGCCGGCCCGGCGGGGTGACGTAGGACTTTAGGTTGTGAGCCGGTAAGGGCAATACGGTCTTGGAGAAGCGCGTGTTCAGATCGCCGTCCTTGGCCCAGCCGTCCGCGATCCAAACGAAGTCGCGCTTCCAGCCGGGGGGCGGGTCGGCCGGGGCGCGGAACCGCAGGGCGATCTCGTCGCCCGCGGTCATGATGACGTAGCGGTCGTCCACGGCCGCGAGCAGTTCGCGGACGTCGCCGTAGCGCGTGTGGTAACCGATGAGGTCGCGCCAGCCCTGCCCGATCGCCTCGACCCGGTCGTAATGCGGCAGCTCCGGCGAGCTGTCGTTGGCCTGTGTCATCTCCACGGTGCCGTGGCGGCGCAGCTCCGCCGTGTCGGGGAGCAGTCGCTTCCGCGCGGCCCGGCTGGCGTCGAGGCCGGCGGCGTAGGCGAGGGAGTCCCAGTAGATTTCCATGTTGGTGCGGAGTCGGAAGCGGCGCGGGACACCCTCGCCCGGGATACCGTCGAGCCGGATCAGGATCGTCTTGTTCTTGCCGGCGGGGCAGCCCAGCGCCGGCCGGCCGACTTTCCAGCCCCCCTTGCCGTCCGGCACCTCGAGGACGACGCCCTGCGGCTGATCGTGTTTGCCCTGGGCGATGGCGGCGTAGACGGTGCTGCTGGGCGGGTAGACCCAGCCGCGGGCCAGCAGCCACACCGGCCCCCCGGCCGGCACGTCGGCGCCCAGGTCCACCTCGACCCAGTGGTCTTCAGCGATGCCCCGGAAGCGCCCGGGACGGAAGCCGTCGAGGTAGCGGCCGTCGGCGGAGCGCACGAGGTCGGTGACGTCCCGGCCGTCCTGGTCCCACGCGCGGGCGACCGGCCGGGGAGGCGCCGTCACGATCACCTCGGGCACCAGCGGCGCGTCGGCCGAGCGCTCATCGACAGAAATCTCCGTCCCCGGCGGGTGATCGACGACGAGCAGCGCCAGGTGGTCGTAGAAGTGCGTCTCCCAGAGGTTGGCGAGGACGCGCACGTCGTAGAAGCCGTCGCGCGGCACGAGTTGGTCGCCGCGGACCTTGACCCAGCTGGTCGTCTGGAGCGAGGTCGTCGTGTCCTGGCCGTCGATGACGACGCCCAGGGGGGCGCCCCACATGAAGTCGGTGACGAACTGCATGCCCGTGCCGTCCCAGGTGAACAGGAAGGGGCACGAGCCACTCAGCCGCTGTTCCGCCGCAATGACCGCGTTGCCGGGCTGCTCGAACTCGGCCTGGAAGATGCCGTGG
>DATFNV010000004.1:0-2830 GCA_035266225.1 Gemmataceae bacterium
CGGCCCAACATGGCTGGTTACCTCCCGGTTCAGGAGGGCGCTGTCGGAACCTCACACTGCTATTCTATTCCGCCGAAAGCCGACTTTTTCAACGGGCTGCTAGAGCGGTTCGCAAATGGATGACGCACAGAGTAGCCCTCACGCTCCGCGTGAGGTGGCCTCCTCACGCGGAGCGTGAGGGCTACCCAAGAGCAAACCGCTCTAGTTCGACAGACATCGCTTGATCTCTCCACCCAGCATCCCGAAGGGAGTGGCCTTGTCAACGCACCGGCCGAGGAGAAACGATCAGCCCAGCACCTGGCTGAGGAAGAGCTGCGTCCGCGGCACCTGCGGCCGGTCGATCACCTGGGCCGGCGACCCTTCCTCGATGATTTTGCCCCCCGCGAGGACGACGACGCGGTCGGCGGCGCGGCGGGCGAAGCCGATCTCGTGCGTGACCATGAGAATGCTCATGTTGTCGCCGCGGAGGTCCTCCAGCACGCGCAGCACATCACACTTCAGCTCGGGGTCGAGGGCGCTGGTGATCTCGTCGCACAGCAATCCCCGGGGCTCCATCGCCAGGGCGCGGGCGATGGCGACGCGCTGCTTCTGGCCGCCGGACAGCTGCCGCGGGTAGGCATCGGCCCGGTCGGCCAGGCCGACGCGCTTCAGCAGCTCCCGACCGCGCGCGACCGCCTCGGCCCTGGGGCGCTTCAGCACGCGGACCGGCGACTCGACCACGTTCTCCAGGGCGGTCAGGTGCGGGAAGAGCTGGAAGTCCTGGAAGACCATCCCGAAGAGGCGCCACAGCTGCCGGGCCGTGTCGCCGGTCGCCCCGCCGGCCCGGAGGACGTGCGGCCCGACGCGCACCTCGCCGGCGTCGAACGTCGTCAGGCCGTTGACGCAGCGCAGCAGCGTGGACTTGCCGCCGCCCGACGGGCCGATCAACGCCACCAACTCCCCGGCGCTCACCGTCAGGCTCACCCCGTCGAGCACCAGCCGGTCGCCGAAGCGCTTGGTCACATTCTCCAGAGAGAGGATCGTGTCGCACATGGTTTATTCACCCCCGGTTTCGTCGGTTGTCAATTCTCGTCCTGCCCCCAACGCTTCTCGAGCTGGCGCGACAGATACCCCAGCGGCAGCGACATGAGCAGGTACAGCGTCGCGGTCACGGCGCCGATCTCGGCAATCTGCGCGTAGTCGGCGCCGGACGTCGAGAGGATCTGGTACGATTTGCTCAACTCCACCAGCGTGATGCCGCTGACGATGCTCGTGTCCTTAAACAGGGCGACGAAGTCGCCGGTCGAAGGCGGCAGGATGAGGCGCAGCGCCTGCGGCAGGATGACGCGCCGGAAGCGGAGCGCGGGCGACATGCCCAGCGCGGCGGCCGCTTCCCACTGGCCGGGCGGGATGGAGCGGATGCCGGCCCGGTAGATCTCCGCCTCGTAGGCGGCGTAATTCAGGCCCAGCCCCAGGATGGCGGCGGTCAGCGGCCCCAGCTCCAGCGCGGTCCCGAGCCCCAGGTACTGGCCCACGGACGGCAGCCCGTAGTAGAGCAGGTACAGCAGCAGCACCGGGACGCCGCGGAAGAACTCGACGTAGGCCACGGCCAGCCAAGGCAGCGGGGCCGGCCCGTACAGCCGGGCCAGCGCGACCGGCAGCCCCAGGAGCACCGCTAGTGCCATCGCCGCGAGGGTGATCCGCACCGTGAGCCAGGCGCCGCGGGCCAGCAGGGGGAAGTAGCGGTCGAACGTCCAGTCCTCGCGCGGCCGGGGCTGGTTGGCCGTAACCTCGTCGTCCTCCTCGTACCAGCTGTCGGCCGGCGTCAGCTCGTCCTGACCTTCGTTCCACAGGCCCCACTTGCAGTAGATGCGGCGCAAATCACCGCTCTTCAATAGGCGGTCCAGGGCGGCATCGCATTCGGCCGCCAGACTCTCATCGGTCCTGCGGAAGGCGATGGCGTAGTACCCCTTGCCCCCGACCGGCCTTTCGGTGAACTTCAGCGCGGGCCGGCCGCGGGCGTAGTACAAGGCGATGGGCAGGTCCATGAGCACGGCCGGGACGCGCCCCAGTTCCAGGTCCTGGTACGGCGTGACCTGGCTGTCGTAGACGACCTTGTCGATCCCCATCCGGTCCAACAGTCGGGCGGCCGCCGTGCCCTCCAGGGTGCCGACCTTGACGCCGGCGGCGCGGCAGTCCGCCAGGGTGCGGATGTGCTCCTCGGCGGCGCGGACCACCAGCTGCAGCTTGTAGACGTAGTACGGCCTGCTGAAGCGGACCTTCTCCTGCCGGTCGGGCGTGACCTCCAGGCCGTTCATGGCGAAGTCGAAGTCGCCGCGGTCAAGGCCGACGAACAGGTTCTTGAAGTCGTACTGCTTGAACTCGATCGGCCGGCCCAGCTCTTTCGCCAGCGCCGCGGCCAGCTCCACCTCGGAGCCGATGTGGCGGTCGGGGTCGTTGGGGTCCCGGAAGACGTAGGGCTCGCCGCCCTCGGCGTCGGCGGCCCAGACGAGAGGCCGCACCGGTGGCTGGGCCGCGGCCGCGCCGGGGACGGCCGCCAGCGCGGCGAAGGTCAGAAACAGGAGTCGCCTGGACATGTGACACACACCTCGTTGGGAGTTCGAGATTCACCTGACGGGAAAGAAAAGGGAAAGAAAAGAGGGAAAGAAAAGAGGACGCGGCTCGTTCATCCGCTCAACAAGAAACGAGCCGCGTCCTCTTTGTGCGCCGTGCAAAGGCGTCGATCTTCAGCAGGTGCAATTCCTGCCCGGCAACTGTCGCTCCAGCCGGTAGCAATCGGAGCGGTAGTGGAGGTAACGATACTACCGAAGCCTCTGATGGAAAGGGTCGC
>DATFNV010000005.1:0-5861 GCA_035266225.1 Gemmataceae bacterium
TTCACCGGCCAGATGAGCGGCCGGCCGACGACCCAGCCGATGGCCGCCCCCGGCAGGAACACGCCGGCACGGACCGACCAGGCGAACACCTCGTGGCCCAGTCCCTGCTCCGTTCCCGACAGGCCCAGGCGCTCGCCGAACAGCTTCGTCCCCGCCCAGAGCGTGAGCAGCCCGCCCAGGATGACGAAACTCCACCAGGGCAGCGCCTCCTTGTCGTGGTGGCCGCCCTTGAAGATCTGCACGGCCCGCGACGGCGTCATCGACATGGCGTTGATGGCCGAGATCATCATTGAGGCCGCGATCGTCAGGGCGAACTGCCGGAAGAACTGGCCGGTGATGCCGCCGAGGAAGGCGCTGGGGACGAACACGGCGCACAGCACCAGCGTCACCGCGATGATCGGCCCGGTGATCTCCTGCATCGCCTTGATGGTGGCGGTGTAAGGGTCGTAACCCATCGCCATCCAGCGCTCGATATTCTCCAGCACCATGATGGCGTCGTCCACGACGATGCCGATGGCCAGCACCAGACCGAACAGCGTCAGGTTGTTCAGGCTGAACCCCATCACCTTCATGACCGCCAGCGTGCCGATCAGCGACACCGGCACGTCAATCATGGGAAGGATCATCGCCTTCCAGTCCTGCAGGAAGAAGAGCACGACGATGGCCACCAGGATCACCGCCTCGATCAGCGTCTTGTAGACCTCGTGGACCGACTGGGTGATGAACGGCGTCGTGTCGTAGACGATCTTGTAATCCAGTCCCGGCGGAAAGCGATCCTTCAGCTCCGCCATTTTCTTCTTGATGCCGTCGGCCGTGTCCAGGGCGTTCGAGCCGGGCAACTGGAAGACGGCGATGGTCACGGTCGGTTGGCCGTCCAGGGTGCTGCCGACGTCGGCATTCCTGGCCCCGAGATCGACCCAGCCGACGTCGTGCAGGCGCGTGACCTGCCCCTGCGCCCCGCTCTTGATGACGATGTTCTCGAACTGCTTCTCGTTGGTGAGCCGCCCGCGGGTGTTAAGCGGGTACTGGAAGTTCAGGCCGGACGGCACCGGCGGCTGGCCGACCTGGCCGGCCGCGACCTGGGTGTTCTGCTGCTTGATGGCCGAGACGATGTCCCCCGCGGTCAGGTCGCGCTGGGCGACGCGGTCGGGGTAGAGCCAGACGCGCATGCTGTACTCGCGCTCGCCGAGGAAGGTGACGTCGCCGACGCCGGGGAGGCTGAGCAGCTCGTCCTTGACGCGCAGGCCGCCGTAGTTACTCAGGTAGAGCTGGTCGTAACGGCCGTCGGGCGCGACGAGGTTGATGCACAGGATGATGCTCGGCGACTTCTTCTTGGTGCTGATGCCCAGGCGCTTGACCGCGTCGGGCAACTTCGGCTCGGCCAACGAGACGCGGTTCTGCACCAGCACCTGGGCCATGTCCAGGTCGGTGCCGACCTCGAAGGTGATCGTCGTGGTGAGTCGGCCGTCGTTGGTACATTTCGACTCCATGTACAGCATCTTCTCGACGCCGTTGATCTCCAGCTCGATCGGCACCGCCACCTGCGAGGCCACGTCGCGGGCGTTGGCGCCGGGGTAGGTCGCCGACACCTCGATGGTCGGCGGCGTGATCTCCGGGTACTGGGCGATCGGCAGCGTCGGCAGGGCCACCAGGCCGAGGACGACGATGACGACCGACACCACCGTCGCCGCGACCGGGTGGTCGATGAAGAACTTCGTCATGGGGGGTCTCCTTCCGGGGCCGCTTGCGGCTATTGTTTGGCGGCGTCCTCGCGGTGGGCCGTGACCGTCACGCCGTCGCGGACGCGCAGCAGCCCCTTGACGACGACCCATTCCCCCGCCTTCAACCCCTTGTCGATGACCTGCATCCCGTCGTGGACGCCCCCCGTCGTGACGCGCCGGTATTCCACCTTATCCTTATCATCGACCACGTAGACGTATTTGAGTCCCTGGTCGGAGCCGACGGCCACCTCCGGGACCAGGACGGCCGTCTGCGGGGTGATGGGCAGCCGGACGCGGACGAACTGGCCGGCCTTCACGCTCCCCTCCGGGTCGGGAAAGGTGGACCGCACCAGGATGGTGCCGGTGCCGCGGCTCAGCTGCACGTCGATGTAATCGACCGTCCCCCCCTTGATGACCGTGCCGTCGCCGAGCGTCATCTGCACCACGCCCTTATCCCCCTCCCCGGGCTTGATCTCCCCCTTGCGCACCCGCTCCTCGTAGCGCAGGTAGGAGTTCTCGTCCACGTCGAAGTAGGCGTAGATCTTTTGAGTGGAGACGATGTTGGCGAGCACGGTGCTGTCGGCCTTGACGAGGTTGCCGACGGTGATCAGGTTGCGGCTGATCTTGCCGGTGATGGGGGACCTGATCTTGGTGTAATCGAGGTTGACTTTCGCGCCTTCCAGGTTCGCCTTCGCGGACTGAAGACCGGCGATGGCCTCATCGCGGTCGCCGACCATCTTCTCGAAATCCTCGCGGCTGACGGTCCCCTTGGCGGCGAGCGGGGCGTTGCGTTCCACGTCGGCCCTCAGCCGTTTCACCTTGGCCTCGTAGACCCCCACCTGGCCGGCGGCCTTGTCGTAGTCCGCCTTGTACATCTTGGGATCGACCTCGAACAGGACGTCCCCGACCTTGACGTCGCCCCCCTGCGGGAATTTGACCTCCTCCAGGTAGCCGCTGACCCGCGCCCGAATTTCCACGGCCTCGGGTGCCTCCGTCCGCCCGGGGAATTCGACGGTTTCCGTCACCTGGCGTTCGACGGCCTGGACGACCGTGACGTCCGGCGGCTTCTGCTGCCCCCCGGCCGGCGCGTGTTCGCAGCCGATCGCGCCCAGGGCGATCGGGACAATGAAGCTCGCAAAAAGGACGGTAACAGATTGGCGGTTCATGGAGGTGTCTCTGGACCCTGGGGGGCGCGACTTGGTGACACAGGGACGGTCATTGTAGGGTCGGCCGGCGATCGAGCAAGCTCCTCGGCCGACTTGCGGGGCCCATTGCCGGCGGTTATCCTCGACGGGGTCAGGTCGAAAACCAGGCCGTTTCCGGTGGCCCGTTCCCCTGCCCGTGCCCGTGCCCGTGCCCGTGCCCGGTCTGGAATCGGGCACGGGCACGGGCACGGGCACGGGCACGGGCACGGGCAGGGAGCGACCCGCGTTGGAACCAGGCCCTCGACGGCACGAGTGAGGTCACCGCAGGCAACTCCTCTTTCGGGATGGCGGCCATGAGCGACGAGACGATCTTCACGGCGGCGCTGGCGATCAGCGAGCCGGCCGAGC
The DNA here is from genome assembly GCA_035266225.1 of Gemmataceae bacterium. GTDB lineage: Bacteria > Planctomycetota > Planctomycetia > Gemmatales > Gemmataceae > DATFNV01. Next base: position 3,275 of record DATFNV010000005.1, read on the forward strand.
GAGATGCCTACCTCGACGCGGCGTGTGCCGGCGACGCGGCGCTGCGCCGGCGAGTCGAGGAGCGGTTGCAGGCGCACGAGGGGACCGGCGGCTTCCTCGACAGGCCGGCCGTGGACCGCGACGCCACCACCCCGCCGCCCCAGCCCCGCGGCGCGCCTCCGACCACGCTGCCGGCCGCCGGCACTGGGGTGCGGATCGGGCGCTACAAGCTGCTGCAGCAGATCGGCGAGGGCGGCATGGGCGCCGTGTGGCTGGCCGAACAGCAAGAGCCGGTGCGGATCGGCGTGTGGGACGCGGCGACCGGCCAGCGGCTTTGCGCCTTCGCGCCGTGGCCGGAGGCGCTCGGCCGGCGCGTCGGCAGTCACGGCCAGGCGATCTTCAGCGCCGAGGGCAAGGTGATCCTGATGCCGGCCCTCCTCGCGGAGCGGCCGGGCCAGCCGCCGGAAGGGATCGTCGGCGGCTGGGACGCCTTCAGCGGCAAGGCGCTCTTCACGATCGGCGGCTTCCGCGATGGTTGGCCCGACCGGCCGGTTGTCACCCCCGACGGCAAGCGCTTTCTTGCGGAGGCGATCGTCGGTGAGCCGAAAGACCCCGTGGTGGCGCTCAAGGTGTGGGACACCGCCACGGGGAAGGAAACGGCCCCGGTGAAGCTTCCCGGGGCGCGAGGGCGCGTCACCGTCACCGGCTTCGCCCTGAGCCGCGACGGCAGCCGCCTCGCGGTGGCCTACTGGCAAGGGGAGGGCGAACGGGCCACGAACCGGCTGCGGATCACGGACGGCGAGGGGAAGACGGAAATCGCGGCCGCCGACCTCCCCGGCGAGATCGCGGACCTGGTGTTCAGCCCCGACGGCACGCGCCTGGCCGTGATCCGCAAGTCGGCCGAGGAGTCGTCCCTCGGCCTGCTCGACGTGGCCACCGGCCAGGAGCTGACGCGCTGGAAGGGGCCCTTCGGCAACGCCCGGGTGGTGTTCAGCCCCGACGGCACGCGCCTGGGCTGTGCCGACACCGGCTCGGCGCTGGCGGTCTGGGACGCCGCCACCGGCCGCCGCCGCCTGACCCTGAAGGGGCACGCCGGCCGGGCGGAGAGCGTGGCCTTTAGCCGCGACGGCCAGCGGCTCGTCTCGGTCGGCTTCGACCGGACGGTGCGGACCTGGGACGCCACAGCCAGCGACGGGGCGACACGCCTGACGGGGCACCCCCAGTTCGTCGCCAGCGCCGTCCTCAACGCGGAGGCCACGCGGGTGGCGGCGTGCGGCCCGGCCCAGGGGGACGACGAAGCGGACGACCTGCGGGTCTGGGACCTGTCCGGCAAGCAGCTGCTGGCCGCCGAGCGCCGCTCGCCGCTGCGCGCGACGTTCATCCTGACGGCCCGCCCCGCGCTGAGCCCGGACGGCCGGCTGGTGGCCCTCGCCCGCGCCGCCAAGGCGCCCGGGGAAGGAGGACAGACGAGGACCGAGGGCGACCTGGGCGTCTGGGACGTCGCCGGCGGCGAGGAGCGGCTGCGCTTCACCGAGGAAACGGAGTACACGGGGGTGACATTCAGCCCGGACGGCCTCCAGGTTGCCGCGGCCTACCGCACGAAGGAGGGCGAGGTCAGGGTGTGGGACGTCGCCACGCGCCGGGAGCTGCACCGGTTCGCGGGGGCTCCTTGTGCCAGCAGCGCCCTGGCTTACAGCGCCGACGGCAGCCGCCTGGCTTTCATCGGCCGGCGCCTGCTGGATCAGCCGGTGGTCGTCAAGGTGTGGGAGGTCGCCACGGGGCGCGAACTGCTGTCGCTGACGGAGCCGTCCGCCAGGCCAGGCGAAACCTTCATGGCGGTGGCCTTCAGCCGGGACGGCGAGCGGGTGGTCTGGTCGTTCGGCGGGCTGGAGGACGGGGCCTGCGACGTGAAGGTCCACGAGGTCGGCACCGGCCGGCCGGTGCTGACCCTGCGCGGCCACGCCGGTCCGGTCGAGCAGATCGCCTTCAGCCCGGACGGGCGCCGCGTCGTCACCACGGGAACCACGTCCCGGACGAGTGAAGTCAAGCTCTGGGACGCGGTTAGCGGCCAGGAGCTGCTGACCCTCAAGGGCGAGGAGGGCGTCCGCCTGACGAGCGCGGTCTTCAGCCGTGACGGGCAGCGCATCTCCGCGACCGGGGTACTGACGTCCGGGCCAGAGGTGAGGGTGAAGGTGTGGGACGCGACGCCACGGGCGCGGGGTCGCACGCAGTAACGGATGCTCGATGGGCACCCGATCACTTCCCCCGTGGCCCGCTGGGCGCGGCGAATCCCTACGACCCGTCTCGCAGCGGCCGTCTTGGCCGCGGGCGTGGGTCAAAGGTGGGGGCGCCGAGGTGCCAGTCGCGGGGTTGGCAGGAAGGGTCTCTCCCTCAGCGCGGGGCCATCGTGCGCCACCCAGAGGCGAGTTCTGTGCCACCCCCTGGCACAGAACTATCCCCTTGTTGCCCTTCGGTTTACGGCGAAAAAATGTAACAGCTCAATAACCCAGGGTAAGTGTTCGCTAACTTTCGGCTCGCGCGTTGAAAAATAAGGACTTACGGCGACCAACGCAGAGCTTCACCCCAGGGTTATTGAGTTGATACGAAA
>DATFNV010000006.1:0-12136 GCA_035266225.1 Gemmataceae bacterium
GGACGTGGAAGGGGCGCAGAAAATCGTCCAGCGCAGGCATCGGTTCGCCCGGCGCGAGAGGGACTCGCTTTGTTGTCTTCATACCTCATTATACGCACGTCCACCCCAGATGACAAAGCCGTATTAAACACCCCGATCAGCGTATCGCCATGCACGAGGGCGAATTGACCCCGCTGGTTGCGCTCCAGCTCGGCGCGGTGCCGCTCGTAGGCGGCCAGTTCCCGGGAGAGATCGATCTTGGGCGGCTCTTCCTCCGGGAGCGGTCCATCCTCTTCGGGCAGGCCCCACAACGGCTTGAGATCGAGGGGTTGGCCGATTTCTTGCAACAGGCACGGTTCCGGGCGCCCGAAGCGCTCGATGATCAGGGCAAGGGCCTTCTCCCGTGTCGGGAAGGCGCCGAGCAGTTCGTCGCCGTGCAGCAGGGCGATCTGGCCCCGATACTTGCGCTCCAGCTCGGCGCGGTGGCACTCGTACGCGGCCACCTGGCTGGCGTACTGCACGGCCGTCTCGGGTTTCATGTCGTACCCCTATCTTGGATCAGTTTACTCCCGGGGCCGCGGGCGGGCAATCGGCGACACTGTTCGCAGATGGTTATCCAGTCGAGGATGCGGAACAACTCGCGCACGTCCCTGGCGCTGAAGCCGCGCTCGTACAGGCCGCGCACCAGCCGTAGGTTCCTCATCAAGACCGCGGCGGGATGAACTGCTGCGCCCACGTCTGGTCAGCCGCACGCAGCGCCGGCTGGGGCGTCCCCTCGTAGATGTACTGCCCGTACCGCGCCGCGTCGTAAATGTGATGCAGCACGGCCTGCAAATCGAGTTGGGCGTCGGGGTCGGGCGGGCGCAGTGGGACCGGGATCAGCGGCAGCGGCTCGCGCAGGCGGATGGGCCAGAAGTCGGCCCGGGGACGCTTCTCCATGCGGCTGACCAGGGCGTAGTAGTCGCAGGCCGACATCGGCGCGGCGAACGGCATCCGCGGCCCGCCACGGAGCAGATCGATCTCCAGGAGATGAGTCGAACTGGCCAGCAGCCGGCCCCGCTTGCCCAGGTACTGCTCGCGATCCGGGCCGGCGTACTTATTCGTCGGGCTGGGTAGATCGATCACCGTCACAAGGCGACGGTCGCGGCGGTCGCGAGGGACGCAGCTGCCCATCGTAGAGTCCTTCGGCCCAGCTTGTCTCCCGCACCGCTTCGTGGAAGGTGAGTGCCATGATACGCTGCTCCTCCGGCTCTGGAACGTGAGCCGCTAGAGTTGAAGATCCTGGCATGGTTCAAGCCGGGGTAACACTTGGCGCCGTAGGTCAGGCTTTCCAGCCTGACGAGAAGCGAGTCAGGCTGGAAAGCCTGACCTACGGCCGCGCCACCCGAAACCGCACCGTTCTGAACCATGCCAAGATCCTCCGGTGTGTCGAGCCGCAGAACCTGTGGCGCGGCGGCCATGAGGCGATCGAGGTCCGTGCAACTCTCGATCCGCTGCACGACCTGTTCGGGAACGGCGTCAAAGCGAGCGGTGAGGAACTGCCGGAGCATACGCCGCGCGGCGCGCAACTCTCCCGCAGTTTCCCCCTCGGAGCCTCTTCGCCCTGCGCCCGCGGCACCGCCAGTACCTGCTGCCACTCATCGCCGCTCTGGAGCAACTCGTCGGTGCTGTGCTGGCCGAGTTCCCAGAAGAGTGGCCCCCACTGGGGGACGAAGCCGTGGAACTCGGCCAAGCCGGCAGGGGTCGCGGACGGCGGCCCGCCCCTTGACGGGCCATCCGGCGGCCGTCAAACTCTCGGCATGAAGCCGGCGCAAGTTCGTCATTCCTTGCGCGTTTTCCCTTCGCGCACCGTCAGATCCCTCATCCCGCGGAGGCTCCCATGTCGCGCCGACACCTGCCCGCCCTGGCCATTCTCGCCGGCCTGGCGCTCCTGGCGCCGGCCCAGGATCCGACGCGGAAGCCCACAAAGGTGGACGCAGAGGAAGAGCGCCCGGCGAGGCCGCGGAAAAGCATCAAGGTGGACGACGACGAGCCCGCTCCCCAGAGGCCGCGACCCACCTTCAGCGAACCCGGCGCGCTCACGGCCAGTCCGCGGCCGTCCCTTCCCGACGCGGCGCCGCTGGCCGTCGGCGCCGAGGTCCGGACCACCGTGGGCGAGCGCCGCCGCCTGGCCCTGGCGGGCAGCACCGTCCTCTTCGTCAACGAACAGACCCACGTCCAGCGCAGCGGCGAGCGCGAATTGACCCTCTCGGCCGGCGAGGTTTACGCCGACGTGCCCCCGGCTGACGACGGCGACCGGGAGGCGCTGACGGTCAAGGCCGGGACGCGCACCGTGAGCGGCCGCGGGGCGAAGTTCGCCGTGCGCCGGGAGGACGCCGGCCCCCGCGTCGTCGTCGCCCAGGGGCAGGTCCGCGTCAGCGGCGTCGGTCCCGCGCTGTCCGCCGCTCAGTTCCTCGACGCCGGCCGCGACCGGCCGACCGCCGGGGCCTCCCTGCCGCGCTTGCTCGACTGGACGCGCGACCTGGCAAGCGCACCGCTCGTCCCGGTCAGCCGGCATTCCGGCGGTTCGCTCTCCGTCCACGGGGAAGGCGGTGAGGAGCGCCTGTCGCTGCGCAAGTACCACATCGACGTCCACGTCGAGGACGGCTTCGCCCGCACCATGATCGACCAGACCTATTTCAACTCCGCCAACTGGCGCCTCGAAGGGACCTTCCGCTTTCCGCTGCCGCCGGACGCCTCGCTGTCGCGCCTGGCGATGTACGTCGATGGGCGGTTGATGGAAGGCGGCATGACCGAGCGCGACTTCGGCCGGCAGGTCTACGAGAAGATCGTCGGCAGCCAGCGCGACCCGGCGCTCCTGGAGTGGGGAGACGGCACGACGTTCCGCATGCGCGTCTTCCCGCTGGAGCCGCGGCAAGAGAAGCGCATCGTCCTCTGCTACACCCAGCGCTTGCCCCTCGCCGACGCGCGGCTGCGCTACCAGTTCCCCGCAGGGCACAGTCTCGGCGCGGTCGATCAGTGGTCGTTCCACGCACGGGTCAAGGACGGCAAGGCCGTCGGCTGGCGCTGTCCGTCGCACCCCCTGAAAGCGAGGGAAGAGGGCGCCGACCTGCTGCTCGACGCCGAGGCGAAGCGCGTCAAGCCGGACCGCGACCTGCTCCTGGAGGTGGCCGATCCTTCTCCGGCGGCGGCGCGCTTCTCGAGGTTCGAGCAAGACGGGGCCGGCTACCTGATGCTGCGCTACCGCCCGGACCTGCCGCCGCGCGAGCGCCGGCCGCCTCGCCAGTGGGTCTTCGTCGTCGAAATGTCCGGCGACCGCAACTCGCCGCTGGCCCGCACCCAGATCGAGGTCGTCCGCGGCTTGCTCGCCCACGCCGAGGCCGACGACTCCTTCGTGGTGCTGGCCGCAAACACGAGGGCGGACGCCTTCCCCGCCGAGGCCGTCCCTCTCACGCCGGCGCTCGTCGCCGATTCGCTGGCCTTCCTCGAAACGCGCCGGCTGATCGGGGGCCTCGACCTCAGCCAGGCGTTCGACGCCGCCGACCGCTTCACCGGGGGGACGAAAGAGACGTACCTCGTCCACGTCGGCGGCGGTAACGCGATCCTCGGCGAACGGCGGCCGGAGGCGCTGCTGAAGCGCCTGCCCGCCGGCGCCCGCTACGTCGGCGTCGCCATTGGCAAGCGCGGCAACCATGCACTCATGCGATCCGCGGCGGAGAAGACCAGCGGCCTGTTCATGCGCATCGACCCCAACGAGCCGGTGTCGTGGCGCGCCTTCGAGCTGAGCTGCGCCCTGAACGCGCCGCGACTCCTGGACGTGAAGGTGACGGGCGACCGTGGAACCGAGTTCCTGCCGCTGACCACCGCGGTGTCGCAGGGGGAGGAGGTCTGCGCCGTCGCCCGGTTCGACCCGAAGGCTCCGCCCGACTCGGTGGCGCTGACCGCGACGCTCGACGGCAAGCCGTTCCGCCGCGACATCCCCGTCAAGGACGCGGCGCGCGGCGCCGGCTACCTGCCGCGCACCTGGGCCAAGCTGCAGATCGACCGCCTCCTCGCCGGCGGGGGCGAAAAGCACAAGGGCGAGATCGTGGACCTCAGCAAGGCGATGTACGTGATGACGCCGTACACGTCGCTCCTGGTGCTGGAGAGCGAAAAGATGTACGCGGAGTTCAAGGTGGACCGCGGCCGCAAGGACCACTGGGCGCTGTACCCCTGCCCAGAGAGGATCGCGGTGGTCACTGAGCCGCTGCCGGGGCGCGACGTGCCGCGGGCGGCAGGGGACAAACCGGATATCGAGGAAGTGCTATCATCGATTTTCGTGCGCGTGCCGAAGCCGTTTCTGGAGGGCACCGGCCCGGGGCGGCGGGATTGGCCCTCCCCCACCGCGTGGGACTACTTCGCCGGCACCGAGCATGGTGGTGTTGATCCCGGCCAGGCGGACATTCAGGAGCAGATCGCCGACCCGGCGAGCGAGTTGCTTGGGCCCCCGGACAATGGGATGGGAGGCGGCGGGGGCGGCGGCGGTGAGCCGGAACCGCTGCCCGGAGAAGTCGCTTTCGAGGAGGGCGCCGACGACGCCCCTAGTTTCCGCGGCTTGTACGAGGACCCGGGCTTCGCCGGGATGTTCGGCGGCTTTGAGCGGCTGGTGGAGATGCACGCCAGGTACGGCGGCGGCTTGTTCCGCCGATTCGGCTGGGCCAACGGAGGACGATACACCCGCTTCTGGGAGCCGCCCGACCCGGATCCCGACTTCCGCAGCCTTCCCGGCGGGTCGCTCAGCGAACGTCGATTCGGCCCGAGTCCGTTCCAGACAACGCGGCCCGCGGGCGCCGACGCTCTCTTCGCCCACATGCTCGGCGCGCACGGGGAGCGTCTGGCGAGCATCGACCGCCGGGCGAATGGGCGCAGGCAAGAAATTGTCCTCCCGGTCGAATTGCTCTATCACCGTCCTGCTCCCTCGGGAGATCAATGGCGCCACGACCGCCAGCAGGTCTTACAGGATCTGCTCGCCCACGCCCCCGGCCTGAACACGACGCGGGCCGACGTCCTCGCAGCTCTCGAGGCGGAGGCCGCCCCGACCGGCGGCCCGCTGGCACACGTCTTCGCGCCCCCGGGCCGCATCGATGACGCGGCGCGACTGCTGATCGACCGCGCCCGCAGCGCCGGCTGGCAGGAAGTGACGGTCCCGACGGAGGACGGCCGCCCGGCGTTTGCCGTGATCTGCGACGGCACCGGTCGCTTCTCCTGCGACCGGGTCTCCCCCGAAGGACTGCGCGAGCGGATCGTCTGCGACGGCAAAACCCTGCTGCACGTTTACCCGGAGATCGCGGTCGGCGCCCACCGCGCCGTCAGCCGCTTCCACCGGGCGGAATTCGCGGCGCTGGTGCCGTGGGCCGTACCTCTCGTGGAAGATCTGGCCCGCGGCGCCGACGTGAAGGCCGTCGAAGAGCGGACGGTCGCCGTCATGCGGCCCGACGGGACGCCCACTACTCACCTTGTCTTTGCCACCGACGGCCGCCTGGTTGAGCGCTGTCGGCTGAGCCCCTCGGGCAAAGTATTCGAGCGCGAATCGTATGCGGCGGATGGGACCGTGGCGCGCTTTGACGCGGCGGGGAAGGAAGTGGCGTCGGTCCGGTTGGCCGTACGGCCGGGCCGGGCTCCCGAGGTGAAGCCGGACCTGAAGACGTTCGTCGTCCTGCCGCTGCCGTTCCGCACGCGGCAGCACGTCACGTCGGCGTTCCGATTGAAGGCGGACGGCCTACCGTACGAGAAGCTCAGCCGCAACGCCGCGCTGGCCCTGGTTGCGTCCTGCTTCGGCAAGAACGACTTCAGGGAAGCCGAGAAGATCATTTCCGCGCGGTTCCGAGGGGACGATCGCTCCCCGGGCTTAGGCGCGATCCTCGCCAGTATGGCGTACAAGGAAGAGTGGCACGAAGTATCCAGGAACGTGCATGGCACCGCAGAGCCGCTCGCCCATTACCTCGAAGCGCTCGCGGAGATTGAGGCCCACCGCAAAGGCCACGAGACCGACGGCTGGGTCGGTGAGATCGGCGGCCCACCAGAAGGCTTCCTCCAGCGGCTCGCCGCCTTCCACGACCTGCGCGAGCGCTGGCGGAGCGGCTCGGGCTGGACGGCGGAGGGAGAGTGTGAGGTCAAGCGCGCCCTCGATTTCGTCCGGCAGCGCAAGGCATCGATTCTCGGCTGGGCCCTGCTCGCCTACGTCAGCGATCACGTCGCGAAGGACGAGCGCGAGCTGCACGCGCGGATCGCCGAGTGCTGGCCGCTCTTCGCCGAGGTTCCCGGCCTCGCTTACGCCGCCCGCTACGAACAGGCCCGTTTCCTCGTCCTGGCCGGCAAGCGCGCGGAGGCGCGGAAGTTGTTCGAGGCGCTGCACGCCGACACACTGGCCCGCGGCATCGTCCCGCCCATCGACGACGGCTTCCGCGACGCTTTCCGCGATGAAAAGGATGCGGAAAAGGCGACGCCGCCGGCATGGGCGGAGTTCGTGCGCTGCACCGCGAGCGCTCTGCTGGCGAAGGGGCGGCGCGTCGATGCGATTGGCCTCGCCTGGCAGTGCTGGGTGCTCGGCGACGAGTCGCTGGCGGGGCGGGTGGCGGGTGACGCGGTCGCCGGCCTGTCGGAGGCGGAGCGGGTGCCGGTATCGCTGGCCGGTTTGGAGTTCTTCTGCGGCACCGGCCAGTTCAGCCGCGCCGAGTCGCTGCTGCAACCGCTCCTTTCCAACGAGGCGGACCCGGGATGGTGGCGACTCGCCTCGGCCGTCGCCGACCGGCAGGGGAAACTCAAGAAGGCCGTCGGGCTGCTCGACCGGGCGCTGGAGCTGGAGCGCCGCCGGGCGACGCGGACGAACCTGGCCTCGCTGCGCTGGAGCCACACCGTGCTGATGCTCGGCCACGCCCAGGTCGCCGAGTCGCTGGCGGCCCTGGCGACGGAGCCGCCGGCGGATTTCGCCGAGGCCGTGGGGCGCGCGGCCGACCGCTGGCGCTCTCTCGATCCGGACGGCCGTCTCCCCAGCCAGGCGGCGGCCCACGTCCTGCGGATCGCCGGCGCTGAGTCGGCCGCCTGGGACTACCTGACGACGCCCCTGGCGCTGCGGCCGGAGGCGTCGGTGACGTGGGTAAGGTTGGCGCGCGAGTTGGGCGCGGCGGGCGACCACCGCTTCGCCGAGCGGGCCTTCGCCGAGGCGTGTGCCGCCGACCCGGACGACGCCGAGGCGCTGTGGGAGCGAGCGCGGAACCTGCGCCGGGCCGGGCGCGAGGAGGACGCGCGGCGGATGCTCCGCCGGCTGATCGAAGGGACGTGGCCGGAGCGCTTCCGCTGGGTGCAGGACGAGGCGCGCCGGGAGTTACGGCCGGGGAGTGAACGGTAAACCGCAAGCGGCCCTCGAACAGGGTGCAGGAACGAGAGGTAACGCCATGCCGTGGGTATATGACCCCCATTCCGGAGGAGTCAAGATTCCTCCGGCCGTCCGGCAGCGCACCGAGCAGCGCATCCGGGCTTATGCCGAGCAGCACTACGCGGGCACGTTCACGCGGCTGGACGTCCGCTTCCGCGGGCCGCTGTGCTACATCGACGCCTACACCGAGCCGGTGGTGCCTCCGCCCAAGGTGCTCCGGACGATGGGCGAAACGCGCGAGCAGTTCCTGGAACGGCTGCGAAACGTGCCGCTGCACCTGTGCCGGATCCGCTTCTTCGGCAAGGAGGACAGGTGGAGCATGGCCTTCTACACGTACAGCCAAGAGAAGTACGAGTCGTGCGTGTTCGACACCGGCGACGATCACGGCACGCCGGAACAAGCCTTCGAGACCGCGGCCGTGTATCTCCGGGATCGCTGATGGGGCTAGCAGCAAACGGTGGCGGGCCAAGATCGCGTTATACCATCGCCTTTGCAAAACCGACGTTGAGCGGCCGCCCTCGGGGCGGCGCGGATTCATCGTTTCGCGAATCGATAAAGCGACGGCGGCCGCTAAACAACCGGAAATCGATCCGTTTCGGCTTCACCTTGGACCTGGCGGCCGACCCGGCGAACCAGCCCCGCCTGCAACACCTGGCCGCGATGAACAGGTGGCGCAACGTGGCCGCCCACCACGGAATAATCCCCGCCAGTGTCCCGCTGAGCCTCCCTTCGCTGCAAACCTGGCGGAATGCTTGCGACGGTCTGGCGACCTCGCTTGACGCGATCCTGTACAATGAACTGCCGAAATTGCTCAGGCGCGCCCCGTGGTGATCCCTGGCGAGGGAGGATCGGACGATGGCCGGAAAGAAAGCTACCGAGCCCCTGAAGCTGGGGGACCGGGTGACAGTCCGCCTCTGGCCCAACATGCGCGGGCGGATCGTCGAGCTATGCGGCCCGCTGGGGCCAGGCGGTGTGCAGATCTACCGCGTCCGCTTCCCGCTCAAGCCGAAATCGGACTACATGGAGCTGCGCGAGGATCAGCTCATACTCATCCCGGCGGAGAGTTGAGCTACTGGCATCGCGGCGGCTTGCGGGTGATCGCTTTTTCGCCGCTGGGCGAAGGCCGGGTGAGGCTATTCAGAGGACGCGGAGAAAGCCAGGCCGCAAGCGGCCTGGCTTTCTCCTTGAGTACGATCCACGGCGGACTACAATCGAGGATGCCCGGAACCCTTCACTTCCTCACGGAGTGAGCCGCACTCATGGCCCTGACCCACCTGGCCCCCGAACGAGAGGCCCCCTGGGACGCCCGCGCCGCCGCCCACCTGCTGCGCCGCGCCGGCTTCGGCGCTTCTCGGGCCGAGATCGATCGTGCCGTCGAACAGGGACTCGAAGGAGCCGTCAAGGACCTCTTCGACGATGGCAAGGAGCAGGAGGCCCAGTTCCAGGAGACGTTCCGCCGCCTCAGCGGCAGCTTCGTCGATTTCAGCGACATCGGCCAGTTGCAGGCGTGGTGGTGCTACCGCATGCTGACCACGCGCACGCCGCTGCGCGAGAAGCTGACCCTGTTCTGGCACGGCCACTTTGCCACCAGCGTCCACAAGGTCGAAGACGTCTTCCTGATGCACCAGCAGTGCGAGACGCTGCGCCGCCTCGCCTGGGGCAACTTCCGCGACCTGGTGCTGGCCGTCAGCCGCGACCCCGCCATGCTCGTCTACCTCGACGGCGAGTCCTCCACCAAGGACAATCCCAACGAGAACTTCGCCCGCGAGCTACTGGAATTGTTCACCCTCGGCGTCGGCAACTACACCGAGAAGGACGTGCGCGAGGCGGCCCGCGCCTTCACCGGCTGGCACCGCGATAACACCAAGTTCACCTTGAACGCCGCGGCCCACGACGACGGCGACAAGGAAGTCCTCGGCCGCAAGGGCAAGCTCGACGGCCGGGACGTCCTCGACACCGTCCTGGCTCACCCGGCCCTGCCGCGCTTCCTCGCCCGCAAATTGCTGGTCTTCTTCGCCTGCCCCGAGCCGCCGCCGGAGGTCGTCGAGGAGGCGGCCGACGTGTTCCAGGCCGGCCAATTCAGCGTCAAGCGCTTCCTGACGGCGCTGTTTCAGTCGAAGTTCTTCTGCGCGGAGAAGTGCCGGCGGACGCGCATTTCCAGCCCGGCCGAGTGCGTGATCGGGGCGTGCCGCTCGTTCGGCGTCCGGCTGGCGGCGCAGGAGTGCCGCGACCACGTCACCGCGATGGGGCAGGAATTGTTCGGGCCGCCGAACGTGAAGGGCTGGGACGGCGAGCGCAAGTGGATCCACGCCGGCACCTGGGCGGCCCGGCAGGCGTTCGGCCAGCGCGTCGGCGAGGTGGTCAGCGGCAACGACTTCGGCCCGCACCTGGACGCCTTCGCCCTGGTGCCGGCCGAGGTGACCGACCCGAAGAAGGTGGCCGAGCTGCTCGCCGAGCGCGTCCTGGAAGGGACGCTGTCGAAGAAGACCCGCGCGGAGATCGCCGAGTATCTCGTCGCGGCCGACGAGGGGCCCAAGCCGGACGACTTCCGCGACAACGGCGACTTCCGCGCCCAGAAGGTCCGCGAGGCGGTTGGGCTGCTGCTCAGTCTTCCGGACTATCATGCATACTAACGGCGAGCGGGGGGCGTCAGCCCCCCGGTGAAGATACCGGGGGGCTGACGCCCCCCGCTCGCCGGGATGGAGGTTCTCTCCATGCTGACGCGACGCCAGTTCCTCGGTAGCGGTGCCGGCGTATCGGCCCTGACCCTCGGCGGCGCCCTGCCCGGCCTGTTCGCCCGCGCCGCCGATGACGCCGTCAAGGCCGACCGCGGCGACCGCGTCCTCGTCGTCGTCGAATTGGCCGGCGGCAACGACGGGCTGAACACGGTCATCCCCTTCGAGGATGATCTTTATCACAAGGCCCGGCCGACGCTGCACGTCGCCAAAGAGCAGGTCCAGAAGCTCGCCGGTCCAGTCGGCCTGCACCCGAGCATGGAGGCGGCGGCGCGGCTGTTCCAGGAGGGCAAGTTGGCCGTCGTGCAGGGCGTCGGCTACCCCGAGCCGGATCGCTCGCACTTCCGCTCGATGGAGATCTGGCACACCGCCAGCACCGGCCAGCGCCCCCCCTCGGCCGGCTGGCTCGGTCGCACCCTTGACGCCTCCTTCAAGGAGGGGGCCGACGACTCACTGACCGGCCTGGCCCTGACCGACAGCCTGCCGCAGGCGTTCCTGGCCGACAAGCTGACGGTGCCGGTGGTGCGGCAGATCGAGAACTTCGGCACCGGCGTCGGCGACACGCCCGACGCGGACCCGCCGCGGGCGAAATTGCTGCGCAAGCTAAGCACGGGGCCGACGGTCAAGGGCGAGCCGATCCCGTTCCTGCGGCGGCAGGCGGAGGCGGCGTACCGCACGGCGGCCCGGCTGCGTGAGGCGGCGGCGAAGTACCAGTCGGACGTGGAGTACCCCGGCGACCTCGGGGCACAGCTGCGGCGGGCGGCGCAGGTGATCGCGGCGAACCTCGGCGTGCGCCTGGTGTGGGTGTCGCAGGGCGGCTACGACACGCACAGCAAGCAGGGGCCGACGCACCAGGCGCTGCTCGGCGAACTGAGCGGGGCGCTGGCGGCCTTCCAGAAGGACCTGGAAAAGCAAAAAGCCGCCGACCGCGTGCTGGTGATGACCTTCTCCGAGTTCGGCCGCCGCGTCGATGAGAACGGCAGCCAGGGGACCGACCACGGGGCGGCGTCGTGCCTGTTCCTGTGCGGCTCGAAGGTCAAGGGCGGACTCGCCGGGACCTACCCGAGCCTCGCCAAGCTCGGCGAGGGCGACCTGGTTCACACCGTCGATTTCCGCGCGGTCTACGCGACCGTGCTGGAGAAGTGGCTCGGCTGCGACGCGGAGAAACTGCTCGGGGAGAAGTTCAAGGGGATGGAGTTACTGAAGTTGTAGTGGAAGGCCCACCAAGGAAAAAAGGTGAACCCCTGATTATTCGACTGTTCGCCAGGCGCTGGCTCATGGCCGCTTGAGAAAGTATGTAATAGCCGCTGCGATAAGGCCGCCAACCACGGCAGCGAGCAGGTTCGGTCCGAACGCCCACACCCGCCGGCTCCGCTCCTCGCCCGCCCTCTTCTGGTCATCCTTCCACTTCCGGAGTTCCTCGACCTCCCGCTTCAGCAGGGCGAGTTCCGTTTCGTGTTCGCGCCGCAGACCAGCGAGCTGCCGCGCGAGTTCCTCGCTGGCGGCGTCAGTATCGTCAATTGCCTTCTCGGCGGATTCCAGGCGAGTTTGTAGGTTGACGGCGAGCTTCTCCAGCTCATCGATCTTCTCCCCATCGGTTTTGCGCGGCATGTCACTCCCTGGATTCCCTCAGCCCTCGGAGTATTCTGCGACCCCTCGCCGCTAGCAGGCTGCTCCAAAGGCGTCTAAGTCGGCGTTGCAGATCCTTATCGGACTGCAGTTCGTCGGGCGAGAAATCACTACTCACCGAGTCCGCTTCGTCGGAAAGGCGTAGGGTATACGTGGTGCGGCCGCCGGCGTCCTGCCCCCGGTCCCATTCTGCCTTCACGCCCTCGGCCGCGCCCTCGATGGCTTCCCCCAGCAGCTCCTCGAGTTGTTTCGTCGCGTGTTGCAGCAGCGTGTACTCTTCGCCCCCCTGCTTCGCCTTGTCGCTGTAGGTGACGTTCATGTGAACCTCCTGAGTTGGCCGGCTCGATCAAGGTGAGCGTTGCATGCCCCCCCCCCCCCC
>DATFNV010000007.1:0-4560 GCA_035266225.1 Gemmataceae bacterium
GATCCCCGTGGCCCGCTCGATGGCCGGCAGCTCCGTGCGCCGGGCCACGTCCCAGACGCGCGCGTGCTTTCCCGTCTGCACGACCAGGAACCGGCCATCCGGCGAAAAGAGCATCGACTCGGCGGCCTCGTTGTGCTCGCCCAGGTCGTGCAACGGTTTGGCCGTGGCCGGATCCCAGAGGCGCAGCACCGGCCTGTCTTTCACGCCGGCGCTGACGACGGCCAGCGCCTTGCCATCCGGAGAAAAGGCGATGGGGCCTGTCCGGAGCGAGGTGCAGGGAAGCCGCACTCCGACGGCCACAGGAGCGACTCTCCAGACCCAGACCGCCGCGCCGGCCGGCGCAAGACTGGCCTGGGCGGCTACGTACTGGCCGTCGGGGGAGAAGGTGAACATCGACGGTACCGACCTGGGGCCGGCGGGTGGGGGCGTCAGCCGGCCGACGTCTTTGCCCCCGTCCGTCTCGAACAAGCGGATCGACTTCGATGCCTTGGCGATGGCACCCAGATTTTTCCCGTCGGGCGCAAAGTGGAGGAAGGTGAACGGATCCTCATTGTCCTGCAGCTGGATAACCTGCTTGCCGGTGGCTAGCTCGTTGACCTCAATGAACGACTCGTTGGGGCCACTGAGCACGGCGACCAGCCGGCCGTCGGGTGAGATGCATCCGCCCGGCGGATCGACAAAGTCGCCATTGACCCGTCCCCCCCGGTCAAACCGCGCAATCTGCGCGTCGCGGCTGATCCGGCGGCGACCCGTGTCGGCGTCCCAGAGAGTGACCACTGGGGCGAGATTTGGGTTGTTGATCGTGAATTGCTGCGTCAGGAGCGTCTTGCCGTCGGGGAGGTAACGAAGCGAGACGGCCGATGCGCTGTGCTGGAAGCGCAGTGAGCCCAGGCGAGCGCGGGCGCCGGCGGGCAGCGGCTCCTCACGCGGATCGTCGCGCAGCCGGCGGAGAGGGTCCGATGCAGGCAGCGGCTCTCGGCGGCGCAGACTCGCCTTCGCCTCCTCCGTCAGACGGGCGTCTGCCGTCCCGCCGGCCATCCTTTCGAGGATCGCACCCGCCTCGGCCCCACCGATCCCCTCCAACAATTCGACGGCACGAGCTGCCCGCAGCTCCTCGGCCGGCGTCACCTTGGCGCCGGCAGGACGCAGCCTCTCCTTGAGAAAGGCGACGGCCTGCGGAGCAGCTGCCAGCCGGGCCAGGCTCGCGCCCGCTCGGGTGGCATCGTCGGCGGCGAGGGCGTCCCAGCATTCCATCAATTCGCGATCTCCCACGTGTGTTGGTCTGGGCCGCGTGAAGGGACCGACCGCGTCCCAGAGCAGAATCGTCGAGTCCTCACAGACGGTGACGACGCCCTGGCCATCGGGAGCAAATGCCAGCTCGGACCCGCTGGACACCGGGGCGGCCAGGCGGCCCAGGCAGGTGCCGGTAGCTGTCTCCCACGCCCTCAGTGTCCCATCTCCGCAGGCCGCGAACAGGCGCCGGCCGTCCGGGGAGAAGGTCGGCTTGGAGACTTGGCTCCCTGCGTTGAAGACGCGCACCGCGTCGCCACGGGCCAGGTCAATCAGCCTGATCTCCTGGCCTACTGCTACCGCAACGGAGCGGCCGTCCGGCGCAAACGGCAGGAACGGATGACCCGCCGGGATGATGCCGCGCCGTTTGCCGGTAGCCAGCTCCCAGAGGGAAACTCCGGCCGGGCTGACCGCCCCAACGGCGACCCGAGCGTCCGGCGCCACCGTAACGAACTCTCGTAGCGATTCGCTCTCATCTGCCACCGGAGACCAGGTGCGCAGCTTCCGGCCGGTGGCGGCGTCCCACCAGATGACCTGACTCCCAACACCCCCCGAGAGCAGGACCGCGTCCCCCGGCGCGAAGACCACGGACAGCGCCGCCCCCTCATAGGCCGCGGCGCGCCAGAGCAACTTGGCAGCAGCCACGTCCCACACTGTCACGCGGCCGTCCCCCCAGCCGGCCGCCAGGCGCTTGCTGTCGGATGAGAAAATCAGGCACCACGGGCCGCTGTTGCCAACGTGGCCGGCAGGCGCTCCCCCGGCCGTGGACCCAGCCAAGCGGCGCAGGTGTTTGCCGCTGGCGGCCTCCCAGAGCCGGACTTCGCCGGACCCGGCCGAGGCCAGCAGCTTGCCGTTCGGGGAAAGGGCCACGGCCTGGGAAGTCGCGACGTTCTCGCCGGGCAGCGGCACCTCCTCGCCGGTCGCAACCGACCAGCGGCGAACCGAGCTGCCGGTTGTCAGGGCGGCCAGGGTGCGTCCGTCGGGGGAGAAGGCGATCGGCCAGCCGGCCCCCTGCGTGGCGACGAGGAAACTCGGCTTGAGGCTGGCTCCTGTGAGGAAGGACGCCTCAAGAGTGTGCAGCTCCTTGCCGGTCTTCGCCTCGTACAACCGGATATGCTGGCCGGCATCGGCAATGGCCAGCGTTTGGCCGTCGGGCGAGAACAGGACCGCCCGAGAGACCACAGCGTAGCCCGCGACCTGCCGGCCCGTAGTGAGATCCCACAGCCGCATAGTCCCCTTGTCATTCCCGCTGACAAGTCGGCTGCCGTCCGGCGAAAACACGAGGGCCTCAAGCGCTTCGATCTGTCCGCTCAGGCGGCGGAGCGTCCGGCCGGTCGTCGTGTCCCACAGACACAGTTCGTTGGTGGCGTTCACCGTGGCGAACATCTTGCCGTCGGGGCTGAAGGCGAATGGGGCGCGCAACGCGGCCTGCCCCTGGAGGCGCCACGAAACGCGACTCCCTGCCACGTCCCAAAGGCGGATGAGGCCAGCTTTCTCACCTTCGTGGCCAACGGCGGCCAGAAGCTTACCGTCGGGCGAGAAGGAAAACGCCGTGGGGGAAAAGCCGGCCCCCTCCTCCGGAGCGGGTGGCTCAAATCGACGGACCATCTGACCGGTGGCCACGTCCCAGAGACGGAGTCCCGCCGCCATCTCTTCGGGACGAGCGTCCCCGGGGCACTCCTCGATGGCAGCCAGCTGCTTGCCGTCCGGGGAGAACTGGACGTTCGTTAACTTACACCGATCATCGTGGACCTTGAAGACCGTTTTTCCGGTAGCCAGCTCGCAGACATGGACGTCCTTCAGGTCGTGGTGCGAGGCGCCGCCGAGCTGGGCCAACCATCGTCCGTCCGGCGAAACAGCGCCCCATCCTGAGTCAAAAGAGCTAATGTATCGTCGTGCCCATCGCAACTGGTCGGAATCATCAACCAGGCCAAGTTCCAACTGGCCCAGGCGCTTCCCCTCGGCAGTCGAGAGGATATGTACGATCTCTAAACTGTCATTCGTGCCACCGAAGACCAGCAGCGACTTGCCGTCCGCGGTGTAGCGTAGCGAGAAGGGGGAGTCCGGCACGCGCCAGCGCGCCGACCCGAAGCGGACAAGCGCCCCGGGCGGCAGGGGATCGCCGTCCCGATCGGTGCGCCGGGGCGGTTCGGCCGCGGCGGACGACGTCGCCACCAGAGCGAGGCAGAGCAGCACGAGCGGACGGACGAGGTACGTAGACATGGGGGCTTCCTTCCTTGGCCAGCGGGGACATCGCGCGCCACGAATGCTGGTAGAGTAGCCACCCGCCCGGAGAATTACTACCCCTCGCCCGCCGCACCCGCTAACATCAGGAGGATCGCCCCATTCTTCCTCCTGCCGCAGTGAGTCCCGCCGATGCGCCTGCGTTTTCTGCCGCTCTGCCTGCTGCTCATCGCCATCCCGGCCGCCCGCGTCGCCGACGCCAGGCCGCTGGAATTCCGCGTCACCTTCGACAAGGTCGTCTCCGGCAAGCCGTTCACCGGCCGCGTCTACGTCATGCTGACGAAGTCCGATAAGACCGAGCCACGCTTCGGGCCGAGCTGGTTCAAGCCGGAGCCGATGTTCGCCCGCGACGTCAAGGACTGGAAGCCCGGCGAGGAGCTGGTCATCGACGGCACCGCCCCGGCCTTCCCCGAGCCGCTGGCCAAGCTGGCGAAGGCGACGTACTCCGTCCAGGCCGTCATGGACTTCGACCGCGGCGAGCGCAGCTTCAGCACCGCCCCCGGCAACGGCTACAGCAAGTCGGTGCGCCAGGAGCTGGACCCTGCCGCCGCCGGGCCCTTGGTGCTGGCCATCGACCAGGTGGTGCCGCCGCGGCTGTTCAAGGAGGTGGAGCGCGTCAAGCTCGCGGAGATCGACAGCAAGCTGCTCTCCGACTTCCACAAGCGGCCGGTGAAGATGCGTGCCGGCGTTGTCCTGCCGAAGTCGTTCGCGGCCGAGCCGAAGAAGCGGTATCCGGTCGTCTATGAAATCCCTGGGTTCGGCGGCACGCATTTCATGGCTCACAACCTGGTCACCCGCAGCGACGTGGCCGGCGTGGAGATGCTGTGGGTGGTCCTCGACCCGTCGTGCCGGCTGGGCCATCACGTCTTCGCCGACTCCGCCAACAACGGGCCGTGCGGCCGGGCCCTGGTCGAGGAATTGATCCCCTTCATCGAGAGGGAATATCGCGGCCTGGGCGCGCCGGCGGCGCGCTTCGTGACCGGCCATTCGTCGGGCGGCTGGAGCAGTCTGTGGTTGCAGGTGACG
>DATFNV010000008.1:0-4136 GCA_035266225.1 Gemmataceae bacterium
CAATTCGGTGTCCAGCAGGTCGAGGCCCGACACGTCCTCTGCTGTCAGCAGGCCGTCCTCCGCCTCGTCCGGCGGGGTGCCGCCGCGCAGCCAGGTGTTGGCGCCGGCGAGGGCCAGTCCGGCGCGCAGCAGCGGGTTCTCCGGCAGCGGGCCCGACAGGCGGCCGGCATCGCCCATGACCCCGAGGTCGCGGCGCTCCTGGTTGGGGTCGTGCGGCTGGTCCTGGAGGAAGAAGCCGTGCGTGGCCAGGTGCAGGATGCGCGGCGAGCGGCAGCGCTCCTTGAACGGCCCTTCGAGGGCGGCGCTGTCGAGCCACGGCTCCACCTTCAGCAAGGCCGCGATGCGCGTGCCTTCAGTGCGCGTGCCCGGAAGGCGACCAAAGTGCCACGTCCCTCGGTCGAAGTCGCGGGACAGGCGCCCGTCCTTCGGCGCCTGGGAAACCGGAATAGGTGGCGGAGGGGCGGCGACCGGCGCGGGCCGGCGCCCGAACAGGCGGGACCAGAGCCCCTTGCGGGGCGCCGGGTCGTGGGCCGCCTCGGTCTGTCCCGCGAGGTCAAAGTCCGGGTCGGCGATGACCAGCGGGTCGGCGCCCTGGCGGGCTGGCACAGCGCCGAAGCGGAGGACGTCGCGGCCACTGCCGACGTAGCTGATCTGGTAGTCGTCGAGCAGCAGGCGACCCTCGTCGGTGGGTAGCAGGTCAAACGGCAGCCTCGTCAGGTTGCCGTCGGGGCTAAGCAGCAGCCGGCGGCGTTGACCAAGCGCCGGCACCAGCGGATCGAACAGGGCGCGGCGCAGCGGCAGGCCGAGCCCGTGGACCACGGACGGCGACGGAGTGGGGGTAGTTCGGACCATGTTCCGGCTGCGTTCGGCTCCCTCGCGCAGGATGCCGGCCCGGAAGTCGGTGATGAGGCGGTCGATCTCGTCCGCCGGCCCCAGGTCGATCATCTGCACAGCATCCGGCTCGCTGGCGGGCAGCACGAACGCCAGGTAGCGGGCCGGCTTCCAGCGTGCTTCCCCGCGAGCCGGCAGCGCCTTGAAGTTGAAGACATCGAAGCGGACGAACTCAACGAGGGCGACGCCAGCGGGCAGGCCGAGGGCCACGGCGCGGCGGTCCGTCGCCCGGAGCTTCTGCTCCAGGTTCATCTCGGGGACCTGCCGCGCCAGCTGGGCCTCCAGGCGCTCCCGGGCCGCTTCCCACTCGTCGAGTTGTCGCTGATGCAAGGCAAGCCCTTCGGGGCCGGGGCCGGCCAGGATCTTGCGGGCGATCTGCCGGCGCAGTGTGACCCACTCGTTCAGCTGAGGTTTCAGGCGGGGGTACTTGCCGCCCAGCACAGCATCGCGCTGGGCCGCCAGGGCTTCGGCCAGGACCGCCTTGCGGCGCAGCACCAGGTCCAGGGCGGCACGGACCACGGAGGGATCTCCGGGCAAGTGCCGCCACACCAGGGAGAGAAACATCTCCATGTTGCCCTGGATGGTACGCAGGAAGGCAGTCCGCTGACGGTCGGAGCCGATGGTGAAGACCTGGCCGAGCATCCGGTCATCAATCGCGGCGGCCTGCCGCATCCGGGGGAAGGCTTCCTGTACCCGGCCAGCGGCAACCAGCAAGGCGCCGAGATTGTTGAGGCTGGTGGCGGTGTCGGGGTGGTTGGGCCCCAGGGCCTTCTCGTGGATGGCCAGGG
Organism: Gemmataceae bacterium; assembly: GCA_035266225.1. Taxonomy (GTDB): domain Bacteria; phylum Planctomycetota; class Planctomycetia; order Gemmatales; family Gemmataceae; genus DATFNV01. Next base: position 1,680 of record DATFNV010000008.1, read on the forward strand.
CACGCTCGTAGTAGGGCCGCGCCTCCGCCAGGTCGCCCATCGCCCGCAGCAGGCCGCCGAGGTTGCCGAGGCTGCGTGCAGTGTTGGGGTGTTCGGCCCCCAGGGCTTTCTGGCGAATGGCCAAGGCGCGCTCGTAGTGGGGCTGCGCCCCCGCCAGGTCGCCCATCGCCTTTAGCAGATAACCGAGGTTGTTGAGACTGCTTGCGGCGTCCGGGTGGTCGGGGCGCAGGGCCTTCTGGCGGATAGCCAGGGCGCGCTCGTGGTAGGGCCGCGCCCCCATCAGATCGCCCATCTCCTGTACTAGAGCGCCGAGGTTGTCGAGGCAGTGTGCGGTGTGGGGGTGGTCGGGCCCCAGGGCTTTCTCGCAGACGACAAGGGCGCGCTCGACGTAGGGCCGCGCCCCCGCCAGGTCGCCCATGCTACCCAGCAGGGCGCCGAGGTTGTTGAGGCTCCCTGCGGTGTCCGGGTGGTCGAGGCCCAGGGCTTTCTGGCGGATGGCCAGCGCGCGCTCGTAGTATGGCCGCGCCCCCGCCAAGTCGCCCATCGCCTTTAGCAGATAACCGAGGTTGTTGAGGCTGCTTGCGGTATCGAGGTGGTCGGGCCCCAGAGCTTTCTGGCGAATGGCCAGAGCGCGCTCGTAGTAGGGCCTCGCCTCCGCCAGGTCGCCCATGCTATCCAGCAGGACGCCGAGGTTGTTGAGGCTGCTTGCGGTGTCGGGGTGGTCGGGGCCCAGATGCTGCGGGGCAAGGTCGGCTGCCTGTCGCGCCAGTTGGAGAGCCTCCTGGAAACGACCCTGTTCGGACAGCTGGACGACCTGCCGGTTCAGCCAATCAACCTCTTCTCGTCTGTCGGGCATGGAACGACTCCTGGGAGGCCGCCGGGAGGACACAGCGTGAACGCCTGCCGCCTCACTCCTTGTGGCCAACGTCGCTCTGGGTCCGACGCCTTACGCCTCCAGCCGGTGCCGCGTCTGCCGCAAGAAGGTTTCCAGTTCTTCTTTCGTGGGCACGTGCGGCAGGTAGCGGGACACGAAGATGCGGTTGCTCATCCCGCCCAAGGTCATGGCGAGCCTTCAGCTACGCTTCTTACCAGCTCGAAGACGGTGACGAACTGCGGCTTGTCGAAGGTAACGCGAAAGGCATCGAAGAACCCTTCACGGCCGATCAGCAACGGCGCATCCCCTTCGGCGAAGCAGAATGGAATCGTCAATTGACAGCCCGCATCGCGAATGTAGATGTCGAGCATGTGGATGGTGGCCGGAACAACGCATTCCTCGTGTTGGGCGATTCCAGTAACCTGAATCAGCTCCCCATCTTCCCAACGCAAGCCAACGAGTTCGCACAGGCGCCTCGGCCCCATGCTCACATCAGCTCCCGAATCGACCACGAACACCTCGCGGACGAAGCTCCCGCCTGCGGTGCGCAGATAGACATCCAGCACTGGCAGTCGTTTTTCACGCTCGTCAGGACCGGAAAGAGTTCGCCACGGTTTGCTGAAGCTCATCGGTACACCATCCAGCCAGGCCGTTCGATGCGGTCGATGATGACGGTCTCCAGATCAGTGTCCCCTAGCTCGCGCAGCAGGAGGTCCAACGAATCCGCGGCACAAATCACGCTGCACTCCTTGACCGCAACCCACTTGCCACGGTATTGCCGAAGCAAGTCCGTGGGAAGATTGCAAAGCCACTGAAAGGACGCGTCCGTGGCACGAAACGCATTTTCTTCTCGCGCTGATGGATTCCAAGCTCGAATCACAGGTGTCGTCATGTGCATACCTCACGTCAACTTCCCGGTTGATATTACTGTACTTGCCGATAGCCGCCGGAGCCAGGCTGTCGCGTCACTGGATACGTCAGTTCCCATGATCCAGTTCCAGCACCACCGCGTGCCACTCGCCCGGCGGCATCGCCTCGACGGACTGCTTCATCTTCACCATGTTGCGAGTCGCCTGGTACGGGCTGGACGCCGGCATCTCGCCCCGATCCGCGATCCCTTGCAGTTGCGCCGGTTGTAGCGGCAACGGCCGCCGCGTCCACACCGCGAACAGCCGCTCGCGCCCGGCCGGCGGCTGCATCTCGACGTCGAGGACGTTCAGCGGCTGGTTGGCCCACACCATCGGCGGCGCCCCGGGCGCCGCCGACGCCTCGGGGTAGAGCAGGCTCAGGTCGCCGCTCGGCCCGACGTTGAACACGGTCACATACCCCGTTTGGTCCGTCAGCACCTCGACGCGCACTCGGTCGCCGGTCTTCAGCGTCACCTGCTCCGGTGGCGACACCCGGCCCATGTTGCGCGACAAATGCACCGGGCGCACCGTTGCCGCCACGGGCCGGTAGACGCCGGGCGTCATCTCGCGGCTGATGCGCAGGTGCAACTGCACCGGGGCCGGTCGCCCCGCGCCGGGCGGGGGCGCCAGCGAGTCGGCCAGCGACTGGTTCAACCCGCCCGGCGCGGGGCGACC
>DATFNV010000009.1:0-49011 GCA_035266225.1 Gemmataceae bacterium
GGGTGTCTCAAGGATCGTGAATGACCGAGAGCTGTGGGATGAACGCAAGTTGCTTTCCTACAAGCTGTTGTGCCGACGCTGGCCGAAATGCCATGCTTACCCCCGATTTCGCCTTGGTAAAGTATGCGTTGACCCTGGGGGCGGGGGCGACCGCCTTGGTGTTGGATCTGAAGACGCAGCAACGGATCTGCCGACTCGACGACACCCCCAAGGGCGTGAAAGGGCTGGCCGTGTCGCGCGACGGCCAGTTCGTGGCCGGCGGCGGCAGCGACAAGTTGGTCCGCCTGTGGGACGCGGCGACCGGCAAAGTACTCCACACGCTCGCGGGACACGAAGACCAGGTTACGTCCGTCGGGTTCTCGCCGGACGGCAAAACGCTGGCTTCGGGCAGCCACGACAAGACCGTTCGCCTGTGGGACGTGGCCACGGGCAACGAGCTACGGCGGTGCAAGGGTCACACATTCTGGGTCGAGGCCGTGAGCTTTTCGCCCGACGGCAAGTTGCTGGCGTCCGCCGGCCGCGACGGTTTCATCCGCATTTGGGACCCGGCTACGGCGAAGGAGCTGCGGAGCGTCGAGGGGCACTCGGGGCCTGTGGTCAGCATTGCCTTCTCCCCGGACGGCAAGACGCTGGCGTCCGGCGGCCTCGACAACGCGATCCGCCTGTGGGACGTGAAGAGTGGGAAAGAGCGCCCCGTGGTCGAGGGCACGATGGGGCGCGTCGGGTCGGTCGCTTTCTTGCCGGAGGGCAAGACCATCGTCTCCGGCAGTGACGACGGCGTCCGCATTTGGGAAGCGACCACCGGCAAGGAAGTCCGCCGGCTCACCGGCCCGGCGCCGCGCAACGGCTATTTTGTCGCAGTGTCGCCCGACGGCCGGCTCGCCGCTTCCGGCGATTCCGAGCATCACAAGATCCCCGTCTGGGAGATCGCCACGGGCAAGGAAGTCGTCCGTCTGGACTTCGGGTCGGCGGACGTCATCGGTGGCCTGGCCTTTTCGCCCGACGGCAAGGCGTTGGCCTCCACCTGTTACGACGGGACCATCCGGCTTTGGGACGTTGCCGGCGGCAAGGAGCTGCGTCGCACGGCCGGGAAGCAGAAAGGGGTCGGCGTCGTCGCCTTCACGCCCGACGGCAAGGTGCTTGCCACCGCCAGTGCGGTTGCCAGCGGGGACCATACGATTCGCTTCTGGGAGACGGCGACCGGCAAGGAACTGCGGCGTCTGGAATTGCGTCCTTGGTTCGCCGACGACATCGCGTTCTCGCGCGACGGCAGGGTCCTCGCGGCGGTGGGCGGCCGGCCCGGCGTCTCGAATGATGCGAGCGACGTGCGTCTGTGGGAGGTCGCCACGGGTCGGGAACTGCCCCCGCTGCGTGGTCTTGCGGAGCGGGGCATGGCAGTCGTCTTTTCCCCGGACGGCCGGACGCTGGTGACCGACGGCGGGGACAAGACGATTCGCCTCTGGGAGCTGGCCACCGGCAAGGAGCGAGGGCGATTGGCGGGACACGCGTCCGACGTGCTGTCGTTGAGCTTCGCGCCGAACGGCCGGCTTCTGGTTTCCGGCAGCGACGACACGACAGCCCTGGTGTGGGACGTGGCCGGCGCGTTTCGCCCGGGGCGCAAAGGGGGGCTGTTGGCGAAGGACGAGTTGGAATCGCGCTGGGAGGATTTGTCGAGCGCAGACGCCGGCAAGGCATGGCGAGCGATTTGGGAACTGGCCCTGGCCCCTCAATCAGCGGCGCCTTTCCTGCGCGAGCGCCTGCGTCCCGTGCCCGCCGCCGACGCGGACAAGGTTGCTCAATGGATCAAAGACCTGGACGCCGAGGAGTTCGCCAAGCGCGACACCGCAGTCCGCGAGCTGGAAAGCCTCTCCGACGTGGCCAGGCCGGCATTGCGAAAGGCCCTGGAAGGAACGCCGTCGGCGGAGTTGCGCCGCCAGGGGACTTTCCTGCTGGGCAAGCTGGAGGGGCTGTCGGGGGATCGCTTGCGCCATCTGCGTGCGATCGAGGCACTCGAATACATGAGCACTCCCGAAGCGCGACAACTGCTGCAAGCCCTCGCCAGGGGCGCACCCGAGGCACGGCTGACAAGCGAAGCGAAAGCGGCAGTGGAGCGATTGGCGAAGTAAGGCGTCCGACCCGCGCATTTGCAGTGTGTCCTTCTTGCGATTCAGCAGGGAAGAGACATCGTCACACGCTTCCCCCAACGCACCCCGACCCCTCACCGGCTCCTCCGGCTCAAGCGTGAGGGGCAAATCCCAAGACAAGACGAGAGGCCCGCGTTCGCCTCTGGCCGTCATTTTTCGGGGTGGGCCCCGGCCCGCGAACACACCCCGAAAAACGGCGACCGACGGCGACGGCGAGAGAGGCCAGCGGGCAGGGTGCTCGTCCCGCCGCTTATCCCACCGCCGGCAAGGGCAGCCACGATTTTCTTGGTCTCAACAAGCTCGTCGCCCGCCGCATCGCCGCCCGAGAACGAGCAACCCGCAGCCAGGCCCCGACCTGTACAGACGTTTTTGCTAACATTTTGCTAGCGGCATTGCCCATGTAAGGGCCGTGCTAGTATAACGTAAATGTGTCACGGTGATCGCAACAAAGCCCTGTAAAATAACGCTTTCCATGCGGTTGCCGTGTAGTTGCCTTGCGGGGGCAATGGCAGACACTCCAGGTTGAGGGCCTGGTTGCCTTAATTGGCAGTGCAGGTTCAAGTCCTGTCTCCGGCATTCAATCAGGGCAAGGGGTTACGGCGAATCCGGACCCCTTGCCCTCTGCCTTTGACAAACCGCGTGGTAAAGTTTTGGTAAAGAGATTTGCCTGATGTTGCGGTGACGTTGCGGAGGATCTATGCATGGCGTCTCTGCAAGGAGGAACACGGAAGTTCGTTCCGTGACAGTGGTGGCGGCGTCAGGTACACTAATCCGCATGAGCGAAGCTACCCAGCTCTTGAACGCCATTGAAGCTGGCGACCCGCATGCGTCCGCTCAGCTACTGCCGCTCGTCTACGAGGAATTGCGCCGACTGGCTGCCCAGCGCCTCGCCCAGGAGAAGCCAGGGCAGACGCTGGAACCCACCGCCCTGGTTCACGAAGCCTACCTGCGACTGGTCGGCCAGCGGGACGAACGGCATTGGAACGGGCGGAATCACTTCTTCGCCGCCGCGGCCGAGGCCATGCGCCGTATCCTCGTCGAAACTGCCCGGCGAAAGCAGGGACCCAGGCATGGCGGGCGCCTGCGACGGATTGACGCCGACCTCAACCTGGTAGCGGCACATGCTCCCTCGGTAGACCTCCTTGCCCTGGACGAGGCCCTCACCCGATTGGCCAGGGAATCCCCGGCCCGAGCTGAGTTGGTGAAACTGCGCTTCTTCGCTGGCCTGACGGTGCCCGAAGCCGCCGAGGTCCTCGGCATCGCGCTGGCCACCGCCGAGCGCTACTGGACCTACGCCCGCACCTGGCTCTACGCCGAGTTGAGCGGCGCGGAGGACTCGTCGCCTTCCCCCTAGCCTCTGCCCCGACGAAAGGCCAAGGCACGGAAAAACGCGGAACGCATGAGGGGTTTCGAGGCGAATCCTCGCACTGTGAGGTGACACCCAGGTTTCGAGGAGCAACATCATGAGCGGTCCCACTGAAGTCGAAGACATCTTTCTGGCCGCCCTGGAGAAGGGCACGCCCGAGGAGCGCGCCGCCTTTCTGGCCGCCGCCTGCAAGGACGACGCGGATTTGCGCCGCCGGGTGGAGCGGTTGCTGGAGGCCCACCCCAGGGCCGGCAGCTTCCTGGACGGCCCGGCCCGGCCGGCCGGGGAGGAGACCGCCGCCTACGGCCCGACCGGAGAACAGGCGGGGACCGTCATCGCCGGCCGGTACAAGCTCCTCGAACAGGTTGGCGAAGGCGGCATGGGCACGGTCTGGGTCGCCGAACAGACGCAGCCGGTCCGCCGCAAGGTCGCCTTGAAGCTTGTCAAGGCAGGCATGGACTCGAAGACCGTCCTGTCGCGTTTCGAGGCGGAGCGGCAGGCCCTGGCCGTGATGGACCACCCCAACATCGCCAAGGTGCTCGACGGCGGCACCACCGAGGGCGGCCGGCCGTTCTTCGTCATGGAGTACGTCAAGGGCGTTCCCTTCAACCGCTACTGTGATGACGCCCGCCTGAGCGTCGCCCAGCGCCTCGCCCTGTTCGTGCCGATTTGCCAGGCGGTGCAGCACGCTCATCAGAAGGGCATCATTCACCGCGACCTCAAGCCGAGCAACATTCTGGTGTGCCTGTACGATGGGGTGCCGGTGCCCAAGGTGATCGACTTCGGGCTGGCCAAGGCGATGCACCAGCCGCTGACCGAGCACACGCTGCACACGGCGCATGGTGTCATGATGGGCACGCCCCTGTACATGAGTCCGGAGCAGGCCGAGTTCAACAATCTCGACGTGGACACGCGGACGGACATCTACGCACTGGGCGTGATCCTGTACGAACTGCTGACCGGGACGACGCCGCTGGAGAAGCAGCGCTTCAACGAGGCGGCGTGGCATGAGATGCTGCGGCTCATCAAGGAGGAAGAGCCGCAACGGCCGAGCGCCCGCCTGAGTGGCAGCGGGTCGTTGCCGAGCCTGGCGGCGCAGCGCCAGCTGGAGCCGGTGAAGCTGACGAAGCTGGTGCGCGGCGAGCTGGACTGGATCGTGATGAAGTGCCTGGAGAAGGACCGGTCGCGCCGCTACGACACGGCGAGCGGGCTGGCGCGGGACGTGGAACGTTATCTGGCCGACGAGGTGGTCGAAGCGCGGCCGCCGACGGCGGGCTACCGGCTGCGGAAATTCGCGCGCAAGCACCGGGTCGCGCTCTCGACCGCGGCAGCTTTCGCGGGGTTGCTGATCGCGGCGGCCGCCGTGAGCAGCTGGCTGGCCGTGAAGGCGAGCCGGGCAGAGGCGGCGGCGGAGGAGAAACGGAAGGAAGCCTATGAGAATTTGGTGATGGCGATTGAGAATCAGAAGATGGCGGCCGGCAGCGAAGGCAAATACCGGGGGGCGATGGCGAATGGCAACGAACAGCTCATCGTCGCGGAACAAGCCGCGCTGAGTCTGAAGGTCGATATCGACCTGACGGAGTTGAGGCAGGATCACCGGATCGGGCTGCTTCGGCTTTGTCGAACTCGGAAGGAGATAGCCGAGGGGCTCGAGCACATCAAGAAGCTTGAAACGATGACGCTAGCAGGCGAATTCGCGCATATTTCATCAACTCAAGACCTCGGCCAGTTCGTCACGGCCGCCGTCCTTGCCACGGGCCAGAGCTACGCCCCGCTCCTGCCGCCGATCACTCACGACGGTGCCCTGGTCCGATACTCGTCCCTTAACTCGAAGGGGGATCGACTCCTGACACGCGGTGCCGACATGACAGCTCGCCTCTGGGATCCATATTCGGGCCGGCAGATTGCTCTTCTCCGCCGTGCCGACGAGAAACTGATCGATGCGGGTTTGAGCCCGGATGGAGCCACTGCCTTCACGGATTCCCTCGACGGCGTGGTCCGGTTGTGGGAGACGAAGGATGGCGCATTTCGCGCGGAAACCGCGCCGCGACCGGAACGCCTCCGGTTTTTTCGCGACGGCATTTCTGTTCCTTTCCTGGAATCCGCGTCGGTGGGCGAAAGTGTGACCAAGCTGTCCAACGACAGGCTCTTGACCAAAGGGAAAGTTTGGAATGAAGGCAAGAATCGTCCGGGGGATTGGCAGTATTTTGGCCCGGCCGAACTGTGGGACGCGAGAACAGGACGGCTTATTGCACGGCTGGAGACGCCAGAACCTCACATGCTTGATTTTTTGTTCTTCGGCGATGGCCGATGGCTTGAAACTCTAGACCGCTCTGGCCCGGAGACATTGCTTCACGTGTTCTCGGCCGAAAATGGACGGCTCATTGCCAAACTCAAGCACGACAAGAAATATGGCATTTCGCAGCGTGTACCACTCGTCAGTCCAAGCGGACACACCGCGGCGACCATCTCCGAAGACGGTCAGCTTCCCAACGCGTACTACGTCCATGTGTGGGATACAAAGGCATGGCAGGTCTTGTCAACTACGGGACCGCTCAAATGGGGAGCCCTGGAGCCTGCTTACTTTGAGTTGATCGCCAACGATCTCTTCACGATGAGCCAGATAAATGGGACCACCGGCGTTTTCCGAGCTGGGACAGCGACCCCGATCGCGGAGTTACCCGGTTCGGCGGCGCGTTTCCTGGGAGATCGAGTTCTCCTTGATTCAGGGCAAGTTTTCGACACGCGCACCTGGCGGCGACTGCAACCACCCAAGGGGCAGAAGTATCATCCCGAGATCACGCGCTTCGCGCCGGATGGTCGCTTCGTGCCGGTTTATCATCCCGAGAGCGGGTGGCCCCTTCAATTCCTCGACTCCAGGACCGAGAAGAATGCCTTAATCGGGTACGGGCCGGGCCTCTACCAGGCAAAGCTCGGTTGGGTGGGGGGGGGCTGGGTTGGTTCCAACGACAACGGTTCTGAAATCGCCTTGCACCGCTTGCCGCCGCCGGATCGCTTGAATATTCCACCTGACCTCCTCGAACTCTGGGCCCAGGTCACGGTTCGAGGCCAACTCGACGATGAAGGGGCATTCGTCAAATGGTACGAAGCGACCTGGGAAAAGAAGCGGCAGGAGCTCGCCGCGAAACCCGCTCCCGATCCCGACTTTCCCTTCCCCGGCCGCGTCGCCACCGACCGGCTGCACTGGTTGCGGCAGGAGTACGAGAGCGCCAGCGACGCCAACAAACCGGGCCTCGCCAAGCAACTCCTCGACCGGGCCGAAGCTGCCGGCGACAAGGCCGAAGCGGTCCGCTGGCGAGCGATTCTGACGCCGAAGCCCTCTCCGGCGAATCCAGCAGCCAAGCCGTGAAGCATTGGCACTCAAGCCGCATTGAGGGCCTGGCGGGGCTTGCCGGATGGCTCGTCCTCCTGCCGAACTCCAACTTCACGTCAATCTCGTCGTTTCTCCTTCGGCCCAAGCGGCAACTCAGTACGAAAAGCGCCACACTCTCGCCGAGTGTTGGCGCTTGCCAAGCCACTCCGACTCATCTATTCTGCCCCACGCTTCACGCAACGGTTGAGCAAGCGATGCACCCGATGAATGTTCAGTCTCCCCCCGGTCTCATGCAAGTCGCCACCCAGGCCCAGGACATGGCCAAGCGTACGAGGCAGGAGAAAATGGCCGTCGTGTTCCAGACGGTTGCCGTGGTGAGCATGGCCATGATGGGTATCACCGCAGGAGCCCATCTGATCCGTGAGGTGCTGCGGTCCCAGACACCGGGAAGAGGGCGCTAGTCCACGGAAGCGTGGACAACATGTCCGCCGCCCGCCGGCCCGTGCCCGCAAATGCCCCCACCGGCCGCCGATACCGACGAAAAAACCCCCGACCGCCATGCGACGACCGGGGGCGCTTCGGTGACTGGGGCGACCGGCGACGATCGTCGCGCCCAGGTCGTGTTTACTGCTCTTCAGTTTACGCCCGCAGGTTTTCGCTGGCCAGCACCCGCCCGAATGACTTTCCGCACATCAACGTGCCCCCAACGCCACCCGTGTTTTGCCCCCAAATTGCCCCCACATCCTGTTGGCACCTGCCGTAGTCTTAAAACAACCGTAGCCGTAAGTCCTTGACTTACGGCTACTTCTGTTTAGCGAGGGCGACGGGACTCGAACCCGCAACCACCGGATCGACAGTCCAGCCCCCTCGAAAAACCACGGCCGCCCCGGCGAAGGCCCGGCTCACGCCTCGGCGATTGCGGCCCGCCACACGACCGGCTCCCTTCGCCCTGTTCCATCACGTCCCAGGGTGGACCCACGGCTTGCGATACGGCCTGGTCAGAAGCTTCGTCGCCTCGTCGTCCCCCGTCACGACGTGCTTTTCGGGGTCGTACACCACCGACCGACCAAGCTTTTGTGACAGGTTGGCCAGGATGCAGCTCGCCGTCGAGATGTGCCCCTGCTCGATGTCGGCCACCGGCTTGCCGCGGGACTTGATCGCCCGCAGCAAGTCCTGCATGTGCCAGCGCACGGCCGAGGCGACGTGCCGCTCCAGGTCCTTCTCGGTGCGGTCGATGGGGTACTTCTCGTACTCGAAGAGGGCCTTGCCGGTCAGCGTCGGCTTGCTCTGGCCCAGGGGCGTGAACTCGTACTTGTGGACGTCCACCTTGAGCGTCCCCTTGTCGCCGTAGAGCGTCGCGCCCCACGGGTACTCGCGGTCGTTGGCCTCGCCCCAGGTGCGGTGTTGCCACACCACCTCCAGGTCGCCGAAGTCGAACGTGGCCGTCTGCGTGTCGGTGATGTTGGCCTTGCTGTTCTTATCCACGAGGATGCCGCCGCTGGAGCTGATCCGCCGCGGCCAGCCCATGTCGAGCATCCAGCGGACCATATCAAACATATGTATACACATGTCACCGACGATGCCGTTGCCGTACTCCATGAACGCCCGCCAGCGGCGCGGGTGGATCCACTCGTTGTACGGCCGCAGCGGGGCCGGCCCGGTCCACATCTCGTAGTCGAGGTACTCCGGCGGCTTCGTGTCCGGCGGGTTGCCGCCGGCCCGCATGTGGTAGTAGCAGTACACCTCGGCCAGGGCGACTTTGCCGAGCTCGCCCTCCTTGATGACCCGGTCGCGGGCCTCGATGATGTGGGGCGTGCTGCGCCGCTGGGTGCCGACCTGTACCACCCGCTTGTGCTTCCGCGCCGCCGCGAGCAGCGCCCGGCCCTCGGTGACGTCCACGCTGATGGGTTTCTGCACGTAGACGTCGGCGCCGGCCTCGACGGCGGCGATCATCGGCAGGGCGTGCCAGTGGTCCGGCGTGGCGATCAAGACGATGTCGAGATCCTTCTCCTTGAGCATGTCGCGGTAGTCGGCGAAGGTGCGCGGCTGCTTCTTCGACTTCTGCCGCTCGGCGACCTGCTCGGCGGCGTCGGCGAGCATCTTCTTATCGACGTCGCAGAGGGAGATGACCTCGACGGGAGCCACCTGGATGAGGCGGAACAGGTCGATCTTGCCGTACCAGCCGCAGCCGATCAGGCCGACGCGCGGCGCCTTCTCGGCGGCGAAGGCGTGATAGCCGCCCACGGCGGACAGGGCGAGGCCGGCCGTACCGGCCTGCAGGAAATTCCGGCGGTTCATGTGCGATCTCTCCCTGGGACAGGGGTGAACAGGATGGGGGATAGTGTAAGCGGCCGGCGGCCTGCCGTCAAAAAGCGGCGGCGAACCTGGTATAAAGAAAGAGAGGCTCCGCAGCCGGAACGCGGGGCCGCACGAAGGAATCGCAGCCCGGGGTGTCCCATGTCCAGCGTCCCGCCGCCCGCCGAGTCGGCTGCCGCCGCCGCCAGCGAGAAGCTGCCGCCGGCCGAGAAGGTCAAGCAGTTCCCCGCCGGGCCGGGCGTCTACCTCATGAAGGATGCCCAGGGCCGCGTCCTCTACGCCGGCAAGGCCAAGAACCTCCGCAACCGCGCCGGCCACTACTTCACCAAGGCCGCCGCCGAGGACCACCGCACCCGCGACCTGGTGCCGCTCATCGCCGACGTCGATTTCCTCCCCGCCGAGAGCGAGGTGGACGCCCTCCTCATGGAGGCGCGCCTCGTCAAGGACATCCAGCCGCGCTTCAACGTCGAGCTGAAGGACGACAAGACCTTTCCCTACCTGCAAATTCGCCTGCGCGAGGAATACCCGCGCGTCGAGTTCACGCGGGCGCCGCGGCGGAAGGGGGTCAAGCTCTACGGCCCGTTCACCAGCGCCAAGTCGCTGCGCTACGCCCTGCGCGTCCTGCAGCGCCTGTTCAAGTTCCGCACCTGCTCGCTCGACATCCGCGAGGACGAGGAGCGCTGGCGCTGGTTCCGGCCGTGCCTGTTGCACAACATCAACCAGTGTACCGCCCCGTGCAACTTCCGCGTCAGCCGCGAGGACTACCGCAAGCAGATCCGGGCGCTGCGCCTGGTGCTGGAAGGGAAGAAGGACCGGCTCATCAAAGAGATGGAGCGCGACATGGCCGAGGCCAGCGCGGCGCTGCTGTTCGAGAAGGCGGCGCGGCTGCGCGACGACATCGCCGCCCTCAAGGACCTCGGGGCGCGCGGCGAGGTCAATCGCGACGTGCAGCCGGAAGTCTTTCCGATCGAGCCGAAGAAGGGGCTCGTCGGCCTGCGGAAGGTGCTCGGGCTGGAGAAGACGCCGCGTACCATCGAGGGCATTGACGTCGCGCACCTGGGCGGTGACGACATGGTGGCGTCGCTGGTGGCCTTCATCGACGGGCTGCCGTTCAAGCCGGGCTACCGCCGCTACCGCATCAAGACGGTCCAGGGCATCGACGACTTCGCCTCGATCCGCGAGGTCGTCAGCCGGCGCTTCCGCAACGCCACAAAACCCCGGAGCACCGGTGAGGGAGAAGAGGGACAGGTCTTCCCCGACATCTTGCTGATCGACGGCGGCAAGGGCCAACTCAACGCGGCGCTCGATGCGCTGAACCTGCTCGGGGTGCGGCCGCCGTGCCTGATTTCGCTGGCCAAGCGCGAGGAGGAGATTTATCGTCCGGGGGAGGCCGAGCCGATCCGGCTGTCGCGGCACTCGGCGGCGCTGCGGCTGCTGCAGTACGTCCGCGACGAGGCGCACCGCTTCGCGCAGCATTACCACCACATATTGCGGCGCAAGAGGTATGAGGAGTGATTGATGCTTGTTTACGTTTCGCGCTCTTGATTTATCGTTTCGCGCTCGCGAGATGATGCCGCGAGCTCAACACGATAAATCAAGGGGGGGGGGAGGTTCCGCGCGTGCGCATCCTGCTGACGAACGACGACGGCGTCTACGCCCCCGGCCTGCGGGCGCTGCGGACGGAGCTGCTCCGGCTCGGTGAGGTGACAGTGGTGGCGCCGGCGAGCGAGCAGAGCGCCGTCGGCCACTCCATCACCCTGCTGACGCCGCTCATCGTGCAGGAAGTGCGCGACGAACAGGACCGCTTCCTCGGCTGGGCCGTCGAGGGCAAGCCGGCCGATTGCGTCAAGGTGGCGCTGCTGGAACTGCTGCCCAAGCCGCCGGACCTGGTCGTGAGCGGCCTAAACGCCGGCTCGAACGCCGGCATCAACGTCTTGTACTCCGGCACCGTGGCGGCGGCCATCGAGGCGGCGTTCTTCAAGTGCGTCAGCGTCGCCGTGTCGCTGGAGTACACCAAACCGGCGCCGCTCGACTTCCCGCGTGCCGCCGGCATCGCCCGCCGCCTCATCGAGCAGATCGTGGCCCGCAAGCCGGCGGCCGGCACGCTGTTCAACGTCAACATCCCCAGCCTCGACAAGGGGCCGGTGCGCGGCATCCGCGTCGTGCCGCAGAACGTCGTGCCGTACCGCGAATCGTTGGACCGGCGCGTGGACCCGCGCGGCCGCGTCTATTTCTGGACCAACGCCGACCTGATCTGTCCCGATCCGCACCCGGACAGCGACGTCAGCGCCTTGGCCGAGGGGTACGTCACGGTGACGCCGCTGCAGTTCAACCTGACCCACGCGGCGCTGCTGGAGCAAATGGGGAAGTGGGGGCTGGAATTGTAACGCCGCTTGCGGCTTCGCTATTCGGGGGGCACCATGCGCATCGCTGTCGGCCAACTCTGGCAGGAAACCAACACCTTCAACCCGCTGCGGACCACGCGGCGCGACTTCGAGGACTTCGGCGTTTACCGCGGGGCCGAACTGGTCGAACGAATGGCCGACACCAACGAGCCGGGCGGCTTCATTCAGTCGCTGCGCTCGTGGCCGGAGCGCCCCGAGATCGTCGGCCTGGTGCGGCTGCCCGCCTGGCCGAGCGGCGCCGCGACCCACGACACCTTCCTCTGGCTGCGCGACGAGATGATCGCCGCCGTCCGCCGGGCCCTGCCGCTGGACGCCGTGCTGCTCGCCCTGCACGGGGCGATGGTCGCCGGCGGCGCCCCCGACGTCGAGGGTGAAATCCTCGACGCCGTGCGCGGGGTGATCGGTCCCGACGTGCCGCTCGTCGCCACCCTCGACCTGCACGCCAACGTCACCGAACGAATGGTCCGCAGCGCCGACGCCCTGGTGCTCTACCACACGGCTCCCCACATCGACGTTTTTGAGACCGGCCAGCGCGGCGCCGCCGTCCTGCGGCGCATCCTCGTGGAGGGCGCCCGGCCCGTGACCGCGTTTCAGAAGGTGCCGATGGTCGTGCCGGCGGAACGCGCCAACACGCAGGATCCGGCGAGCGTCAGCTTCGGTTTCCGCGAGCGCCTCCAGGCGTTGGAGAAGCGCCCTGCGATCCTCAGCGCCGGCCTGGCGACCGTGCAGCCGTGGCTCGACATTCCCGACCTCGGGAGTGCCGTGCTCGTCGTGGCGGACGGAGACGACACATTGGCCCGCGCCGAATGTGCCCATTTGTCACAGGACGTCTGGGATCGCCGCCGTGACTATCTCCCGGAATTGGTTCCCCTGGAAGAAGCCGTGCGCGGCGCTTGCGGGCACCGCTGCGGCCTCGTCGTCCTCAGCGACAGCGCCGACGCGACCACGTCGGGGGCCCCCGGCGACAGCACCTGGCTGCTGCGCGAGCTGCTGAAGTACGATTGGCCGCGGCCGGCGCTCGTCACGCTGGTTTCGCCCGAGGTGGTGGATGAGGCACGGCGTCTCGGGGTCGGCGGCGTGTTCACCGGCGAGGTCGGCGGGGTGCGCGACAACCGTTTCTCCCAGCCGATCCGATTCACGGGGCGGGTCGCGGCGCTGTTCGAGGCGCGTTTCGTCATCTCGGGGCACCTGGCGCGCAACCTGCCGATTGACATGGGGGCGTCCACGGTCCTGCGCTCGGGCAACAACGTCCACGTCGTCGTCACGGCGCGGAGCGGGCCGCACTTCGCCCCGGAATTGTTCCGGGCGGCGGGACTCGATCCGTTTGCCGCGAGCGTACTGGTCGCGAAGAGCCCCTGCGGCTTCCGGGCGGCCTACGCGGACCGTGCCCTACAGGTGATGGTAGTGCGGGCGCCGGGGTGTGCGCCGAGTGACTTCTGGAACTATGAATATCCGCAGCGGCCGAAACCGCTCTGGCCGTGGGACGAAATCGCCCAGTGGCAGCCGAATCCGCTCATCGCCGCGCGGGGCGTTTAGCGGCCGCCCTCGGGGCGGCGCGGATTCATCGGTTCGCGAATCGAGAAATCGAGGGCGGCGGCCAAACGCGATCAATGGTTCAACATGAACGTAGAGCTGTAAAGTCACTTGAAACTCAGGTTGCAACCACGCGATCCCGCGGCGTTCCGACAGTGCAACCGCCTGACATCCGGGTTACAACCGGGTGGCACCCGGCGGCGACGTAACAGGCGACGTAACAGCGGGGGCGGGCTGTGCCCCGCCCCCGCTGTTTTTCCTCCGCCGCCGGCGGCCTGACGGCACGGCTGGCGTGGGGAATCCGCCACGCGGGTGGTAGAGTGAGAAATGAACTCGGAACGGCCGGAGGGGTGGCCACCCTTCCGGCCAAGCGGCCCGCGGTGGCCTGGCGGCTCCATCCCAGCAGCTGCCGCGGGCCGGCCCGGGTGATGGAGCACTCATGAGCAGCACCTCGCTTCCCTTCCCAGGGGCCCCCGCCCTGGCCGCCGAGGCCCCGCCCCCGGCCTGGCGTCAGTTTCTCCCCCGCCTCTCTCATGACGCCTACCAGAGCCCCGCGGCCCTGCGCAGGGCGGCCGAGGTGGCGCCTTGCCCTGGCCTGCCTGAGATCGAGTCGGCTCGCCCGAACCTCGAGCGCATGGTTCCTGCGCACCCGCCCCGGCCCGGCGTCGATCTGCGGGCCCGTGCCAGCAGCTTGCTTTACGCCGCCGCCCACGCCGGCAACGTGCTGTTCTTCCGGGCATGTTACCGGCGTCCGCGCATCGACGACGTTTCAGGACTCTTGGACTACGTCCAATTCCTGCAAACTCTGCTGAAGTGGCAGGACGACGCCGGCATCAATTATCCCGGCGATCGCTGGTCCCTGTACGGATGGCCGCGCTACTCTCGCGAGGTCTGGCTGGGCTGCGAAGACCTGATCCGCCTGGCGTCGCCTCTGTACCTGGGGCGATTCGAGCCGG
This sequence comes from Gemmataceae bacterium, assembly GCA_035266225.1. GTDB lineage: Bacteria > Planctomycetota > Planctomycetia > Gemmatales > Gemmataceae > DATFNV01. Next base: position 14,055 of record DATFNV010000009.1, read on the forward strand.
GTGAGGGGGCCAAGTGGCTCGAGGACCTGGAAGTACTACAAGCCCGCGGCAAAGGGAGTTGTCACGGCTGGCAAATGGCCACGGCGTCGGTCGATCACGCCTGGGACGTGATGTACTCTCTCCCGGGCGAGGCACGGCCGCTGAAGCCGCGGCGACTGGAGAATCAGGTAGACGTCGAGCGCGCGTACCAGGCGGCGCAGCGCTGGTGCGAGGGCCAGCTGCGCAGGGACCGCCGCCGGTGCGCCCCGGCCAAGGACGGTTCGGCCGGCAGGCAGGGGACAGACGGGGCGTTCCTTTCCACCGGTTGCGAGCCCCCTTCCCGTCGCGCCCGTGCGACGTCGCCGCCGGCTGTTCAGCCGGCACCCGCCGACGACAACCGGGCGGGAGCCACCCCAGAAGCAAGCGGCCAGACGCCGGGGCCGGACGCGGCCCTGGTCCGAGCGCAGGAGGCGCTCGAACAACTCATCTACCACATCGACGCAGCTGCCGGACTTCTCCCCCAGGAGGGGGGATGTCTGCCCCCCACGGCATCCGAGGCGCACGAGGACGTGGAGGACTTCGAGGCGGTTGCGGAGGAATATCGCGCCGCCGTCGCCCCGCTGCTACCCGCCCTCCGAACGATCCTGCCGCCCGGGCAACTGGTCCAGGGCTTTGAGGCCTCCGCTGCCAGTGCGGCCGACGCCGTTCTCGACGTGGCACGCGCGGTGGGCTTGCGCCTGGGCTGGCTGGGGACAGATGCGGTGTTCTCCAGAGCCGTGCTGGCGTTCGACGCCGCTGCTCTCTTGCCACCCGACGACGAGCCGCTGGGGGCGTTCCCGCCAGTTCACGAACTCTGCCGCCTGCGCGCCCTGTCACTCCAGGAGTTTGCCACACTCCAGGCGAGGCGGCAGTCGGAGGCCGCGGAAGCGCTCTCGGGGGCCGCGGTGGCAGCACGGGGCGCCAGCAGGGAAGATGCCGGCGAGGAGTTGCTGTGGGCCGAGCCCGACCACCGCCTCGATGCCCCTTCCCCCGTGCCCTCGCAGGACAGCGGGTCGCCACCTTGCTGCGGCGCGGCCGACATACGACCCCAGGAGGCTGCGGGCGGCCAATCTTTCGTGGAGCGTGCCGCTGTGGTCATGGTGGCTCACTTCGACTGGACCGCCGCACAGGTGGCCGAAGCGCTGGGGATGGCAAAGGCAACCTTCTACCGGCGGCTTGACGAAAACAAGAATCTCAAAGCCGCCTGGAAGGCTCGCCGCGGGGCGCGGGGAGAACGTCGCCGCGGGTTCAAAGACGGAACATGCAATGTTGATGCCCCCGTCGATCCCCACGCCGAGGAGGCGTGCTGACCGTCTCAGGGCGTCTCACCCGACCGTCTCAGGGCAAAGCGTGAGACGGTTCGTGAGACGTTCATTTTTTTTCCCCCGGGAAATACCGAGGAAATTGCGTCTCGGCGTGAGACAGACGTGAGACGTTGGCCCCATTGGCAGAGCGATCTTCTCTGTCCAAGGGTGCCACATGCTCACCGTGTTCCCTGCCCCAGGAGCCGCCGCCTCAGGCGCACTGCGTGCGCCTGAGGCGGCGGCCGACCACCCCGTCTACTGGTTTGTCGTCATGGAGGACGCCAAGGATCGAGGCGACTTCGAGACGGCCGCGCGCGCCAAGCGGGAACTGGAGCGCCTCGGCGTCTTCATCAGATACACCCGCCGGCCGCCCCGGAAAGGGGGCGACCATGTCGCGTAAGCTCCCCGCCGTTGCCCCTTCGGCGCCTGCCAGGGCCGCCCCGGCCACCCCACCGACGGCATCGCCCGCGGTCCGCTCCATCCCCGACGACGCGGTCCACCAACTCAGCGAGTGGCAGGCCATCCTCGGACTGCCCACGCACACGCTCAAGCGCGAGGCCCGGCTCGGCAGGCTCCGTGTGGCCAAGCGAGCCGGCCGGCTCTGGTCGCTGGGCGCATGGGTGCGGGAATGGCTCAAAGGCGGCGAGGTGCGCCGCCCGCGGCCCGAGACGAATGGAGCGAATTGAGGAGACGAGTGGTCGCCTTCACGAGCAGGCGCCCCGCCCGCGCTTGCGCGGGCGGGGCGCGGTCCCACGGGATAACACCTATGCCGACATCTCCGGTCGGGCCCTCGAAGCCGGTCACGCTGCCCGTCATTGCCGAGGCCATCCCGGTCTTGCTCAAGCAGCAAGACCGCTGGCTCGTCTGGCGGTACGTTGAGGAGACGGACCCCGAGACCGGCGAAGTCGATTACGACAAGCCGCCGCTGTGCGCCCGCAACCTGAGCGCTGGCAGCTCGACCAACTGCAAGACCTGGTGCAGCTTCCCGAAGGCCCTCGAAGCCTACCGCCGCCACGGACTGGACGGCATCGGCTTCGCGCTCTGTCCGCAGGCCGGCCAGGACGAACGCCTCGTCGCCGTAGACCTGGACCATTGCCGCGACCCCACGACGGCGAAGGTCGAGCCGTGGGCCGCGAAGATCGTCACCACGCTGGACAGCTACACCGAGGTGTCGCCGAGCGAGCGCGGGTTGCGCCTCTTCGCGCTGGGCCGCTTGCCCCCCAACGGCCGCAAGAAGGGGTGCTACGAGAACTACGAGTCCGGCCGCTACGTCACCGTCACGGGGCAGCACCTGGACGGCACGCCGGCCACGATCGAGAGCCGCCAGCACCAGCTCGAGGCCGTCCACCGCCAGTTCTGGCCGCCGTTGCGGCCGACTTCACGACCCCCGGCCAGCGGCGGTACCGCGCCCGACCTGGCGGACGCCGAAATCGTCGAGCGTGCGAGCAAAGCGGGAGGCGGCGCGGGCGCGAAGTTCCGGCAGCTGTGGAGCGGTGACACGTCCGGCTACGCGAGCGCCTCGGAGGCCGACCTCGCCCTCGCGAACTACTTGAGCTTCTGGTGCGGCCGCGACCCGGACCGCATCGCCAGCCTGTTCGCCCAGAGCGGGCTGTTCCGATCGAAGTGGCAGCGCCCGGATTACCGCGATCGCACGATCGGCAAGGCGCTGGAAGGCCGCACCGAGTTCTACTCGCCGGGCAGGGGCACGGCGGCGAGCCACGTCCACGGAGTGGACCGCAACGGCACGGCGCACCGCGAGGACGTCGAGCAACCGCCGGGCCCGCGGGCGCCGGCGGCGCCCGTCTGGGGCGACCCGGTCACACTGAGTGACGCCCCCGACGTGTCGCCCTTTCCGCTCGACGTCCTGCCACCCGTCCTGGCGCACTACGCCCGGGAGGCGGCACTGGCACTGAATTGTCCACCCGACTACATCGCCGTCCCGATGCTGGCGATCGCCGGAGGCGCGGTCGGCAACGCGCGGCACCTGTCCATCAAGCGCAGTCACCAGCAGTGGGGCTCTCTCTACGTGGCCGTCATCGGCGCGCCCGGCACGCTGAAGTCTCCCGCGCTGAGGCTGCTTCGCCGGCCCCTCGACGGGGCGCAGGTGCGTTACAGGCAGACGTGGCGCAGCGAAATGGAGGCGTGGAAGGAGAAGCCGACGAAGGATCCGGATAAGCGTCCAATCATGCGGCGATGCGTAGTCGGCGACACGACGACAGAATCCCTCTGCCTGCTGCTGTACGAGAACCCCCGCGGCTTCGTGATGTTGAAGGATGAGTTGTCCGGCCTGGTGGCCGGCTTCAACCAGTACAAGCGCGGCGGACACGGCCGGCAAGTTTACATGCAGCTCTGGGCTGGCGAGACCGTCATCGTTGATCGTAAGGGCGACCGTACTGGCGAGCCGCTGAATGTCGGCGACCCGTTCTTCGGTATCGCCGGGTGCATTCAACCGGCCGTCGTCTCCGGGCTGCGCGGCGAGTGCCGCCGGGGCACCCGGCCGGCCGACGACGGCTTCACGGACCGCTTCTTGATGACGTACCCCGAAGAGCCGCCGGCGACGGGCGAGCGCTGGTTGGAGGTGTCGTCGGCGGTGATGGACGCCTGGGAGGCGGTCGTTGAACACCTCCTGGCGCTCGACATGACGATTGAAGCGGACGGCAGGAAGAGGCCGTACTTCGTCCACCTGACCACGGAGGGGCGACAGGAGTGGCAGCGGTTCACGGAGGCCCACGCCGGCGAAGTGAACGAGGAGGACTTCCCTGCCCACCTCAAAGGCCCCTGGGCCAAGCTGTGCGGCTACTGCGGGCGGCTGGCCCTCATCCTGAGCCGCCTGCGCATCGCCTGCCGCGCACTATCCACCGACGCCAATGGGACCGTGACCGGCGAGGACGTGACCGGCGAGGACGTGTGCAATGCGGCCCGGCTGGTGAGCTACTTCAAGTCGCACGCGCGGAAGGTCTATGCGTTGATGGACGCGGACCCGCAGACCTGGCAGGCGCGACGAATCCTGAAGTGCCTGGCCACCAACCCAGGGCTCGCCGGCCAGGAGGGCGGCTTCACGCGCCGCGACCTTTACCAGCACCTGCGCGGGTCGTTTGCCAGTGCTGAGGCGCTCGAGCCGCCCTTGGGCGTGTTGGTGGATCACGGCTACCTGCAGGAGGTCATACCCGACCGCGACGGCCGCCCGGGCCGCAACCCCGTCCGCTACCTGGTCAACCCCCGTTGGGATCCCCGGACCCTTGCACGAATTACACGAATTACACGATATCCCGCCGACGGCGCCGAATCTGTGTATTTCGGGGAAATCGTGCAAGGGTCTGAGGGGGAGGAAGAGGCGGGAAGCGCCGCGGGCGAACGGGCGCAGAGTACCCGTTTTACACGAGAGCCGGGAGAGGAAGGTTAGTCCCTACGGATCATGGCCACCAACAACCAGGACGCACCCTTGCAAGAGGAACTGGAACGGGCCCGGCGTGCGCTCCGCGAGATCTTCACCAGGGCCGTTCGGCTGGCCGGCGGTCCTGCAAGCGGGTCGAGGGACTACCGGCGCATGCTGGCGCGGCAGATTGCCCGGCTCGCGATGCGCGGCCTCGGCCGGGACCGGCCGCGTCGCCGGACGCCCCGGCGTGCGAAGTGACGAAACGAAAGCGGCCGCCGGGTTGTGTCCGGCGGCCGCGGATCCGGGTGGTGGTCACCCGGGGATAGAGCGGTGCATTGTACACGATGAGGTGAAGCCATGATCGAAGACACCCGGGCCGCTGTGACGGCCCTGCAGGCTGAACTGCGGGCTCTTGACGGCCGCCTGGCCGAGGCGGACGGCGACGCCGACCCGCTGGCCGTGGCCGAGGCGCTCGTCGGCTTGACGAAGATGAAGACCAAGGTCGCCAAGCTGGCCGAGGCCGTGGCCCCGCCGCCGGCGTCGCCGGACCCCGGGCCGCGATTCCCCGGATTTGATCCGGAGTCCGACCAGGAGGGTAGCGCCCCCAACGCCGGCCAGCCCCCGCCTCGCCGGCGGCGCAAGTGACACAGGCAAGGTGCGGGCGCCTGCACTGGCCCGCACCTTGTGTCCCAGAGGGGGCAGCCATGCCAGAGAACCTCGAGGACCCCGGGCCGCGCGGGGACGAGCTGGTCACCGCGGTGGATTACAGAGCGGCGTGGGCCGCCTGGCAAAAATGGAACGCTGACCTCGCCGCCCTGGCCGCAGCCCGGGAAGCGCGGCGTCGAGAGAGGGCGGCGGCCAAGAAGCGCCGCCAGGGAGCCACGTCCCAGAGGAACTGACCCATGCCCCGGCACCCCGGCGGCGAACGCTACCTGCTGGAGCTGCGGGCCCTGCCCGACGACGACGCCCCCGCCGTGGTGCGCCTCCGCCAGGTCCTGAAGTCCCTCCTGCGCGCCTACGGCTTCCGGGCGGTGTCGGTGCGCGACGTCACCCCGCGGCCGCCCGCCGAGGACCTGGCGGCCCTTGAGGAGAAGACCCCTCATGCCTGAGCCCATGCCCGTCTGCCCGCGCTGCCGCCGTGCCGACCGCGTCTCCGAGCTGTCCACGGGCGGACATTGGTGTGATTACTGCTGCGGCGTCGTGGAGTCGTTCACTCTGCCGGCGATCGCCGGCCCCGCCGCTGACGCGCCTGCGCCGACGTCGCTACTCACCGGCCAGCCCAAACGCTACTTGGATTGGTCCGTGTCGCAGTCGTTCGGCCTGACCCTGGCCGACGGGACAGAGGTTGAGGCGCACTACCACGCGAGCGAGCAGCTCCTGCGCCTGCACGGTCCGTTCGGCGCCGCGGTCCGCCGGCCGTTCGTGCAGGTCGATGGCGCGAGTCTGGAATCGTGCGCCTTGGCCGCAGCGGAGTCGGTTGCCGTGGAACACAAACGCCGGTCCCTCGCCGGCGAGGCGGCCACAGCCCCGAGGCGCAAGGCCGCTCAGCCGATCGGGCGACTCAAGAGGGAGGAGCACTGACCGTGTGCCGAAGGATTGTCCAACCGGACGGGTCTGTCATCATCGCCTGTTCGCGCGGCGATCATCGGCCCCGGGCCCGTCACTGCGCCTACTGCCCGCGGCCGGTCGAGGTGCTCTGCGACGGCCCGCCGCAGCCCGGCAGCAAGAGCAAGACGTGCGACAAGGGCGTCTGCCGCGTTCATGCGCACGTCGTCGGCCCCGACGTCGATCTGTGCTGGCAGTGTTTCCGGGATCGGCAGCGCGCCGAGCGGGAAGCGGCCGCGGCTGCAGCCGGCAGCGCCGCAGCGGCCGCCGATCCGCCCGCGGATCCGGGCCCCGACCTGGGCACTGTCTGAGAGGCCGCCGTGGCAACACACGTCCTGACCATCCCCGACTGGCACCCTGCCCGTCTCAACCAACTGCTCACGCAGCACTGGCGGCCGCGCTACCGCCTGAAGCGGGCCGACGCCGCCCTGGTGGCGACCTACGCGCACCTGACCGGCATCCCGCCGGCAACGGGTCGGCGCCGCGTGTTACTGCGGATCACCCTGGGGCCGCGGCAGCGGGCCGGCGACCCTGACGCCTACTGGAAGAGCCTGCTCGACGCGCTGAAGGCGGCGCGGCTGCTGGTGGACGACAACCGCCAGGGCGTCGAACTGGGCCCGGTCACTTTCGACCGCGGGCCCGCCCGCGCGACCGCGATCACGCTTGAGAACCTGGGGCCGGCCGACCGGGCCGCGCATCACCGTTCGAGGCGAGGGGCCGGGCGGGCGGCGAGCGGCAGGTGGCAAGCCAGCTGAGCCTCTGGTAGAATCGATGGCGACGGCGTGAGATGGGAAAAGGCCGGTTGGCGCGCCGGCCGGCCTGCTCCCTCCCGCCCTCGTCTCCCCCAGCCGCGCGCCCGCCCGCACCGGCGCGGGGCCGCCAGCGTGATCACTTCCAGCCGCGCCGGAGCCCTGTCCCATGTCGCACCCCTGCTTTTCCCCTTCCCTCGGCGACAGCCGTAAGCCCCTGGCCCGCCCGCACCGGGCCGCGCACGCTAATTACTGTTTCCGTGCGTCCGCCTCAACCAGCGTCCTCGGCCAGCCGCCGGGCCAGCTGCCCGGCCAGGTCCTCGCGCGAGTCGTCGTAGCGCTCGAGCACCCGGACGTCCCGGTGCCGGCTGAAGCGCTGGGCGGCCCGGATGTCGCCCCCCGACAGGTCGAGGACACGGGTGATGCTGCTATGGCGCAGCCCGTGGGGACGGACCCTCACCCCGGCCGCCTCCCCAAGCTGCCGCACGACGCGGTAGATGGTCGAGCCGTCGAGGCGGCCGTTGGCCGGCCTGTCCAGACGCACGAATAACGCGGCCGCCTCCGAGGCCGGCCGGGCCGCCAGCCAGGCGGCGATCGCTGCCGCCGGCGACGTCGGCGGCGTGAGGCGCTGTTTCTCCGACCGCCCCTTGCCGAGCACCAGGAGCGCCGGCCCCGCCGGTTCGTAGTCCGCCAGGTCGAGCCGGCACACCTCGGCGCGGCGCAACCCCAGGTCGTAGAGCAGCCGGACGATGGCGCGGTCCCGCAGCGAGCGCGGATCCGCCTTGCCGTCGAGCTGGGCCAGCAGCCGCCGATACCCCGCGGTGCCAGGGCCCCGGGTGTCCCGGTAGGCTTCGGAGCGCAGCCCCTCGACATCGAGCGACCAGGTGACCAGGCCGAGGGTTCGGGCCAGCTTGATGAGCGACCGCAGCGCCGCGAGGCGGCGGTTGACCGTCGCCGGCGACAGCCCCCGGCCCTGCAGGTGCGCCTTGTAGTGCAACGCCAGCTCGTTCGCCGGGCCCGGCCCCCGCGCCAGTAGCAGCGCCGCCGCGGCGTCGGCCGAGGCCGCCCCGGCGAACCGGGCGAAGTCGTCAACGTCGGCCTGGTAGCCGCGAAGGGTCGCCGGCGACCGACCGGCCAGGAACGCGGCCAGCAGGCGGCGGGCCGCGGTCGCGTCGAGCTGGCCGCCAGGGGCGTCTTTGGGGAGCGGGACCAGGGCAACGCAGGGCGAGGGATCCATTCCTCAATTCTAACCCCGGCCGGCTCCCCAAAGACGCCCCGCGCGGAGGCGGGGGCGGGGCGGGTGGCGGGCGGATTGCGTGCCAGAGTAGACTGGCGCGCCCCCGCCCCCGCCCTGGACAAAGGAGCCGCCGTTGCCCGCCTGCACACCCAACCTACCGTCGCCGGGGGTCGTCGAGCCCATCATCCGCATCGCCGCCGGCGTGTTCCTGCCCCCCGGTGGGGAGGGCGGGTTCCCCTACGTCGCGACCGCCTCAGAGAACGACGTCCTGGGGGCCTTCCTACGCCACTCTGCCATGACCCTTGAAGAGCTGAAGGATGTCTCGGGCCGCACCCACGCCCACAAGGTCCTGGCGCGTCTCCGCCAGAAGGCCGGCGGGGCCTTCGCGCCGGCGATCCACTTGCCGGGCCGCCGGGGCAATGGCGGCTACGCGGTGATGATCGAAGAGGCCAAGCCCGCCGCAACCACCGCTGTCCAGAATCGGCCCAGAGACGGGCCTTTATCCATGCCGCCGCGTGGCGAAGAATTTCAGTCATGAACGCCGTCGCACTGATCGAGTCGCTGGACGCCCGCGAGATCGAGGCCCGCCTCGCCGAGGGCGCCGCCCAGCAGCAGGCGCTGCGGGCCCTCTTGCGCGCGACCCGCGCCAGGGAGCGGGCGCAGGCGACGCGGGCGGCGCGCGGCCGCGGCGGCCCGGCCCGCCGCGGGACCCCCCAGGACGAAGGGCAACGGGAGTAAGAACCATGCCGACCGGGCCAGACGTCCGCGAACATGCGACAAAGAAAGTCTCACTTGCCGCGGAGCTGTCCAAGCGGGTCGCGGCCTTCCGGTCCTCTCTGGGACACGGTCACCCCGCGACGAAGAACGACCTGGACCTGCTCGGCGAGGTCGCCGGCTTCCTGGGGAGGCTCGCCCCGGACGAGGACATGCTTGAGGGCCGGCTTGACCGCCTGGTGCGGAAGGACGACGCGCGCGAGTTGTGCGAGGCCCTCGACTTCGCCCCGTCGCCGGTGCAGCTCACCGCGCTGATGGGCCTGGACACGGCCTCGGATCGCAGGTTGCTTATCCGCGAGCTGCAGGCCGCCAGGGGCCGACGATAACCGCTTGCCGGAAGGCAAGAAAACCCAGGACTCGCTCTTCCCGTGCGAACAAGGGGACACCTAACGAAAGGCGGTCGTGTCCAGACGCAGGCTCGAGCCCTTCCGGCCGCTGGTTGACCGCCGCAAACAGACAGCCATCCTTATCGACATGTGCCGCGATGGCTGGACCCTGCGTGAGGCCGCCGCGGCGATCGACATCCACGTGGCGACCGTTTGTCGCTGGCAGGCCCGATGCCCGGCCCTGGCCGAGGCCCTGGCCACAGCCCGCGATGTAGCGAGGCGGAGAAAGTACGCCACGAAGCCGCGGCCGGGGCCGCGCCCCCGCGTTCCGGTGCATCCGAAGTGCCCCGCGTGCGGCAACGCCGTCGAAGTGCGCAAGGCCCTGTACTGGCCCTTCTGGCGCTGCTCGCGCTGGCCGCACTGCCGATGGGCCAGCTGGCTGCCGCGCCACCCGGAGGACTGCCCCAGGTGCGACGGGCCCCGGTCCTGGTCGAGCAGCCGCAAGAGCGTCAGCTGCCGCCGCTGTGGGACCCGCGGGCCGGCCTGAGTAGGGGGGCGGCGATGAGGCTGCTGGACGCCGAGGAGCGGCCCCGCGGGGGCCGTGCGGTTTGAAATTCGGTCGCGTTTATCAAAGGCGCAAACCTGCGCAGGAATCAGACATGCCGCGCGGTGGGAAGAGGCCAGGTGCAGGGCGGCCGAAGGGCGCTGCAACCAAGAGACCGCGCAAGACCACGGTGCTCGCGCTCGAGGCCGCCGGCGACGGCCCCCTCCCCCTGGAGGTGCTCCTTGCGGTCATGCGGTACTTCTACGGACGTAAGCAGTACGCCAGGGCGGCGGCGATCGCGGCGCAGGCGGCCCCCTACGTCCACCCGCGCCTGTCGTCGATCACCCACAAGGGGGACAAGGAGGAGCCCCTCCGCCTGGTGGAAGAAATCGTGCTGATCGATGCAGACACTGACCCGCCAGCGCCGGCTGCACCGCCGGCACCGGGCGCCAGCGCTTGAAGAGACGGAGCGGGCCGCCACGCCCGGCGGCCGCTGACGGCCGGGGCCGGCGGCGACCAGGCCGTGCCGGTCGAACCCCGCTCAGGGTGACGAGTCCGAGAAGACGCCATGCCAGCAGCAGCAGCAGCCGTTGCCGCGCCGGACCCGCGGCCCTGGGCGGAGGTGGGCGACCTGGTGAAAAAGGCCGGCGACTACGTCGCGACGCTGGCCAAGGGCATCCGGGAGGGCCTGGAGCGCACGCGCCTGCTAACGGCCGCGGCCGGCCGGCTGAAGGAGACGCTGGCCGACGTGCGCCCGCCGGGATTGAATCAGGTGACCGCCGCGCCGGCCCCTCAACTCCCCGGCCCGGCCGCCGGTTCGAAGGTAGGGCCGGCCATCACCGCACCCATCCCCGGGCTGCCGGACCTGCAGCCGCCCCGCGCGGCGATCGATGCCGCGTCGCACGGTCCCCCAATCTCGCCGGCTATCACCCGGCCCGTGCCGCCGCCGGCACCACCGATCCCCCGGCCGGCGGCCCTGGCCCCCCCGCCCCTGCCGCCGTTCCCGCTGCCGCCCGAGTCCCACCGCGGGGTGTTCCCCGCGAAAGACCCGCTCGAACAGTTTGCCGGGCCCGCGCGGCCGCACGACGACCTCGAACGGTTCGCTGCACCGCCGGTCGCGTCAGTCCTCACGCCGCCAATTCCGAGGCTTCCCGACCTGGCCCCCCCGCGCGTGGGACCGATCGCGCCGCTGGCGGCGCCGGCCCTTCCCCGACTGCCGGACCTGGCGGCCCCGCGCGTGGGCGAGGCGGCGGCGCCCAAGGTGCCGCGCCTGGGAGACGTCGCTGGGCCGCACGGCGCCCCGCCCGTCGATACGTCAGGACTTCAAATCGTCGAGGAACCAGCCGCCGGTCGCCGCCGGCCGGCAGCCGGCTCGGTCACACCCCGACTCCCGGGTATGGCCCCGCCCAGGCCCCCTGAGCTGGCGCCGCCGAAACCGCCCAAAGACTTCTGGGCAGGCCGCGGCATGCCCGCGCCGACTCCCGAGATGTTCGCGATGCCGGCCCCCCACATTGCCGGCCCCAAGGCCGGCCCGGCCGCGCCGCCGGCCCTGCCCACGTCGCGCGACCTGGCCCCGCCCACGGCCAGCCCCGTTGCCCTGCCGCCTGTGCCGCGGCCGCCAGACCTCGTCCCCCCGCGGGCCGCGCCGCTCGTGCCCCCACCCGGGTCACCTCCCTTCCGCCTCGAGGAGGTCAAGGGCCAGGGCGGGGTAACCGCCCCGAAACCGCTCGTCGGGACGCAAGACCTGCTGTCCGGCGTCACCCTCGCCAAGCCCGGGCCAGCGCCACGACTGCCGGGCGTGGCGCCGCCGGCGGCAGTCGTCATCCCACCCCCGCCCCCGGCCGCGCCGTCCAGGGCAGGGCCCGGCGGCCCCGGGGACGATTTCCTGGCCAAGCTGAAGGAGGTCCTCACCCAGGCCCTCGACACACTGAAGACGATCCTGACGCAGGTGCGTGCGCCCGCACTGGCAGGCCTGGCCGCGCCGGGGGTCGCGCCTTCGCCCGGCGAGATCGCGCCGACCAGGGTAGGCCCGGCCGCGGTCCCCCTCGCCGCACGGACGCGGGGGGCCCCCGACCTGGCCCCGCCGCCGGCGCCAAAGCTCAACGACCTGGGGCGCGGCCAGGTCGCCGAGACCGATCACCTCCGCGAAGCCTGGGGCCAGGTGACAGGCGCCATCGATAAGGCCCGCGACGCGGTCAAGGGCGTGGCCGGCGGCGCGAGAGAAGCGCTCGACGAAGTGAAGGGCTGGCCGGGCAAGGTGCGGGATTTCGTCGGGGGGACCGAGCAAAGTCAGGCCGCGGCCAAGGCCCTGGCCGGCACGCTGCGCGACGTGCGCCTCCCCGGCTCGGGAGGTTTCTTGCCGCAGAAGGGCGGTCTACCTGGCCTGCCCCCGGCACCCTCCCCGCAGCTGGGAGGGCTGTCCGCGCCGCCCAGGATGCCGGACGTCGTCGGCCCGAAGGGAAACGCCGAGGCAAAGGCCCCCGCCGCCCCAGACCTGAGCCCAAACCTGAAAAAGACGAGGGCAGCGGTTCACGATCTCATTGGCGACTTGCAAACCGCGACAGCGCGAGGCGAGGAGGCGCAGGAGGCCCTGGCCTCGGTGGGCGGCGGCAAGGTGAAGGGTGCCCTGAACGAGACGAAGGCAGCCGCCACCGGCTTGACCGCCTCCTTTTCCCAACTCGGCGTCGTTGGCGTCTCCGCCGTCGTCGGCATCGTCTCGGGCCTGCGCTCCTTCGCCCGCGCCGGCCTCGAGGGCACCGGCCAGGCCGCCATGATGTCGTTCCAGATGCGCGAGCTGGCCAGAGGCGTGGCCAGCGTGTTCCTGCCCGTCATCGATAGGGCGATCGACGTCGTTCGCCGCCTCAGCGACTGGTTCCGCTCCCTCTCCGGCACCCAGCAGGACGCGCTGCAGGGCCTGGCCGTGGGCGCAGGCGTGGCCAAGATCGGGATGATGGCGTTGGGCGGCCCGCTCGGCCTGGTCGCCGGGGCCCTGGCCGGGTTGCTGACCGGCACCGACGCCGGGAGCAAGGCGCTGGACGGGTTGGGTGGCGCGTTCAGTGGCGTGCTCAACGCGCTCAAGCCGGTCCTGTCCGGGGTCAGCGCGGCCATGGACGGGATCCTGGAGGCGGTCAAGCCCGCGCTGGATTCCGTCCTCGGTGTGGTGGGCGACATGGCCGGCCGCATCGGGCCGATCCTGGGCGAGATTGTGACGGCCGTCAAGCCGGTGCTGGAAGCGTTCGCCAACATCTTCGCGGGCATCTTCGAGTCGCTCAAGCCGCTGCTGGGCACGTTCGCGGACGTCGTCAAGGACATGGTCACGGCCATAGGCCCTGTCCTGGAGTCGGTGGGGGGCATTTTCAAGGACGTCTTCGCGGCCATCAAGCCGGCCCTCGACAAGATCGTCCCGGTGCTTCAGGACCTGGCCAAGACCTTTAGCGAGGTCTTCGCGGGCATCATGGGCGACCTGAAGCCGATCCTCGACCAGCTCGGCGGCGTGATCGGCCAGGTGATTGGCACAATGGCCGAGACGGTCGCTGGTCTGGTCAAGGACAACGCGCCACTCCTCAAGGAACTGGGCAAAGCCTTCGGCGACCTGGTGAAGGCGCTCGTCCCCCTGGCAGAGGTAGGGGTGCAGGTCCTCGGCCAATTCGCCACGATGGGCGGCCAGTTGCTGAGTACCCTTATGCCCATCGTGGGGGACGTCGCCAAGATGTTCACCGGCCTGGTCAAGGACCTGCGCCCGCTCTTCGACGAGTTCGGCACCCTCTTCGACGAGGTCGGCGTCGTCGTGCGCGAGGTGATGGATGAGGTCATGAGCACGGCGAAACCCATCATCGAGGAGATGGGACAGGCCTTCAGGGGATTGCTGGAGGCGATAAAGCCCGTCGTGAAATTCCTTATGGACCACTTCATTGCTTCGCTGCGCCAGGCGATGGCAATGGTCGAGAAGGCCATTGCCGTCCTGAGCGTGCTAAAAAAAACGAGCGTCAAGGATCTCCTTTCAGGCAAACTCAGCAAGGACCTCTTCTCGGGCAAATTCGGCTCGGAGGTCGATGAAGAGATGAAGCGCATTAAACAGAAGGCGGAGGAGCAAAAAAAGGCGCGCGAGGAGAAGAAGGCCGCGTCTTCCGCCTCGGCCAGGAAGAAGGTGGAGGCCGACGCGGCGGCCAAGAAAAAGGCGGAGGACGAGAAGGCGCACCGCCAGGTCGGCAGCGGCCCGGGCACGTTCGAGGGGGTCGAGGCCGCCTTCAAACGTCTCCAGGAGGCCATCACGGTCGAGAACAAGAAGCCGGAGGAAGAGACCGCCGCCAACACGCGCAACGCCGCGGACGAGGCCAAACGGACGCGCGAGATCCTCGAAGAGTACTACAAGGGCGGCCGCCGCCCCAACCCCAGTCCCCCGTCGTAAGGAAGGGACCATGTCCGACAGCACGAGCGGCGCCGGCTGCGTAGACATCGACACGGCTATCCGAATTGTCAGCGTCCTGCAGCACCCGGCGGTGGGCCAGGACTTCGCGGCCGCGATCGCGGCGGCGTGCGCGGAGCTGCCGAAGGCCGGCCGGCCACGGGCCGCGGCCTACCTGCTGGCCTGCCCCGAACTGGCATTCGTGCGGCGCACCTGGGAGGCGTTTGACGCCGCGGCGGAGAAGGTCGAGGCGGCCCGCGCCCGCCGCCGGGGCCAGACAGCTGGGCGTTCGCTGCCGGCGGGGCGTTCGCTGGGCCCGTGGTGGGAAGAGGAAGAAAGGGCCGCGGAGGCTGCGTACTTGCGCGAGGCGGAAACGCACGCGAAGGTACGCGACCGGACGGCCGACGCCTGGGCGGCCGCGGTCAACGGCCTTGCGAAACTGCTGGGCGTCCCGGAAGTCGTGGAATGGCGCGACGGGGAGACCTGGGCCGTGCCCGCGGACCCCGGCCAGGCCGGCGGCTGACGACGTCAGGCGGGCGGGGCGCAGGACAAGGCCCCGTGGGGTTATCCACAACCCCACGGGGCCTTGTCGTTGACCGGGGCGGACGATGTTGGCCGCCCCCTCACGCCGGCGGCTGCAGCCCCAGGAGCGCCAGCTGCCCGGCGAGAGCCTGCGCCTTCCGACGCAAGCCGCGCACGTCGCGGCGTGTGCCGCGCAGCAGGTCGAGGACCTGGAGCACCCGGGCCAGGTCGCCCGCGGCGGCGCGGGCCTCGGCGGGGGCGCCTTCGTGCGGCGGCAAGCCCTCGGCGACCTGGTGGCAGAAGTGGCGGAGAAGGGCGCGGCGGACGGCCTCGTCGGTCGCCTCGGCAATCAGGATCGGCATGGGAGAAGACTCCTCGGCTGGGATGAAGTGAGTGTCAGGAGCGCCAGTGTGCGACATGCCGGGGCGGGATTCAAGGTTAGCAGCTGCGAGGGGCGCAAAGAGAAGGCCCCGGCAGTGCGCACGTTTTCACGTCGCACTCCGGGGCCGATCCCGCTGGCGTTCCCAGCAGGACCGGGTCCGCAGGCCGGTAACGCACCGGCACACGGTCGGCCCTACGCCGGCGAGGTGTTCACGTCGTCAGGGGTGACTCGCGCCGCTGGGAGGCGGCACCTTCCAGCCGCGGGCCCGCAGCCGCGCGCAGGCCGCCTCCGCCCGCCGCTCCAGCTCGCCCCGGGTCGGCGGCAGCGACGGGGCCGGCGCCGACGGCACGAACATCCGTAGCAGCTCGGCGCGGCTGTAGTACCAGCGGCCGCCGCGCCTCCAGCCGCGCACTTTGCCACGGGCCCGCCAGCGGTGCAGCACCGGCAGCGCCAGGCGCAGGATCTTCGCGGCTTCCTTCGAGTCCACCAGGTCGTCGGGGAGTTCGTCGTTCATCAGGTCAAGCCCTCCTTTCCGGTGTGACGGGCTACGGGGGCGGGGCCGGCGGCCATTCGTCCGGCGGCCGCCCCAACTTCGCCCGGACCCGGGCCAGCGCCGCCGCCTTCTCCTGTTCGCGCTTCCCGCTCGGCTTCGGCGGCCGCGGTGGACGGAAGCCGGCCGGCACGCGCGCCTCGAACAGGGCCAGGACGTCAGCGCGGGACAGGCGGATCCGCCCGCTGGTGCGCTCGACCCAGCAGCGCAGCTTGCCTTGTGCCAGCCGGCGGCTGATCGTCTTGCGGCTGACGCGCACCAGGGCGGCCGCCTCGCAAACGGTGACGGGATCGGTAGGGAACGGGTCGTTGCTGGTTCGCAGCTTCATGGGGTCTCCTTTCGTTCGCGCAGAGATGACGGGGTCTCAAGGGGTGGCATCTTCAGGAGTCGTCGCGCCTCGGCCATCGCCTCGTCGATTTGGCGCTCGCGCACACTCGAAGGGACCGGGCGCGGCAGCCGCCGCGGCAGCGGGCCGGGGCGCTCGACGCGCTGCCACTTGGCCCGCACCTCGGCCTCGCTCACGCGGAGCTGGCCGCTGTCCTCGTCGCGCCAGGCGCGGAGCTGGCCGCGCTCGATGCGCCGGTAGACGACGCGAACGCGCACGCCGAGGATGGTCGCCGCGCGGCTGGGACGGATCGGGTCGTCGGGGAAGGGGTCGTCACACAACGGCATGCCCACGGGAAGGGGCTCCTTTCAGGCGAGGGTGAAGGTGAGGGGGCCGGCGTCGCCGTGGCGGTCGGCGCCGGCCCGGGGGATGATCGGCCGGACTACGGGGCGGCGGCTTCGGGGAGGGCGGCCCGTCAACCCCGGAGGGCGGCGAGCGTGCGCAGGCCGGCGAGCATTTGGCGGCAACTGGCCGCCTCGCGTTCGGCCCCGCCTTGCTCCCAGGCGGAGTGCGGCAGCTGCTGCCCGCCCTCCGCCTCGCAGGCGGCGACGCGCGCCAGCTTCCGCTCGGCGCTCCGCAACTCGCGCTCGAGCACCGCCCGGAGCATGGGGGGCATGAGTCGGAGACCGCCCCCAATCAGATCGATCCCGGCCCGGACGTGATGCACCAGGCCGTCGGCGTCGTCGCAGACGTAGCAATCCCCGTCCTCGCAGTGGCCGGCCGTCAGGTCGAGCAGGGCGTCGAGGCCGTCGTAAAGGGCCAGGACGCACGCCAGCCCCGCTGGCCCGCCCGCGGCCGCGGCAGCGCGGGCCCGCCCTTCGTCGCGGAGGGCGTCGTGGGACTCCCAGGCGTCAGGGACGATGATTTGCCCTTCGAGGGCCGAGGTCGTGTAGCAGAGGACGTGGCGCAGGCCGTCGGCGTCGTTGCAGACGTCACAGCCACCGACGCCGTCGAGGCAGTGCTCCCGCGTCAGCCGGCCGAGGGCGGCGTCGAGGGCGTACAGGGCGATGAGGGCGTGGGCCAGCAGGACGTTGTCTTCACGCTCGACGCGCTCCCGGTAACAGTTGGGGCAGCGGCAGCGGTCCTTGCGGGCCTCGGCGTCGGAGTGAGCCAGGGGGTCGGGGCGGGCGCGCGGGGCGGGGGGCGCCGCCCCGATCGCGGCGGCGGCGAGGGGGAGGGCGGCCAGGCCGGTCAGGCCGGCGAGAAACTGGCGGCGGTTGCGGTTCGCGGAAGGCATCGGGGGATCTCCTGAGTTCAAGGGTCCGATGGGGGCGAGAGGATGGGGGCGAGGGTGCGCTCGTCTCTGTTCCGCGGGGGTCACTTCTTCTTCGTTGGCGTGTGCCGGTCGATGAACCGCTCGATTTCACGCAGGGAGATCTTCTGCCGGCGGCCGACGCGGGTAGTTTGGATCCGCCCCTCCTTGATGAGCAGGTAGATCTTGGTGCGGCTGAGGCCGAGGGCGACGCACGCCTGGTCGATCGTCAGCAGCTGGAGAGGGCCGACCGCCTGCGCTGAGCGGCTGCGCTTCACCTCGGCGGCCAGGTCCTGAACGACGGCCAGGACGTCGGCGAGGGTCACTTGGCCCGCAGTCACCTGGCCCGCCGGCGGCACGGCAGCGGGGGCCGAGGCGGCGGCGCTGAGGGCTGGGGGCGGGGCCGGCAGAGGGGCCACGTCCGCGGCCAGCGCCTGCACGGCGGCGAGGACGTGGGAAAGGGACGGCTCAGGCGGGGCGGCGCCCGCCGCTGCCGTGCCGTTGGCGAAGAGGGGAAGGGTTTCAGTCTCCATCGGGGCGGGTTCTCCGAGGGGCGAAGGTGAGCGGACGTCGCTCTGTCGCCAGAGCAACTTTTGCGGGCCGAAGCGGATCGGTCGGGGCAGCCGGCCCTGATGAACCCAGCGCTCCACGGTTCGCGTGCTGCAATGCAGCGCTGCGGCGAGCTGGCGTTTGGTCAGTAGCGGATCGGCGAGAGTAGTCGGGCGGGACAGGCGGCGCATGGGAACGGGCCCTTTCAGGGAGGGGCGAAGAGTGAAGAGGCCGGGGGCTGGCCGTCCCTGGCCGCATGGCTCAGACCTCCTCGGCGGCGTTGCAGGTGCGGCAGCAGGCCAGGACGCGGTAACGCTGGCCGTCGGTGTAGGGACGGTAGGTCAGCGCCCTCGCGCGGCAGCGGGGGCAGCGGAGGCGTCTGCACAGGCAGCGATCGGTCGCCCTGGTGTCGCCGGTGACGCGGCCGGGGATGCCGGGCGTGAAGCCGTCGGCGGTCAGGGCGGCGTGCAGCTCTCGGAGGGAAGCGGGCTTCGTGGCGGTTGGCATGGCTCAGGTGTCCTTGCTCGGGCGAAGGTGGTGATGGCGTGCCTCGTCTCTGTCCCGCGGCGTGGTCGGGGGGCCGTCCCTGGCCGAAGTGCTGACCCCGGCCCCGCTACGCCTCCGCGGCGGCCGCCGACTTGCGCCGGCCGTGGCCGTTGCGGGCGGCCGCCGGCGGCGCCGGGACGGCTTCCGGGCCGTCCACCCCGCCCGTCGCGTCCTGAGCGACCCTGGACGCGGGGACGGGCACGGGTGAGGGCAGGGCCAGGGCGTCGTCGGGACCGTCGAGGGCCGCCCGTTGGCGGAGGTGCGCGTTGACGTCCGCCACGGTGTCCGCCAGGCCGGCGAGGTTGGCGGCGAGGCGGGCGACGGCGTTGCGCAGCGTGGTCAAGCCGAACATGGGACCTTCCTTTCGCGTGAAATGTGGTCAGGCGACTACAAACGCAGGGCGAGCGCCTCTTCTCTGGTCCGCCGATCACTGCCGGTCGAGGCAGTCGGCGCAGGTGTCGAAGCCGCCGAGCGCGTCCACCGAGTTGACGTGGCAGACGCGGCACACGAAGCGGCCGCGCACGGCCGTCGTCTGGGGGGCGCAGGCGGGGCAACGGCAGTCCAGCCGGCTCACGCCGACCTGGTGGCCGCAGTCGGGGCAGGGGGAGCCGGGCTCTCCCAGCGCGTGGCAGAAGCTGCACGTGGCGAGCGTCCGCATCGGTGAATCTCCCGTCGGGTGAAGGTGAAGGCCGGCGGGGGCGGGCGGCTCCCCGGCCGGCCGGGACGTGACTACTCGGCGGCGGGGGGCATCGCCTCCAGGCGCTCCGTCTTCCGGTCCGCCGGCCGCGGCGGCGCCGGGGGCAGGACCGGCACCAGCAGCACCGGCCCCGCCCTGGCGACCGTGGGGAGGGCTTGCCGCAGCGCCGCCATGTGACGGCAGCCGCCCGGGCGCTCCGCGCGATAGATACCGTCAGGGCAGTCGCATGAGGACAGGTCGCGGGGCAGGTCGTACTGTTCCTCCCCGCCGAACTTGCGGAGGCGGAAGGCCACGCAGCGCTCGCCGTCATACACGGCCTCGAGCCAGTAGGCCGCCTCCTCGCGCGTGGTCAGGTCGGTGATGGACAGGACCGCGGCCCCGTCGAGCACGTCCTGGCGGGTCGCCCCGCCGACGAAGCGGGCCCGGACGTTCACGGGTGAGAGCGGCTTGCGTTGACGGGCCGGGCGGGTCAGGGTAGCGTTCACGTCGCGTTCCTTTCACAGGAAGGAAGGCCGGGGGCGGGCTGTTGCAACCAGCGCCGCCCCAACTTATTGCCTCTCGTTCTCGTTCCGATCCAGTGTCCCGCCACGGGCTGCCACCGCGGTTGACCGTCTCCGGGAAATCGACCATTGCCGCCGTCGTCGCGTGCCTCGTTAGCCCCCGGGTCGGGGTGACGTTTCAGTCCCGTCTTCGGACCGCACGTTATCGCGGCGCTGCCCCGCGTGTCGCTGCGTTCGGGGCGACACCCCTAGGCCACACTTCCCTTGGCTCCCCTGGTAGCTGCGTTTTCGTGGGCCAGCTCGCCCCGTCGTCATTAGCCGCCCCCGGAGGGGCGTTGCCCGGCCGCACCGCGAGGAGGTTGACGACGTGCGGCCGTTCCTGCTGCCCCGGGTACATTCGCCGCTTGACGTGATCGCTGAGGCTTTTGCCGGGGCCGGGTTGTCAAAGAACCGAGAGCGTCACAGAGGACACTGTCATTGTAGTGGCTTTAGCCACTGATGGCAATAGTACCTTGTCGATTTGTTCTGGATTGCCACCAAGTGGCGATTGTCGCTACAATTAGAAGCGACCCAGCGACCCGTGAGAGGGCAAGTCAGACATGAGGTTTGCCGAGAAGCTGCGCCAGCTGAGGGACGCCGCGGGCCTGAGCGAAGCCAAGCTCGCCGAAGCCAGCGGCGTCTCGTTTTCCTCCGTCCACGAGTACGGCCTCGGGAGGCGCAAGCCCTCCTTCGCCGCGGTCGTGAAGATCGCCCGCGCTCTTGGGGTGACGTGCGAGGCGTTCGCGGGTTGCGAGGACATGGCCGACGAGGCCCCCGGCGCCGCGGCCAGGCCGAAGAAGCGAGCCTCAGCGCCGACCCCGCCGCCCGCCGCGCCGAAGCCGAAGGCCCGCAAGCCGAGAGGGAAGTGACGATGAAAAGCGAACTGCGGATCGGCGAGCACGCGCTGATACCCGGGGCGGTCGTCGTGGAGATCTGGCACGACGGCTTGTTCATTGGGCAGGTCACCGGCGCCGACGGCCCCGGCGTGCGCGTCCTCTCCAAGTACGACATGGCCAGCCGCCTCGACCAGGGGGCCGTGAACGTCACCGAGGTGCGCATCGGCTGCCCCGGCAAGGCGAACGCCGGCGCGCCCGCGAAGACAGGCGATCCCGCAGACCGTGAACCAAGGTGAACCAACCCACCGCGCCCCTGCCGGCGCAGGCCCGCGGCATCCTCACCCGCCAACAGGTGACGTGACCTGATGAAGTTGACCCGCGCCAGCAGGTACGCCCTGACTACCCTTGCCTACCTCGCCCGCGAGAAGCCGGACGCAACGGTCGCGTCGCACAACATCGCCGCCGCCGAGGGCATACCCGAGAAGTCCCTCCTCAAGGTGCTCAAGCCCCTGGTGGACGTCGGCATCCTCCGCTCGCTCAAGGGGCCGCACGGCGGCTACAGGCTGGCCCGCCCGGCGAAAGAGGTGACCCTGCTGGAGGTAATCGAGGCTGTGGACGCGCCGATCCGCGGTGCCACGCACGACGTGAGCGAGTGGAAAGAGGCCGCCTTCGACAAGCGGCTGCAGGCGGTGTGCGACGAGGCGGCGGCGCTGGTGCGCGAGGGGCTGGCGAAGGTGACGTTGGCAGAACTGGCGAAGGGGAAGTGACGTCGTGAAATGGGAACGCCGCGCCGGGTGTCATCAGCACCGCGGCGCGGCGTCGGGATCAGGCACGAAACGCCGGCGGCCGGCGCATCGCCACGGACGCGCCGGCCGCCGTTTCCACAAGAGCTGTCCGTGGCATCCTACACCTCGGAGGGCGCAGATGCCAGAGAGGCGCGTTACCGTCTGGGCGCAGCGGTTCAAGGACCGCGCGCACCTCATGCTGCAATGGATCGACCCCGACACCGGACGGCGCAAGAGCCGCTCGGCGGGGACCGGCGACGAGAGGGAAGCCGAGCAGGCACGGGCCGACCTGGAGTACGAGCTGAACCACGGGCGGTATCAGGAGGCGTCCCGCATGACGTGGGAGCGCTTCCGCGAGCTGTTCGAGGACCAGTACGTCGCGGCCCTGCGCGAGGAGACCCGGAAGGTGTACGGCAACGCCTTCAGCCTCTTCGAGCGGGTCTGCAACCCGAAGCGGCTGCGGTCGGTCACCGAGCAGACCATCTCGGCCTTCGCCGCCGGCCTCCGCAAGGAACCGGGCAACGGCGGGGAGACGATGCAGGCCAGCACGATCAAGGTGCGGCTGCAGTTCCTGCACACCGCCCTGCGCTGGGCGGAAGATCAGGGCCTGCTGCCCCGGTGCCCGAAGTTCCCCTCGGTCAAGGTCCCCAAGAAGAAGCCGCAACCCGTCGCGGCCGAGGTGTTCGAGCGCCTGATCGAGAAGGCGCCCGACGACAACATGAGGGTGTTCCTCCTGGCCGGCTGGCTGGCCGGCCTGCGCCTCGGCGAGGCCCTGGAACTGGAGTGGGAGGAGACCGACGAGGCGCCCTACCTGGACTTCGACCGGCGGCGAATCGTCCTACCGGCGGAGTTCGTCAAGGCCGTCGAGGACCAGTGGCTCCCGCTCGACCCGCTGCTCGCCGAGTCCCTCCAGGCGCTGCCGCGGCGGGGGCGGAAGGTGTTCCGGTTCGTCTCCCTGCGGGGCGGGGGGCCGCTCAGCCGCTCGGCCCTGTCCTGCCGCGTCGGGGCCGTGGCCAAGGCCGCCGGCGTCAAGGTGACCATGAAGACGCTGCGGAGGGGGTTCGGCTGCCGCTACGCCGGGAGGGTGTCGGCGCAGGTGCTCCAGAAGCTGATGCGGCACAGCAACATCGCGATCACGATGGACTACTACGCCAACGTCGATCAGGCCGTGGAAGAGGCCGTTCTGGGCCCGCAACGTAACACTTCGCGTAACACCCCCCAGGACGATGCCGGCCCTCGCGCCGTACTGAACGACGCAAGGGCCGGTGAGGAAACGGGTAGCGGCGAGGCGGTCTGACGTCGTGCCTCGCGATCAATGGTTCAACATGAACTCATTACTGTTGAGCAGCGCCCACAGCAAATCCTGGTAGGGCGCCATGATGTCTTTGTCCCTGGTCCGCATTTGTTGCATGGCCTGGTAGATCTTCTCCAACTCCTTCGTGGCCGGCGGGCGGTTGAGGGTGAGCAGGTACAGCTCGCGAACGATCGCCCGGCCGTTGCCCTTGTGCTCCTTGACGATCTTGGCCACGTTGCCCTCGTCCTTGCCGGGGGCGATGGCCGTGTTCAGGTCGCTGCCGTTCATCATCATCAGCGCCTGCACCACGGTGCCGTTGAAGCTGACCTCGTTGCCCTCGTCGTCGCCGAAGTTGCTGATGAGGTTGCCCAGCCAGTCCGCGCGCCTCTTGCTTTTCTCGTCCTTGGTCATGGTCTGCCCGGTGGCGATCATCAGCGACTCGAACAGCTCCTCGGGGCTCATCGCCTTGGGCAGCATGCGGCTGAAGAGCTGCTCGGCTTCGGGCTTCTCGTTGGTCTTGTTGCTGACGCAACTCAGGTTGTACGCCTCACTGTTGCAGATCCAGCGGATGAGGTCTTTCTGGTTGAAGCCGTAGTGGCGGTAGCGCTTGGCCATTTCCTCCAGCAGCTCCGGGTGCGACGGCTCGTTCTTTTCGTGGAAGTCGTCGATGGGGTTGACGAAGCCTCGGGCGAAGAAGTGGGCCCACATGCGGTTGACCTGGGCCTTGGGGAAGTTCGGGTGCTCGATGATCAGGCGGGCCAGCTCCTCGCGGCGGGCCTTGCCCTGGATCGGCACCTTCTTGCCATCGTGGTCCTCGCTGGTGATCTTGGTGCCGTCGATGAACTGCGCCTTGGCCGGCAGCAGCTTGGCGTTGCGCGTCTCGAAGAAGACCTGGGCGTCCTCGTTCACCGTGACGTCGTCGCGCAAGGTGAGCGGCCCGAAGGTCATCATGCGGTTGCCGGGGAGCGGCGGGGTTCCCTCGCGCCGCACCTGGCGGAGGAAGGCGTTGATGCCCCAGAAGTGGTGCTGCTTGAGCTTCCCGAAGGGATGGTCGTGGCACTGCGTGCATTGCGTCTGAATGCCGAGGAAGAGCCGGCTCATGCGCGAGGTGATCGGCACCATGGTGAACTGGCCGCCCTCGCGCTCCTCGCCCTTGGGGGAATTCTCGCCGACGTGGGCCAGAATGAAATTGACCGCGGGGTTGTCGGTGTTCTTGCCCTCGGCGGTAATGAGGGCCTTGACGATCTCGTGAAAGGGCTTGTTGAGGGAGAACTGCTCCTCGAGCCAGAGCTGCGTCCCGTCGTGGTACTGGCCGCGGCCGAAGGCGCCGGTGCGGGTCAGCAGCCAGTTGGCCCAGATGTTGCCCCAGTTCTTGGCGTAGTCCTCGCTCTTGAGGAGGCGCTCGATGAGCTTCTGCCGGCGGTCCTTGGCCGGGTCGTCCATGTAGGTCTTGATCTCGGCCGGCGTGGCGATGCGGCCGATGATGTCAAGCGAGGCCCGGCGGATGAACTCGTGGTCTTCGCAGCGGAGAGCCGGCGTGATCTTGTTGTCTTCCCAGGACGACTTGAGCGTCTCGTCGATGAGTTTGACGACCTCAGTCGGGTCGCCACCAGTGGCCGGGGGCGCCTTGGCCGTCTCCTTCTGGGCGGCGTGCGCGCTCGGGAGCAACAAGCTGCCGCCGAGTGAGAGAATGCCCGCCAGGGATAGTAGCCGCCCCGGACGCGCGCATCGACAAGCTGAGTGGGCCATCGTTGGTTCCCTCTTAAGGCCGACTTTGGCAGAATCGTGTCTCTATCTTAAGTGAAGGTGCGCCGGGATGTCAAATGGCATGCCGGCACTGCCTTCTGACGGGCCGGCAGGGGCGATGGTTCCCAAAGTCGTGCCGCCCGGCAAGAACAGGGGAAGGAGGCGCCATGCATCAGTACGACCGGGAACGGGTTCGCCAGAACGTCCGCCAGTCCGACACGGAAGACCTGCTGGATCGGGTCACGGTGTATCGTGACAAAATGGAGCCGGACGCCCTCGGCATCATCGAGGAGGAGCTGCGGCAGCGCGGCGTGACGGCGGCGGAGATCGACGCCCACGCCCGGCGGCGCGAGGAGGCGGGGCTGTGCGACGACGGCGGGATGCCGGCCCGGTGCAGCTTCTGCACCCGACCCGCGGTGCTCCGGCGCTGGGGCTGGCAGCGCTACCCGGGTCGCTGGCTGCCCGCCATCCTGCGCGACCGGCTGCCGCTGTTCCCGCGCCGCTTCTGGTACTGCGCCATCCACCGGCCGGGGGCGGAGGGCGCGGCTACTTCGCGCTGACCAGTTGCTCCACGTCCTGCTGTGTGATTTGCCGCGACGGCTTGTCCAGCTTCACGCTCAGCCAGCTCATGACCGGCGGGATGAAGGGCAGTTTGCCCTTCTTCACGGTTTCGATCATGCGGGCGTCGCGGCGGGCGCGCTCGGCGACCTTGCGCGGGCTGTTGGTACGGCGCGACAGGGCCATGTCGAACTGGCGCTGCTCGCGGCGAATACGACGGGCTCCCATGAGGGGGCTCCTTTCCGAAGTCAGACGGCTCACGAAAGAGTAAAGGATAGCGGCGCGGCCCGGGAGCGGAAAGGGCTGCTCGACGAGGGGCCGTCTTGCGGACACGCATCCCTCGCCGCCCAGGCGCCGCTCGGTGGCGCCGGCGGCGCCGAAGCCGAGGCAGTCGCCCGATCAGCGCGGGGCGCGCAGCTTCTCCTCGGCGAAGTCGGCCGTGACCGGGCCAAAGAGATAGCGGCGGCCCAGGTCAGTGGCGCCAGCGGCGTCGAGGGCGCGAGTCGCGCCGGCTATCGCGTGAAACCAGTATTGCGGCCCCGGTCAGGGGCAGCGACTGGTTCGGCGGCGCTTTCAGCCGTCGTCCTCGCCGTCGTCGCCGGCCTCGCATGGAGGCAGCACCTCGTTAGGCGGGTCATACGGACCGGTTGGCAGCACGCGGATGAGGATCTCATCCCCGGCACTAATGCGTTCATGGACCCATCGCCAATCATCGTCGCCATCCGTGTAGCCGTGGACGAAAACGGTGTTCTCCTCCCCGGGAGGCGTTCCCCGGGCGGATTCCCCAGGATCTGGCCCTGGCCAATTCTCGGATCCCACTGTGACCATCACGATCCCGTTTCGATTCATTCCAGCGACACAGAGAACGCGACCGTTCAATGTGACCTCGAAGCGAAGAGGCACCATCCGCATCCTCCCCAGCCGGTCGGGTAAGGAGGGGCTGTTGCCAACCCCTCCTCCCCTAAGAACTGCACGGGCACCGTTCCGATGCATGCAGCTCAAGCCTTGGCAAACGCCCCTTGCAGAACGCGGTCCCTCCCCCTACGGGTCATGCCGCAGCGGCTGACGGTGGCCGGTGCAACCCGTCACCACCTCGGGGCAAGCAGTCCGATCCGGTTTCACGTTGATGTGCCGTTACTTCCCGGTCGGCCGTGGGGGGAGTACGAGACCCCCCAAGCAGACGAATTGTACCACGGGGTGGCCGAATCGTACAGACTCGGGCCGCTGCCGCTTGCCGGAAGAGACCTTCACGATACGCGCCTGGAGCAGACAAACCCTGTCGCCAGGGTTGGGAGCCGCACCAGCAAGCGTTGCCGCTGCCGACATATCTGCGTCGCTCCCTGAAGTCTGTTTGCCAGGTTCTCTCGTGATGCCAGACCAGAGGGAAGTCTGCCCGCTTGCGCGGCAGGGTGATGTTGCAACCCCTATCCGTCCCATTACAGAACGGCATTCGCTTTCTCCCTCCTCCTTTACCCGCTGCCCTGTCGGCTCACTTTGCAGATCGCTTTCCCTCGACCCCCTTGGATTACGGGGCAGGGAGGACAACAGGCTTACCACGTTCCGCCGATGTCCCCGAGTGGATAGGACGCATCTCTACGCCGGTGGCTCGACATCTGCGCCGGAGGAGTTCGGGGCCCCCGGACCTGGCACCTGGCCACTTACCTTTTGGTCCAAGCGGTTCAGCAGCTTGCGCTTGTTCTGTGTGACGACGCCTACGATGCTTTACCTGGGTTGGCCATACCACTCGATCCTGGTTCCCAACCACCATTGCTGCTGGCAGTCGCAGTTACGGCTCACGCCTTGGCTGCCCTCCCGAGGGAGGAGGCTACGTTGTCCCGGGGCTTATTATCCCGGTAGGATACTGTTGGCAGAACAACAGGTGCTGTCGGCACTATCCAAGTGTCTCAGCACAGCTACATCGGCGACCTCGTGTCGCACCCGAACGCTCAGGCTAAGCTGCCGGGGCCGCCTCGGAGGACGTTGACCCCGCAGAGCCGGAATGGCGGCCCCGGTCAGCTTCAGCCGTTGGTTCGGCTCGTTTTTTTTGCGGTACAAGCCTTCCGCCCCAAGAAGCCTGACTCTTCCGGAGATCCGCGAAGATCGCCTTGACGTCAAAGTTGAATTCCGCCGCCAGCTTTTCACGTATTCGATGGACGTCCTCGACGATCGGGTCTTGCCACATGACATTATGCTCCCATGAGTTCTTCGGGCGTACAGATAATCGGCATCCGGTGCCCCAGCTTCTCACACACCGATGCTATTCTCCGCGCGATCTGTGCGTTTGCCAAGTGCTTGCAATTCCAGGTCAGCAGATAATCAATCCCATGAACAACCGCAACGGCAACGTGCGCGGCGTCACGAACAGCGTGGGGCGGAAGTATGCCAGCAGCCATGATGGCCTCGGTCAACGATTCGGCGTCCTCCGTGATTTCGATAGTTGGCAGACCGTCAATGATTGCCAGTCTCTTTTGCACCTCCGCTGGATCGCCGGCAGAGGCTTCGCCGATGACGACCTGGGAGACACAATTCTCAAACTCGATCCGTCGATTCGCCCACCATTCCTGCGTCGCCTGTTGGTGCGCGGCGACAAGCAGGTCACGACTGGGACGAGCAACCAGGTAGCTGATAAACGTCGTTTCCAGGTATACCGATTCCATACTCATTGCCTGGCTGGCTTGGGAGGGCAGTCAAATAACAACGAAAAACAATTCACGCTGTCCCCTTTTCCGCCCTTTCACGCTGTCCCCTTTTCCGCCCTTCCAGGAGCGGCACTACGTCCTTCAGAAGCTGATGGAGTTCCATCGCGAGCACGGGACGGACACGCCGTCCTTCCTGCGCGACCTCCAGGCGGCGGTCGAGCAGCTCCCGCGCGCTGAGCACCGGGCCGAAGCCCAGCCGCTGCACCAGGAACTCGAGACGATCCAGGCGGGCGGCCGCCGTGGCCCGCAGGTCCTGGGCGACATCCTGCCGATTGTGCTGGCCAGGCTGGGCATCGGCGGGGTAGAATCGACGGGGTCAGGGGAGAAGGACCTCACGTAGCCGAGTGGGGCCGCCGAGCCGAGAACGCCTTTCGTCCCCAAGGGGCAAACCCTCAGAAAAGCTTGGCGCTCTCTCGGGTCACCAACGCCTTATGAGGCAGCGTGGGGTCACTCCCCTGATTTACCAGTCTGGCGATACGTGACCACCGATACGAGAGAGATGGCTCGTTGGCCCCTTATTGGCACCCTCTGACTCTTTGAAAACCGCGCGCCCAGCGGCCCGTGGAGGCTCCGTAGTTATCGGCCGCCCCAATTCCTACATGGCAGCTTTTCAGATTCTCTTTTCAGATTCTTTTCAGATTTTGGGGCCAACTCGGCAAGGTGGACGAGCGCCAAGCGGACCTGGACCGGGCGGTACGGGGTGGGGCCGACAGCGACTTCCTGGTGCAGCGGGCGGAGGAGCATTTCGCCCGGGGCCAGTGGGAGAAGGCCGTGACGGCTTACACCCAGGCCGACGAGCGAGGGCCCTGTTCGCTCGCGGCCTGGCATCACCATGCCCTGGTGCGTTTGAAGTTGGACGACACGGAGGGGTATCGCAAGCTCTGCGCCACCCCCCTCGAACGACTCGACAGGACCAGCCCCAAGCCGAACCTGGGTGTGGCGATCAACGTCGCCTGGGTCTGTGCCCTGGGTCCGGACGCGGTCGGCGACTACGCGCGGCTCGTCGCCCTGGCCGAGCTGGTCGTGAGCGAGGCCCCGGACCCGGTCAAGCATGCCCTCCTGAACACGCTGGGAGCCATTCTCTACCGGGCGGGCCAATACAAGGAGGCGGTGGCGCGGCTCAACGAGGGGATCGCCCTGGACAAAGGCGAGGCGTCGATGCAGGACTTCTTGTTCCTGGCCATGGCGCAGCACCGCCTGGGAGAGACGGGCGAGGCCCGCAAGACGCTCGCCCGGATCGTGCCCCCCAGGCCGGATCAGGGACAGCCGTGGGAAAACCTGGAGCTGGAGCTGCTCGGGCGGGAGGCCAGGGCCCTCATCGAGGGCAAGTGACGTCGCGCTCCCCTCCGGGTCGCGGCTAAACTTCTGCCAGGAACGCGACGGCGGCCGGCGGGGCGGAAGCCGTCCCATCTCCCCGGGCGAGGCGGAGCGTGGTCCCGGCCGCTATTTCCTGCCCGCCCGGCGGCATTTCGAGAATGGCGTGTGTCCGCCGCGCCGCCAGCACGACCCGCCAGGGTTTGACGGCGCGGCGCGCGCCGACCACCGTGCCGCGCTCGTCGATCATGACCACGTCGAGGGGGAAGCGGACAAAGAAAGTATGAATGGACGAGCAGGGCACCAGCAGGAGCCCGGCCCCCGGCTTAAGGGAGGCGCGGAACTGGAGGCCGACGAAGCGCGACCAGAAGCCAGCCGCAATCTCCAGGTCTTCGACGACCACCGCGCCGGTGTCGCGGCGGAGCAGGCACCATGCGGAGGTCATCGCAGGAGCCCTCGGTTCCGCAGCAGGTTATCGACGAACTGGAAGAACTCGTAGAACGTCGGCCCGAGCATGGCGACGGCCAGGCCCGGCATGAAGCAAGCGACCAGCGGCACCAGCAGCTTGACCGGCAGGGCCGAGGCGATCTGGAGCGCCCGTTCGCGGCGGCGGTGGCGCAGGTCCTCCGCCTGGCGGCGCAGCACGTCGGCGATGCCGGCGCCGACCTGTGCCGCCTGCACCAGCGCCGACACGAAGACGGTGAGCGACGACACCTCCAACCGACGGGCGAGGCGGCGCAGGCACTGCACGCGCGGCCGGCCGGCCAGCAACTCGATCTGAAAGGCCCGCAGCTCCACGGCGAGGGGTCGCTCGGCGGGCTGTGACGAAAGGATGCGGTCGAGGGCGGCGTCGAAGCCGATGCCGGCCTCGGCGAGGCTGGCCAGCAGCTCCAGCGTCACCGGCAGGTCCTGCTCGACCGCCTCGACGCGCTTCTTGCGGGCCGAACGGACGTAGAGCCACGGGAGGGCCGAGAGAACGGCGAAGAGGATCCACGGAAAGCCGTACACCGCCGGCAAGAACAGGTCGCCGATGCCGCCGGGGACGAGCCCAAGGACGGCGACGCCGCGACGCACTGTGCCCGTGAGGTAGATGAGGAGGGCACCGGCCAGCCCGACAGCGATTAGCAGCAGGGTCGAGCCGACGAACGCGGCGACGGCGCCCGGCCGGCGAAAGCCGGCCAACCCCAGCCAGCGGGCCAGGAAACCCGGCTCGTCCTCCGCGGCGGCCACGGGTCCCGGCGCCGCCTCGGGCAGACTCTCGAAGATGCGCGCGCGACTGCGGCGACGGACCAGCCAGGAGCGGCCGAAAAGGTACAGCGCCAGCAAGGCCGCGCCGCCGCCGAACAGGATCGCGGGGAGGTTGAACGTCATGGGAGTCGCCTTGCCGCTTGCGGATTCGCAGATCGTGCGAAGCCGCAAGCGGCTTCAAAACTTCACCCGGCTAATGGCCGAGGTCCACACCACGCCGACGGCCTGCAGCACGATGGCCCCGGCGGCCAGGCCGCGGCCGACCGTCGAGGACAGGAACTTCACCATTCGCTCGGGGTCGCTGCGCCAGATCACCACCGCGATGAAGTAGGTCGTCAGGAGGATCGCCATCGTCGAGACGCGCGCGTGCGTCGAAAGCGAACGCACCCGGCGCGACAATTCGATGCGGTCGCGGATGGTGCGACCCACCGTGGACAGGGCCGGCGTCAGGCTGCCGCCCGTCTCCCAGTGGACCGTCAGCGCCGACGCGAACAGGCGGAACGTCTCCAGCGGCACGCGCCGCTCCAGGGCGTGCAGCACGGCGGGCGTCTCGTCGCCCAGGCGGATGCGGCCCACCACCTCGGCGAGCTGCGGCTTCAGCGGGCCGCGGGCCTCTTCCACGGCCACCTCCATCGCCCTCAGCACGCTGCCGCCGCCCTGCAGCGCGCCGATCATCAGGTCGATGGCGTCCGCCAGCTGCTCCTCGATGCGCGCTGTCTTGCGGTCCACGCGGAACCTATCCACCTGCCCGCCGAACAGCCCCAGGAGCATCGCCAGTGTCCCGCAGAAGACCCAGTGGACGCCGACGAAGTAAATCACCACTCCGACGAGGGCGGCGCCGACCCACGGGAGGATGTAATGCCGCCGGACGAAGACCGCCGTCAATTCTTCCTCGGCCGGCTCGGCCTCCTCGGCGGCCTCGACCGACTCCGCCAGCCGGCGCAGCGCCAGCCGGCGCACGCGCCAGACCATGACGAAGTAGACCACGGCCGCCAGGCCCAGCGCCAGAGTCAGCAAGACGATCGCTTCAGTCATTGTCGCCCCACTCCGGCGGCTTCGGGGCGGCGGCCTTCGGCTTCTGGAACAGGGCCAGGGGCACCTCGACGTCGCGCTCGCGCATCTCCTCGACGAGGCGCGGCACGATGCCCGTGGCCGTGAACTCGCCGACCACCGCGCGGCCCTTGCGGCCGCGGCGCTCGAAATGGAAGATCTCCTGCGTCGTCGGCGTCAGCCCCTCCAGCCCGGTGATCTCCGCGATGCTCTGCACGCGGCGCACGCCGTCCTCGTAGCGCTTGACGTGGACGATCAGCTGCAGCGCCGACGTGATCTGCTCGCGGATGGCCCGCGACGGCAGGTCGAGGCCGGCCATCAGCACCATCGTCTCCAGGCGGGCCAGGGCGTCGCGCGGCGAGTTGGCGTGGATGGTCGTCAGGCTGCCGTCGTGGCCGGTGTTCATGGCCTGCAGCATGTCCAGCGCCTCGCCGCCGCGCACCTCGCCGACGATGATCCGGTCCGGTCGCATGCGCAGGCTGTTAATGACCAGCTCGCGGGCACTGATGCGGCCCCGGCCCTCCACGTTCGGCGGCCGCGTCTCCAGACGTACGACGTGCCGCTGATCGAGCACCAGCTCCGCCGCGTCCTCGATGGTCACGATGCGCTCGGCCGCCGGGATCGATTCGGCCACGGCGCCGAGGAACGTCGTCTTGCCGGCGCCGGTACCGCCGGAGATCAGCACGTTCTTGCGGCCGACTACGGCGAATTGGAGGAACGACTTCATCGCGTCGGACAGCATGCCCAGGCGCAGCAGGTCGTCGCGGCGCAGCCGATGCCGGCCGAAGCGGCGAACCGACAGCGTCGGCCCGTCCAGCGCCACCGGCGGGATGGTGGCGTTGACGCGGCTGCCGTCGGGCAGGCGCGCGTCCACCATCGGCGACGACTCATCGACGTGCCGGCCGACCCGGGCGGCGATGCGCTGGATGATGCGCAGCAGGTGCTCGGAGTCGCGGAAACGCACCTCGGTCGGCTCCAGCCGGCCGAAGCGCTCGACGTAGACCTGGTGCGGCCCGTTGACGAGGATGTCGGTCACCGCCGGGTCGGCCATCAAGGGCGCCAGCGGCCCGACGCCGAGCGTCTCCTCCATCAGGTCATCGACGAGGCGCTTGCGCTCCTGCTCGTTGAGCGGCAGGTCTTCCGTCTCCAGCACGCCGGTGACGAACTCGCGCACCACCTCGGTCAGGGCATCCTCGCCGGCCCCGAGCAGGTTGCGCCGGTCGATCTCGTCGAGCAGGCGCTGGTGCAGCTCGCCCTTGACGCCGAGGTACTCGGTCGCCGCCGGCCGCGGCCGTTCGGGGGTGCGCTCGACGCGCTCCTTCTTCGCCGCCGGCTTCTCCTTGACGCGGCCAGCGGGCAGGGCCAGGTGTGAGCCGCCGATCAGGTCGCGCGCTCGCGCCGGGTCGTGCCCTTGCCCCTCGATGCGATTGGCGCTCACGGACTGACCTCCCCCTCAGGAGCCGGCAGGACCTCGGGGACCGCCGCCGCGTCCGCCGGCCGGCCGTTGGCGGTCGGCTCGGGCCGCGGCCGCTCGCGCGCCCGGACGCGCTGCGCCTTGATGTCCGCCATGTCGTCGATGATTCGCCGCACGGCCGGGCCGAAGCCGAACCAGCGGCCGGCGCTCAGGATGTGCGGCCGGCCCGTGTTCGCCGCCGTGAGGACCTTCTTGTCGTCGGGCACGACGTAATCGATGGTCCGACCCAGGCGCTCGGCCACGTCGGACGGCTTCAGCGACGCCCCCCAGCGCGAATGGCGGTTGAGAATGACGCGCTGCCGCTGCGTCGAAAAGCCCAGTTCGTCCAGCAGGTCGATCAGCTTGACGGCGCCAAGCACCGTGGGCACCACGCTGTCCAGCACGATGTAGGTCCGGTCGCTCAGGTCGAGGACGGCCATCATGACGCGATCGAGCATCGGGAAGGTATCGACGATGACGTAGTCGTAAGCGCGGCGAGCCTGCGTCACGATGCGGGCCATGACCTCGTCGTCCACGCGCGCCGCCTCGATGGCGTCGGCGGGGGCGGCGAGCAGGTCGAGGCCGCAGTGGTGCCGCGTCGCCAGCTTGCGGATGAGCGTCTCGTCGAGGCGGTCGCGCTCCTTGACGGCGTCGGTGAGGGTGGCGAGCGGCTGCAGGTCGAGCAGCGGAGCACAGACGCCCATTTGCAGCGAGGCGTCGATGAGCAGCACGCGCTCGGGCTGGCGCCTGGCCAGGCCGCAAGCGACGTTGACCGCCAGGGTCGATTTCCCGACCCCGCCCTTGTTGCTGATGAAGGAGACGACCTTGCCGAGCCGGCCGCCACTCGTCGGCCTTTTCCCCAAGGTGCGCCCGAAAAGTCCTTCGAGGTCGGCCCGCGACAGCGGCCGGCGCAGGAAGTCGCGGACGCCGGCGCGCATGGCCTCGATGAGGACGGCACTCTCGGAGACGTCGGGGCCGAAGACGTCGGGTCGGTAGACGGCGGCGACCACGGAATCGGGGGCGGCCGAGGCGGTGTCCTCGACGAATTCTGTCAGGGCCCGCAGACTCTTCGTCATCTCGACGAGGACCAGCTCCGGGTGTCGGCTGCGCGCGGCCTCGACGCCCTGCCGGCAGTCGGCGACGGCGTGGACGACGGGGCGCAGGTCGGCGAAGCCCTCCAGGGCCGCCTCAAATTCGGCCCGAATGGCCGTGGCGTCGGGGCCGACGATCAAGATGTTGGGGTTACGGCTCAAGGTTATCTCGCAGGGCCCATCGAACGGACGAGGACCGGCACCAGCAGGCTGTGCTTGAAGCCGGTGATGGGGTCCATGTGTTGCGTCATCAGATCGCCGACGTCGGTGCCGGCCGGCAGCGGCGCAGTCAGTGCCACCGAGGCGTTGGACGAAGCGACCTGGCCGTCCCGCTTGGTCATCGTGAAGCTCGTGGAGGTCACCGAGGTCGGGTCGATATCCAGAAAGCCAAAGCCGATCACGTTCCCGCTCGAAGCACCCGTGACGGCGACAATAGGCACATACCCGGAGAGCAATAGTGGTGGCTCCGCGGTCGGCAAGCGCGCGGCCAATGTCGGCAGGTCGTAGTCAGTCAGCGCGGCCGGAGGCTGCCCGAAGGAAGTCGCCGCGACGCCGGAGCTGCCGATGATCGTCTGGGCCGTGCCGACCGTGAGCGAGCCGGCCTTGATCGCCACCGTGACCGGGGTGTCCACGGGCAGGAGCGTGTCATCGTCCCACTTGTCGGAGTTGATCGTGAACGGCATCACGCCGGGGCGCCAGAAGTTCGCCGGTCCCGTTCCCGTTGCGGGAGCGAAGACGTGCTTGCCGACCGAGTTGGCGCGGCCGACCTCCTGTCGGACCGGGTTGCCGTTCGCGTCGAGGACGGGCATGCCGCTGGCATCGACCTGGTGAATGCGCGTGGCGGCGATGGCCGCCGCTCGCACCGAGGCGCCGGAGGCCCAGGCGTCCAGGTTCGACGCGGTGCCGCGGGCGAAGACGTACGGCAAGGGCGGCCGGACGGAGCGGGTGGTGGTGGCGGCCTCGTTGGTGCGCCGCAACCGCACCAGCGCGGCGTCCGCGGTGGTGAGGGTGGCGAAGTCGTCGCGCGAGTAGTCGGCGTTCTCGACGTGGCGCGTGTTGGGGCCAGCGACGGCGTTACCGGGCAGTTGGTCGCCGCCGGGGTCGGGGCTCACGGAGTCGTTCG
>DATFNV010000010.1:0-8368 GCA_035266225.1 Gemmataceae bacterium
CTTCGGAGGCCCGCCGCGGCGAGTTCGCCCGCAAGTACATCCTGCGCCACCACCCCGAGATCGGCCCGGCCCAGACCGACCGCCCCGTGGACCCCGGCGCCGAGGTGCCGCCCGATTTCCTGACCTTCGCGCGGGTCGAGCCGCTCTTCGCCGAGACGCGCAAGCCGCTCCGCGATTTCGCCCTGGAGCTGGCCCGCTACGAGTTCGCCCGCTGGAAGCCGCCGGCCGAGGCGCTGCTGGCGCTGAGCGAACTGCCGCACGGCGACGTGCGCCAGTTCGTGGCCGAGGCGCTGCTGGCCGACGAAGACCCGGAAAAGCGCCGCTTCCGCATCGACCCCGACACGCTCGCCCCCGACGCCGTCTACCGATTTTGCGAATCGACCGATCCCGAGACGCGCAAACTGGGGATGCAGATCATCCGCCGCTCGCCGCGCTTGCAGGTGCCGGAGGAGATGTTCCGGCTGACGGAGAGCCCCGACCGGCTGGTGCGCGGCTTCGTGATTCGCTCGCTGTGGGCGGTCTACCGCGACCGGGGTGTTACCGCGGACTGGAAGCCGCCGGTGCCGCCGACATCGACGATTGGCCCGGCGGCGAAGAAGGCGGCGGCCGAACCGGAGCCGCGCGGCCCCGGCGTGCCGCACAGGCCGGAGAAGCTCCCCGGGAAATCGCAGGGCCTGGCCGAGTTCCTGCGGCGGGTGCTGTTCGAGGTGCCGCCCGGCCCGCCGCCGAAGTCCGCCGACGCGCCGGAGGCGACACAGAAGCTGAAGCCGCTGCCGGCGCGGCGGGCGAAGTTGGAACTGGTCGAGGTGATGCGCGATTTGGCCATCGAGGACGCCCAGTTCGCAGCCGGGGTCATGCCGCTGCTGGAGGAGTTCATGACCTCGCGCGGCCTGAGCGAGCGGGCGGCGTGCCTGGTGGCGGTGACGCGGATACGGCACAGACATCCGGCGCTCCAGATACAATGAGCAGGGGGATCTACCCGCGAAGGAGGTTGCGATGACGTTTCCTGTTCTTGTTCAACCTGTTGATGGGCAGTTCGCGGCGACCCTGGTAGGGGCGCCGGATGTCCGTGTCACGGCCTCGACACGCGCCGAGGCGCTCGCCGCACTGGAAGCTGCCATCGAACAGCGCCTCGTTCAAGGGGAACTGGTGGCGCTGGAAGTAGGACGTCGGGGTGTGTCCGGTCTGGCGGGGAAGTTTCGCGATGACCCCACGCTGCGGGAGATTTGCGAAGAAGCCTACCAACAACGAAACTCCGAGCCGATCGAATGAAGGCCTTCGACACCGACGTGCTGACGGAAATTCTGTTGGGAAACGCCGAGTTCGTGCGGCGCGCCGCACTCATTCCCACGCAGGAACAGGGAGTTCCCGTCGTGGTGGCCGAGGAGATCATCCGCGGTCGGCTCAACGCCATCCGTCAAGCGGAGGCAGGAAAGGGACGCCTCACGATTGAGCAGGTCTACGAACTTTTCGAGCGGACCCTCCACGCCCTCCGGGAAGTAACAATCCTTCCTTACACGTCGCGGGCGGAAGACCTGTTTCAACAGTGGCGCCGACAGAAACTCCGCCTTCCCACTCACGACCTGAGAATTGCCGCCATCAGTGTTGCCCATTCTGCCACCCTGGTCTCGCGCAATCGTCGGGACTTCGAGAGAGTCCCCGGTCTGACCGTCGAGTATTGGTAGTGCGGAGCGTGAGTCAGAGGGACGCAACGAGCGGGGATTGCACGCCATGGGCAGCGACAGATACCTCACCTACCGGGGCGACGTGAAGGCCGTGGTCACGTCCGGCGGCGCCCTGGTGTTCGTCACCGTCCATCCCGAGGGGCAGCCCACTCCCCTCTCCCGCCTCGACCCGGAGAAATTGACCCTCTCCGAAGCCGCCTTGCCGCTCGGCGGGCAGGTCTTGCTGGCCCTGGGAGACGACCTGTGGATCGGCGGCGCCGACCAGACCCTCTATCACGCCTCCGCGGGTGGGGCACCAACCTGCCGCACATCCAAACCCTTTGACGCGCCTATCGTGGCCCTGGCGCCGCTGGCCAACGATCGGCTCGCCGTCGCCGCGGGCGCCCGCGTGATCGTGATCGCCCGCGGCGACTGCACGTCCTTGCAGACCCTGGAGTTGCCGGATCCGGTGAGCAGCATCGCGACCGACCCGACCGGACAGTGGCTGGCCGTGGGGACCGCGAAAGGGGCCGTGTCGGTCTTCGAGTGCGAGACGGATGCCGCCGCCTTCAAATTGAGCGACTCCGCACCGCTGCACGAGGCGGCTGTCACGGCGCTGCTGTTCGAGACCGATGAGCTGCGCTTCCTCTCCGCGGGGGCCGACCAGAAATTGCTCTCCACGCACGCCCGCGGCCGATTGGAGCCGGAGGATCGCGGCCGCGGCGCCAATCACGAGCAGCCCATCACGGCCCTGATCGCTGGGCCGAACGACCGCTTCCTCACCGGCAGCACCGACGCCACGCTCAAGAGTTGGCCGCGCGCCAAGGGGGCTCGGCCGGTGACGCTCAAGGACGGCGTCGGCAAGGTGGTCGCCCTCGCCGTCGTACCGGTCCACGGCAAGCCGCAGGTGGTGGCGGCCTGCGACGACAACACGCTGCGTTTCTTCCAGCTCGACGAGGAAGGCAAGTTCGGCGACGCCACTGTCTGCGTCCACGGGGCCGACGCCTGGGCGAAAAACGAACTGGCGCAGAGCGATCCCAAGCGGCGCGAGGCGGCGCTGCGGGCGCTGGCCGAGTGGGCCGACGCCGCCGCGCTCAAGCGGATCGCGGCGCAGATGACCGGCGACGGCGATCACGCGCTGCGG
The DNA here is from genome assembly GCA_035266225.1 of Gemmataceae bacterium. Classification (GTDB taxonomy): domain Bacteria; phylum Planctomycetota; class Planctomycetia; order Gemmatales; family Gemmataceae; genus DATFNV01. Next base: position 2,809 of record DATFNV010000010.1, read on the forward strand.
TTGCTGGCGTGCCAGTTGCTGGGAGAGTCGGCCCACCCGCGGGCGGCCAAGGCGCTCGAGAAGGGGCTGGAGCACAAGGAGGAAGCCGTGCGCCTGCTCGCCTTCGATGGGCTGCGCCGCCACGCCGGCCCGAATGACCTTCGGCCGCTGGTCCTGGCGCTGAAGGTGGACAAGGCCGATGTCGGCGTCCGGGCGGTGGAAGCGCTGGAAACGCTCGCGGCGAAGGACGACCAGGCCATGGCGCAACTGACGGGGGCGCTGCAGTCCAAGGTCGCCGAGGTGCGGCGCGCGGCCCTGGCGAGCCTGGAAAAGGTCCACGGCCGGGACTCGCCGGAGGCCAGCCTGACGGCGCTGGGGAGCCCGCACGCCGACCTGCGCCGGCTGGCGCTGCTGCGGTTGTTCCAGCGGCGGCTGCTGCATGACCCGCGCGCCCAGGCGGCCCTGCGCTGGCGCGGCGACGACCCCGACCCCGAAGTGCGCCGCGTCGCCTTCCTGCTGTCGCTGCACACCCGCGAGAAACTGCTGCGGGCGCTGCGCCAGCGCGACCCCGAATTGAATCGGCAACTGACCGAATTGGAATCCGCGAAGAAAGGTTAGCCGCTTGCGGCTTCGCATGCCGTGCGAAGCCGCAAGCGGCCCGGTGGATCACCCATGACCAGGACCACCTCCGGCCTCGGCGAAGACGACCTGACGCCGCTCTTGCAGGCGACCGCCAGCCGCTCGCTCGACACCTGCCTGCGCGGCGCCCGCGGCCTGGCGGTGCTCGGCGACCCGCGCGCCTTCGGTCTGCTTCTCCAACTCAGTCGCGAGCAGGATCCCGCGGCGCGCGTCGAGGTCTGCCGGGCGCTGGCCGCCCTCGAAGACCCGCGCGCCGCCGACCGGCTGCGCTCGCTGCTGTACGATACCGACGCCGCGGTTCGCGACGCCGCCTTCACGGCCCTGAGCCAGCTCCAGGCGGCCCAGCCGCTTCAGTACGCCGGCGCCGGCCTCAACGCCGCCCACGAGGACGTCCGCCGTCGCGGCCTGGAAGCGCTGGTCCGCTTCCTGCGCGAGTCGTCGCAGCACGCCAACCAGGCAGGGCCGGCCCTCGAAATGCTCGCCCGCGCCCTCAACGACAGCACCCCCGCGGTGCGCGGCGAAGCGTTCAAGGCGACCCTCAACCTCCAGGCGGCCGGCGGCGGCGTCCGCACGCTGCGCTTCATCCTCCAGAGCGTCCATTCCGACGTGCGCATGGAAGTGCTGACCGAGGTGATGGCCCAGGTCCGCGAGGCGTGGGCCTGGAACCTGCTGCTGGAGTTCTACAACGACCCGGAGGCGATGCTGCGCCAGGAGGCGTTCACGACGGCGGTGGCCAAGAACAAGGAACTGCCGCCGTTGGAGGCCGCCCTTCTCTCGCAATACGCCGACGTCCGGAAGTCGGCGGTCGATGCTCTCATCAAGAAGCACACGGCGCCGGCCCAGGCGCTGCTCGTCAAGGCGCTGGCCGACGCCGACAAGGACGTCCGGCAGCTGGCTCTGGCCGCGCTGGTCGGCGAGGACGCCCGCGGCCCGCTGGTCGCGGCCCTGGCCAGCCCGCACGCCGACGTGAGGGCGCGGGCGGCCCGCGCCCTGGCCCGCCACGGCGAGACGTCGGCCCTGGCTCCGCTGCTGGCCCTGGCCACCGCCCCCGAGCCGCCGGAGAGTTCGCCGCAGCGGGCCGAGTGGCTGGCCCTGGCCGAATATGCCCTCGAAGCGCTCGCGGAACTCGGCGACCCGGCCGCGCTGGCCCCGCTGGTGCCGCTGTTGCAAAGCAAGCTGCCGTCTCTGCGCAAACTGGCGGCCAAGGCGCTGGCGTGGGCGGCCCTGCCGCACCACCCGGAAACGCTGCGGCAGGCGCTGCAGCACGCCGACCCGCAGGTGAAGTACGCCGCCGCCCTCGGCCTGGCCTACGCCGGCGACCCACTGGTGGCGTCACTGGTGTTCTCCACCCAGGCCGCCGAGGTGTTGTCGAAGGACGAGCAACTCGTCGCTGCCCTGACCCTGGGGCCGGCCGGTGAGGATCGCCTCGCCCTCTTCCTCGATGACGCCGACGAGGGGCTGCGGACGCGGGCGCTGGTCGTGCAGATGCTGTTGGAACAGAAGTCGCCTCTGGGCGCCCCGGCCCGCTGCCTCACCTGCCTGTCGGCGCGGTCGGCGCGGGTGCGCCTGGCCGCCGCTCGGGCCCTGGAGCGCTGCGCCGGCCCCGCCCTGTTCCGCGATTATGTCGCGCAGCTGGTGAACGACCGCGGCGACGAGCCGGCCTGGAAGGTCCCCGCCGAGACGGTCGATACCCTCGCCGAACTGCTGGCCCACGGCTCCGCGAAGGCACGGGCGCGGACTGCCCACCAGCTGCGCTACCTCTCCGAAAAGGAGTCGGCGGCCTGGGAGCAGACCTGGGCCCTGCACGCCGCCCGCTTCGCCAACGAAATCCGGGAGTTGCGCGAGGCGGCGAAGGGGCGCAACGCTCCCGCGCCGCAGTACACGCCGGAGCAGTTGCAGGACCTGGCGTTTGGCGCCTACGTCGGCCTGGTGCGCGAACAGGGCGGCTCCGCCGCGGCCGGCTACGGCACTGAGGCACAGGTGGTACGGGTGCGGCAGACGGCGCTGTCCCGCCTCCAGGAGATGGCCACGACCGGCGGCCGCGCGGCGTCGGCCCGGCCGGTGCTGGTGCAGGCGCTGGGCGACCCCAACCAGGCGGTGCGCATGCAGGCGTTCGACCAACTCGCCGCCCTGGGGATGGATGCCGACACGCTCGGCGCGGCGGCCCTGGGCGCAGGACACACCGACGTCGGCGTCCGCGGCCTGGAGAAGATGGCCGGCGGCGGCGCCTCGGCGGAAGGGCAGGCAGTCCTCGAAGAGGCACTGAGGACGCGCACCGACGACCTGGCGACCGAGGCGGCCAAGCTGCTCGCGGCCCGGCGCGGCCTGGTCGCCGTGGCCGGCCTGGCGCTGGGGGCCTCTCACGAGCCGCTGCGCAAACAGGCAGTCGATTGGCTCGCCGCCGAATACGATCGCTCGCCGGAGGCCCGCGAACTGCTGCGGCAGGCGCTGCAATCGCGCCATCGCAAGGTGGTGACGTCGGCCGCATTCGCCCTGGCCGTCAAGAAGGACCCGGCGGCGTTCGACGCGCTGGTGAAGCTGCTGCGCGAGTCGAAGGAAGAGGGGCCGCAGCGAAAACTGATCGAGGCGCTTCAGGGACTCGGCGACCCGCGCGGCGCGAATGCCTTCCTCGACCGCATCGAGAACGACCCGGAAGGCACGGCACGGACCGGTGAGCTGTTCCAGTCGGCCGCTGAGTTTCGCAACCCGGAGACGGCGGACCGGCTGCTGGCGATGGCGGAGAAGTGGACCGGGCCTGCGCTGGCGGCGGCCCACGTCGTCAGCGGCTTCGACCAGGAGATCGAGGATCCCGAGGACGAGAATCCAGATCGCCGTTGGGAGCAGAAGCAGCACCTCCGTCACGACGCGGTCCTCGCCAAGCTGCTGAAGCGCAGTACCGATCTGAAGGCGAACAAGAACCTCCTGGGGTTCCTGCCCGGGGCGCGCTGGGCGCGGGGGCGGGAAGTGGACCCAGCCCTGGCGGTGCTGACGGTCCACGCCGATGACGACGTCCGCCATGCCGCGGTGGAGGCCGTCGGCTGGCGGCTGCGCAAGCGCGGCGGGCCATCTGAGCCGCTCATCAAGGCGCTGAAGCACCGTGACCCGGTGACGCAGTTCCTGGTCGCGGAGGGGCTGGGGCGCGGCGGCCGGGCCGAGGGCCTGGGTCCCCTGATGGCGGCGGTCGATTTGCAGGACGATCCATTGCTGCGCGAGCGTGCGGTGGAAGCTCTCGGCGAACTGGGCGACCCGCGCGCCCTCGAACTGCTGCTGAAGATCGTCAACGACCCCGAGCACCTCCTGCGACGGCGGGCCGTAGAAGCCATCGGCAGGATGGGCCGGTCGGCCAAGGCCCACGAGTTGCTGGAGTTGTTGCTGGACTTGGCCCGGGGGACCGACGTGACAGCCTCATTCGCCCTCCGCGGCCTCCGCTGGTTTGACCACCCCGAGGGATGGCAGTTGATCCGCCGGCGTGCGGCCGACTCACATTTCCTCTTCCAGGGGGCCACGGTGGAGTTGCTAGGCTACAATGACGATCCATCCACTCGCGATCTGCTACTGCGCCTGTTGGCGGAAGCGGACGATTCCGGGCTGCTGGAAATCGCCCTGGCCAGCGCCCGCCGCCTCTGGGGCCGGGATTCGCTGGAGCCCGATTACGCGGCCGTACGGAACGAGAACCTCGATGAGGACGAGCAGGACGCCCTGTTCCGACGCTTGCAGGAACACGGCGACGCCCGGCGGATGCTCGAAATCCTGCCGAAGCTCTCTTCCGAGACAGCGGCGCGCCTAAAAGGCATCCTGCTGAGCCGGCAACCGCTGCCGGTGGCCGAGGCGCAAACCGTCGTTGCCGGCCCCGACGCGGCGGCCGCCGGCGTGGCGGCGCATCTGCTCGGCCGGGCCGGCGCCCCCGAATGCGGCCCGGCGGTCGCGGCCGCCCTGCGCCGCTGGTGGGGCGAGTGGGACAAGGGGCGCCAGGAAGAGGCGCGGCGCGGGGCGCAGCCCGGCAAGTTGGCGGGCGCCCTCCTGGAGCCACTGCGCAGCCTCGCCTGGGCGGCGGGCCGGCTCGGCGTCGCCGCGGACACGCTGATCGCCGTCGCCACGACCCGCGCCGACGTGCCGTTCGACCGTCCGCTGCGGCGCGAGGCCGTCGCCGCCCTCGCCGGCAGCAAGCCGAGTCCCCCCGTCCTCGCGGCGCTGGAAGAACTGGCCGGCGGCGGCGACCCGGAAATCCGTGCCACGGCGGCGCAGGCGGTTGCACGCGACGACCCGGCGCGCATTCCGGCGGTGGCGGGGCGCGTCCTGTCGGATCGGGTGGCGTTTAACCGCGTGGCCGGCGGCGGCAGCGCGGCCCTGGCCGAGACGCTGCGCGGGGCCGCGGGACAGGTGCATTACCAGGGCGTCGCGGTGCCGCACCTGGCGACTCGGGGCGACGTGGCCGGCCTGGCTGCCGTCGCGAATAACCGTGCCCTGTCGGAAGAGACTCGGATGGGGGCGGTCGAGGGGTTGGCGGCGGCGGCCAGTGAAGAGGCCGAGGCGGAGTTGGCGAAGGTCGGCCGGTCGCTGGAGAACCCGGAAGAACTGCGCAAGGCCGCCTGGCGCGGCCTGCGGCGCTCGAAGCGGGCGCGACAGCGGGCGACGACGGAGGCAGCGCAGTGAATCCCACGGGCTTGCCCCGTGGATCGTTAGGGTCGTAGCTACAGGCGAGGGGAAAGAAAGTTTTTTTCTCTCCCTCTCCCCTGCTGTAGCCGCGAGCGTGACCAACCACGGGGCAAGCCCGTGGCATCGCGAATCCCACGGGCTTGCCCCTGTGGTATCTACACAACTTCGGTCAAGTGCTGTCGTCCGGCTCACAACTGGGTCGCGCGAAATTGGCCAAGCGGCGAAGTTCGTCGAGGTCGTAATGCTCCAGCAGCTCCAGCATCGACAGCAGTACCCACAGCCCCGC
>DATFNV010000011.1:0-21522 GCA_035266225.1 Gemmataceae bacterium
GCTCATAACCGCCTCTTCGATTTCGCGTTGGGTGTCACCGGTTTTCATTGTATCCGATCGGGATTGGTTGCGACGCTTCTCTCTGGTATGACGATTTTCAAATTCGTATGATGACCTTGTCCCCCGGCGCGAGGACGGAGTCGCGCCGCCCGTCGGCAAGAGGACATCATGAAGCGCTTGTTGTTCCCCCTGGCCACGGCACTGCTCGCCGTGAGCGCCGCCTCGGTGGGCGCCCACTACAACATGCTCCTGCCGGAGAAGCATTCGGTCAAGAAGGGCGAGGCCGTGACTCTGACCTACCAGTGGGGCCACCCGTTCGAGCACCAGTTGTTCGACGCCCCTGCCCCGGAGAAGGTGACCGTGCTCGCCCCCGACGGCAAGGCGACCGACCTGACGAAATCGCTGGAAAAGACGACCGTGCCGGCGGCGGAGGGGAAAAAGGTCACGGCGTATCGGCTCAAGTTCACGCCCGAGCAGCGCGGCGATTACGTCTTCGTCCTGCAAACGCCGCCGATCTGGATGGAGGAGGAAGAGGAGTTCTTTCAGGACACGGTGAAGGTCGTGCTGCACATCGAGGCGCAGAAAGGGTGGGAGGCGGCGGCGCCGGACACGTTCCAACTCGTCCCGCTCACGCGGCCGTACGGACTTCAGCCGGGCCTGGTCTTCCAGGCCCAGACCGCCGGCCCGGACAAACCGCTCGCCGGGGTGCTGGTCGAGGTCGAGCGCTACAACCCGGCCCCGCCGAAGGAGCTGCCGCCCGACGAGCAGATCACGCGAGCCGTGAAGACCGACCCCAACGGCGTCGCCACCTGCACCTTGACCGACCCGGGTTGGTGGTCGGTGACCGCCCATCACCACAGCGGCCAGCGCGAGCGCGAGGGGAAAAAGTATCCTGTGCTGCGGCGCGCGACGCTGTGGGTCTTCGTGGACGAGAAGCGCTAACCCCGTTTAGCGGCCGCCCTCGGGGCGGCGCGGACTGAGCGCCGCCCCGAGGGCGGCCGCTAAACGACGATCGGGGTCTCATATTGGGGTTCGTCATGTCGCCACTATTCGCCGTCCACATCTCCGACGGCGTGCTGCAACCGCCGTGGGAGTGGGGCGGCTTCGCGGTCGCGGCGCTCCTGGCCCTGTTCGGGGCGTGGCGCATCCGCGACGAGGAAATCCCGCGCGTCGCCGTGCTGACGGCCGCGTTCTTCGTCTCCTCGCAGATTCACGTCCAGGTTCCGGGCGGCCCGAGCACCCACCTGCTCCTCAACGGCCTCCTTGGCGTCATCCTCGGACGGCGGGCGCTGCTGGCGGTGCCGGTCGGCCTGTTCCTCCAGGCGGCCCTTTTCGGCCACGGCGGTTTCTACTCGCTCGGCGTCAACAGCGTCGTCATGGGGCTGCCGGCGCTGCTGGCAGGACTGCTGTTCGCCGGCCTGCGCCGCCTGCCCTGGCTGCGACGGCCGTGGTTCCGGGCCGCCCTCGTCGCAGGCAGCGCCCTGGCGTTCGGCCTGAGCCTCGTCTATGCCGTCACGCTCCTGGTGACCAACAACCCCAAGCAGCTGGGCGACGCCGACCTGTCGTGGGCCAATCGCGTGACCTTCCACCCCGCGACCCTGGCGGGAGCCGCGGCCCTGGCGGCCCTGGCGGCCTGGGCCGAGCGGCGCCTGGAAAACGCCCCGGAATTTCCGCTCGGCCTCGTCGTCGGCGAGTCGGCGGTGCTGGCGACGGTCCTGCTCAACGCGGTCGCCCTGGTCCTTGGCGGGCGCGAGAACTGGTACAGCCTCGCCCTGCTGACGTTCATCATTCACATGCCGCTGGCCGTCATCGAGGGAGCCATCCTGGGCTTCGCGGTCGGCTTCCTCGCACGCGTCAAGCCGGAGATGCTCGGCTGGGCGGCCCCGGAGAGAACGGAATGCGCGGTCGATTCCTTGCCCTGACGCTCGCCCTGGCCGTCCTCCTGGGGGGGACCGGCGTCGCGCGGGCGCACCGGCTCAACGCTGCCTGCCGCTTCCTTCCCGGCCGGGTGGTCCGTGTCGAGAGTTGGTTCGACAGAGACCAGCCGCCGAAGAAGGGACACGTTCAGGTCCGCGGGGCGGATGGGCAGGTGCTGCGGGAGGGACAGCTGAACCGCGAAGGAGTCTTCGAGTTCGAGGCGCCCGAGGGGCAGGCCCTCCAGGTCATCGTCGAGGCCGGCGAAGGACACCGCGCGGAAGTGGTGATCGGTCCCGGGGATGTCGTGGCTGCCGCGCCCTCGGAGAGCACCGCGCCTGCGGAAGACAGGCCGGCACCTCCGCTCGAGCCGTCCACACCGAGAAGTCACCAAGAGGCATTTCCGATCAAGGACATCTTGATTGGGGTGGGGCTCTTGATCGCGGTGGCGGCGTTCGTCCTGAGTTTGCGGAACGCGAGGGCGCTGCGCGACCTGCGGCGGTCGGATCGCCGGTAACACGGGTGGGTACGAACATCCGCGCCAATCCGAGTGTCCGTAGCGGGGAGCACGACCTTGCCGCGGGCGGCTCGAAATTGGCGCTTGATCTCGGCCGTGCGCTGGGAACAATAGGGGGAGGGCGGGGGAGAAAGGCGAAGAGTCGGATGCGTGCGCAATTGCGGATCGTGTCGGGGGCGCTGCGGGGCCGCAAGGTCATCTGCAACGTCCAACCCAACCTGCGACCCACGCCGGACATGGTCCGCGCGGCCCTGTTCAGCATCCTGGGCCACGCGGTCCCCGAGCGGCCGTTCTTCGACGTCTTCGCCGGCACCGGCGTCGTCGGCCTGGAGGCGATCAGCCGCGGGGCCAGCCGCGTGACCTTTGTGGAACGAGACTTCCGCGTCGCCGCCGAGATCGAGCGTCACCTGAAGGACTTTGGCGTCGCCGACCGCGCCGTCATCGCCCGCGCCGACACCTACCGCTGGGGCGAGCGCTGGGAGGCGCCCGCCGAGCCGGTCAACGTCTTCTTCAGCCCGCCGTTCGCCGACTTCGAGCGCCGGCCCGCGGAGTTCCTCGGCCTGGTGCGCCTGGTGCAGCAGAAGGTCGCCCCCGGGTCGGTCGTGGTCGTGCAAAGCGAGCGGGGGGCCATCGAGGACGAGGAGACGGTCTTCGCCGGTTGGGACCTGCGCCGCTACGGCCGCAACGAATTGCTCATCTGGGTGCGAGAGGAAGACCCCTCACCCCCGACCCCTCTCCCCGAAGGGGCGAGGGGGGAAGTGGACCCCTCACCCCCGACCCCTCTCCCCGAAGGGGCGAGGGGAGAGTCGGAGGACGCCGCCGATGACGCAGGACCCTGAATTGAGCGAGCGCGCGTTCGCGGTGCGCGTCGTGGAGCGGCTGCGCACGGCCGGCTATCAGGCGCTGTGGGCCGGCGGCTGCGTGCGCGACGAACTGCTGGGGCTGCAGCCGAAGGACTACGACGTGGCGACCGACGCCACCCCCGAGCAGGTGCGTCGCCTCTTTCGGCCGACCGTGGCCATCGGTGCCGCCTTCGGCGTCATCGCGGTGCTCGGGCCGCGCACGCCCGCTGGCCGGCTCGCCGTCGAGGTCGCGACGTTCCGCTCCGACGTGTCGTACAGCGACGGCCGCCGTCCTGATCGGGTCGTCTACTCCTCGCCGCGCGAGGACGCCGAGCGCCGCGACTTCACCATCAACGGTATGTTCTTCGACCCCATCGAGAACAAGCTCATCGACTACGTCGGGGGTCAGGCCGACCTCAGCGCCCGCGTCCTGCGCGCGATCGGGGAACCGGCGAAGCGCTTCGCCGAGGACAAGCTGCGCCTGCTGCGCGGGGTGCGGCTAGCCACGCGCTTCGACCTGGCCATCGACCCGACGACGGCCGAGGCCGTGCGTGCGATGGCCGACGAGGTCACGGTGGTCAGCGCCGAGCGGATCGCGGACGAGCTGCGCAAACTGCTGGTGCATCGGCAACGGGCGCGCGGCGTCAACCTGATGTTCGACCTCGGCCTGGTCCGGCCGATCCTTCCTGAGCTGCTGCCGATGAAGGGGCTGCCGCAGGGGCCGCCGAGCGCGCCGGTCGGCGACCTGTGGGACCACGTCATGACCGTGCTAGAGCGGCTGGGCGAGCGCGTGTCGTTTCCGCTGGCGTTCGCGGCCCTGCTGCACGACGCCGGCAAGCCGCGCGTCGTCGCCCGCACGCCGGAGCGCTACACCTTCTACCACCACGAGCACGTCGGCCGGCGCATCGCCTCGGAAATCTGCCTGCGGCTGAAACTGTCCAACGAGGAGCGCGAACGGATCGAATGGCTGGTGGAGAAGCACCAGTACCTGGCCGACGCGCGGCAGATGCGCCCGGCCAAGCTGAAGCCGATCCTGATCCATCCGGGAATTGAGGAGTTGCTTCGTCTGCATGAGGCGGATGCCCAGGCGAGCGGTCACGACCTCGATCACGTGACCTACTGCCGGCAACTGCTGGCGGAGTGGACGCCCGCGGACCTCAACCCGCCGCCGCTGCTGACGGGAGACGACCTGAAGGAGGTGGGTGTGCCGCAGGGGCCGGTGTACAAGCGGCTGCTCGACGCCGTGCGCGAGGCGCAGCTCGACGGCACGATACGGACGAAGGACGAGGCGCTCGACCTCGTAACACGCAATTTGGATGTTTAGCGGCGGCTCGCAGAGCCGCACGGCACTGCGAGCCGCCGCTAAACCGACCTCCCCGGCGGCGCGCCTTGCTCTGGCTCGGCGGCCGGTTCTCGATTATAGTTCTACCGACACGTTTTCGCGCTCCAGGAGGGACCGATGACCACAGCGACGACGACGACGAAGCGGATGACCGCAGAGGAGTTCTGCGACTGGGTGCAGCTCCCCGAGAACGCTAATAAGTGGTTTGAGTTGGTCCGAGGGGAGGTGATCGAGTTGCCGTCTCCACGGAAGATTCACGGCGTTGTCTGCGTGAACGTAGTTACCGAGTTGAACCTCTACGTCCGCCAGCGCCGCAAAGGTTACATCACGAGCAACGACTCGGGTGTGATCCTCGAGCGCGATCCGGATACTGTACGAGGACCGGACGTCGCGCTGTACGAGGACGCGAGCAAGTTCGCCGACCTCCACCCCAAGTACGGAGAGGTGCCACCCCGCCTTGCCGTCGAGGTGCTTTCGCCCGACGATAAGGCGAAGCACGTCACGCGCAAGATCACCGATTACCTCAACAACGGGGTCGATCTCGTCTGGCTGATCGACCCGGAGGACCGCACCGTCACCGTCTACCGGCGCGAGCGCGGACAGTACCTCCGCAAGGTGGACGAGGAACTGACCGGCGACGACATTCTGCCCGACTTCCGCTGCAAGGTCGCGGATTTCTTCTGCCTCCCGGAAGAGATGCCTCAGCCCGGATAGCCGTGAGCGGGTGCTGCTGCAACCGACGGCGTTGGTGCGAGCGTCACGGCGAGGGTTGGCGGGCGCGAAGCCGTTCGGCGAGCCAGGCGGCGTCCTCCGCGCCGAGCGGCGGTGTCAGCGGCCTGGAATAGTTGATGCGAAGAGAATAGCGCGAGCGCTCGTAGACGGCCTCGACCATTGGCTGGAGCGCCAGCCGGATGTCGGGGTCCGAATCGGCGAGCGGCACCGGCACCTCGGGCAGCGGCCGCCGATAGTCGGCCCGCAGGACCGTACAAGTCGGGGCGAGTCGCTTGCGGCAGTAGAGAACGTAGTAGGGGCTTTCCGGCCACGGATCGAGCATGGGCATGCGCTGCCCGCCGCGCAGCAGGTCGATCTCGACGAAGCTGGCCGACCCCAGGAGCAGCCCGTTTCGCTTCCGCAGGTACACGTCCCAGCCCTCCGTCCCGCGCCGCTTGTTCGCCGGCGACAAAACCTCCAGGCACGTCACGAGGCGGACTTCCGGGTCGGCTTCGTAGATCTCGATGAAGTTCTCGCGGAAGTGCTCGTCAATGAACGGCCGCATCGTCACCGCTTCGGCCATTTCGGGCTCCGCGACGGCCGTGCTTTCCGCCTTCGCCTCGCCGGATTCCCGCGGTGAAGGGGTCGCTACCTCGACATCCGGGAAGAAGCGCTTGCGGTCTTTCCCGTCTTCATCGGCGAGAACGATGGAGGAACGCTCGCCGGTCTGCACAAAATAGCGACTCGGCGCCGAAGCGGTGAGCGCACGTTTGATCTCGTTAATGAGGTCGTCGTGAAAATCGGCCCACAGACCGCACTCCTCGATGTAGGGGTCCAGGCCAGGGAACGGGGACTTCATCGGCGGCTCCTCCGCGCGGTTGGGGCGAACCTGCCCAGAGATTACCGCGCGTCCCGGAACGCCGCCAGCGCAGTTCTGAGGGCATGGGTGCTCCCGTAGGGCGGAGGCCGGCGGTAGCCGGACGTCATTTCCGCGGCGCGCCGGCTTCCTCTACCAGCCGCGTGACCGCGTCTTCGAGGAACTGTGCGGCCAACTGCATCGGGCTGACCTTGCGCTCCGACGTGCTGGCCAGTTCCGCCAGCCGTTCCAGCGCCTGCTGCGTGTCCTCACTCATCGGCACCTTCGGGTGATGGACCCAGGTCGTGTCGGTGGGTCGTTCCGGTCTCTGCCCCTGACCCGGCTGGAGCCGGGCCTGCAAGGCCGCGATAATACCCGCCAGGCGGGCCATGCCAAACGCCCCCCCGCCCACGTCCGGCACCCGGCAAACGACCTTGGCGCCCAGCCGCCGGGTAATGTCCTCGATGTTCCTAGGTCGGCGGCGTCTTCCGACATCGGCACACCCCCAACGGGGGAACGGATCGGATACGCGGACATACAGGGGAGGCGTTCCGGCTGGCAAGCAGAAAATGGCAACCCGGGCGAGGCAGGTCAGTCGCGAGCCCTTCGTCTAGCGTGGCCGCTCCCCATCGGGTACACTGCCGGATCGATTCGGGATGCGAGGAGGAACCGATGACCACAGCGACGACGGCGCCCACGACGCAACGGATGACCGCAGAGGAGTTCTGTGACTGGGTCCACCTTCCGGAGAACGCCAACAAGTGGTTCGAGTTGGTCCGAGGGGAGGTGATCGAATTGCCGCCGCCGATGAAGCCGCATGGCTACGTCTGCGCGAACGTGGCTCGGATTGTGGGCAACTACACGTTCCAGCGTCGCAAGGGATACGTGCTCAGCAATGATTCGGGCGTGATCCTGGAGCGCGACCCCGACACGGTGCGCGGGCCGGACGTTGCTCTCTATGAGGACGCGAGCAAGTTTACGGACCTGCACCCAAAATATGGCGAGGTGCCGCCACGACTCGCAGTGGAAGTCCTGTCTCCGAATGACAAGGCGAAACACGTAACGCGCAAGATCATGGATTACCTCAAGAACGGCGTCGATCTCGTCTGGCTGATCGACCCCGAGGCGCGAACCGTGAACGTCTACTCTCGTGACCGGGCTCCGTTCCTTGTCGGGCAGGCCGACGAACTGAGCGGTGAGAACGTACTGCCGAACTTCCGGTGCAAGGTCGCAGACTTCTTCTACCCGCCCGAGGAGATGCCTCAGCCCGGACAGCCGTGAGCCGCTTGCGGCTTCGCAGGGACTGCGAAGCCGCAAGCGGCAGTGCTCCTTACGCGACCTCTTCCGCCTCCATGGTCTCGCGGAGGGCGCCGAGCGCCTCGCGCTCGATCTGACGGACGCGCTCGCGCGTCAGGCCGAGGCGCTCGCCAATCTCCTTGAGCGTCTTCGGCTCGCCACCGTCGAGGCCGAAGCGCAAGCGCAGCACCGTCGCCTCGCGCTCGCCCATGCCGTCGAGCAGCGCCAGGACCTGGCGCACGTCGTCGGTCTCGATGATGGTGGCGTCCGGCGTCTTGACGCGCACGTCCATGACGGTCGCGTCGATGGTCTGCCCCTCTTCCGTGGTGTCGGCCTGCGGGGCGGCGTTGTAAATGCGGATCGCTTTCTTGATGAGGTTCAACTTGCGGCGCGGCAGGTTCATGTGGGCCGCGACCTCTTCCTGAGTCGGCGGCCGGCCGAGCTTTTCCTGTAACTCCGCGGTCGCCCGGCGCCACTCGGTCAGGAGCTGAGCCATGTAAGCCGGGATGCGGATGGTCTTGCCCGTGTTGATCAGGGCGCGCTTGATTGACTGCTTGATCCAGTAGCCGGCGTAGGTGCTGAAGCGTGTGTTCATCGACGGGTCGAAGCCCTCGACGGCCCGCAACAGTCCCAGGTTCCCCTCCTCGATCAGGTCGGGCAGGTCCAGACCCTTGCCGACGTAGTTACGGGCGATGTTAACGACCAGCCTCAGGTTGGCCCGGACCATGCCGTCGCGGGCGGCGTTGTCGCCGTCCCAGATGCGACGGGCCAATTCCTTCTCCTGGGCCGCGGTCAGCAGAGGCGTCTCGTTGATCTCGCGCAGGTAGGTCTCCAGCGGCGACTGGGGCGACGAACGCCGGGAGCGAAACACGTGCATGGGGAACCTCCTGTACCGGTGCGAGAAGCGACAGCGGCCGAGTCCGTCATACCCTAGTGCGCGTTTGCCCGGGACGCCAGCCAGTTTTTGAAAAAGTCAAGGGCGCGAAACGATTTGCCGATTGGCAAGCGAATGCTTGCGTCGGGCGCGAACTGCGAGTATCCTCAAGATTCAACTGCCGTCCGCAAAATCGTCCCCAACGCGAGGATCCCCGATGCGCCGCACACTCTCCGCCGTGGCCGCGACCCTGCTCGCCGCCTTCCTCCTGCCCGGGACGGCTCGCCCCGCCGACGACGACCCGAAATTCGGTGAGTTCTCCGCTTCCTATCTGATGGGCATCCTCAAGACCGACAAGGTGGCGAAGAAGCGCCGCGCTGCCCTCAGCGGCTTGGAGCAGATCGGCCTGAGGTCGTCCAAGGGGATCCTCACCATCATCGGCGCCCTCAAGGATGACGAAGACGTCGAGGTGCGCCAGGCCGCCGCGCAGGCCCTGGGCCGGCTGGCCCAGAAGGCGGAGGAGACCCGGGAGCCGAAAGAGGAGCGGCCGAGGAATGTCGAGGTGCGAGACGGTTGCCTCGAAGCCCTGCGCGGGTCGCTGCAGAAAGACAAGGATCCCAAGGACCCGGAAAAGGACAAAAAGCGCGCCCGGGTCCGTGAGGCGTGCGCCACCGCGCTGGGCCGCGTCGGCAGCGAGTTGCTCATCATCAAGAAGGATGCGGACCGCGAGAAATCGCTGATCGCCCAGTTCACGACTTCGGTGCCGGCGCTGACCGAAGCCCTCAAGGATGCCGACCCGGGGGTGCGCGCCGCTGCCGCCGAGAGCCTGGGCCGGCTGAGCGAGTACGCCCGCGAGGCGGTGCCGGCGCTGGTCGAGACGTTCAAGGACAAGAAGGCCGACCGCTTCGTGCGCGGCTACGCCGCCTTCGCCATCGGCCGGATCGGCGGCGCCTCGGCCAAGGAGGCCGTGCCCACGCTGGCCGAGGCGGTGACCGACAAGGACACCCCGGCCGACTTGCGCCGCTCGGCGGCGACGGCCCTCGGCGCACTCAAGGACGACGGCGCCGGCGGAGCCGCCGCCCTGGGGAAGGCGCTCCAGGACGCCAACGTGGACGTGCGCCGGGCCGCCGCCACCTCCCTCGGACAGATCGGCGCCGACGCCCGCGCCGCCCTCTCCGCCCTGAAAGACGCCGTCAAGGACCAGGACAAGTTCGTCCGCGCCCAGGCGCTGCACGTCCTGGGCACGATGACGCAGGACGCGGACGACGTGGTGGGGATCCTGATCAACGCCACCCAGGACCAGGTCCTCGAAGTGCGCCTGGCCGCCATCGAGGCGATCGGCAACCTGGGGCCGGCCGCCAGCGTCGCGAACGGCACTCTCACGAAGTTGAAGACCGACGCCCAGGCCGCCGTCCGCGAGGCCGCCACCGAAGCGCTCAAGAAGCTCGCGAAGACCGAGAAGAACTGACGGAGCGGGCGTCCCGCTCGCCTTCGGCCCCGGCGCAAATTCTGATGCCGGACAATAACTTCACGATTCGTCGTCAACAGATTTGACATGGAGTGCGAATCTGTCCTAGAGTTTCGCGTCTCGCCAAAACCGGCCGGCGCCTTTGTGGCCCGACCAAACTCCCCTTGCGGGTGTCCGTCGAATGCCACGCGAAACGGCCCTCCGACCCGCGCCCGCAGACGATCCCAGCCGGTCGCCCCTGGGGTGGGCCGTGCGTTGCCTGAGCGCCCCCGACACGGCGTTGCTGCCGCTGAGCACGCTGCTGGCGGAGTTGGCGAGTGCCTTCGGGGCCGCCGCGGCGGGGATGGCGCAACTCCCCAGCGGCGAGCCGATCGCCTCCTCCGCTGCGGGGAATGCACTGGCCGAGTCTCTGCCCTGGCGGGATCGGCCGGAATTGGTGCGTGAGGTGACGTTGTCGCCGTCCGCCCTGAGGGTGCGCGACGACGGCGTGTGTTGGCTGCTGGCGGCCGTCGATGGCGACGAGCGGGCGAGTTGGCTCCTGTGGTTGCGAGCGCCGGCGACTCGCGAGTGGTCGCCGTTGGAGGCGGCGGCCCTGGCGCTGACAGGCCAGGCCCTGGGCCGGCACCTCCGCCGACCCGAGGGCGCCCCTCGCTGGGCGCGTCCGCTCCTCCTGCGACGCCGACTACAGCGCTTCGACGAAGCCGCGGCCGCCGCCCGTCGCATCGCCCACGACTACGGCAACGTCCTGACCGGCATCCTTGGCTTCAGCGAACTGGCGCTGAGCCAGTTGCCGCGGGGCAGTTCCTTCGCCTCGTACCTGAACGAAATTTACCGCTCGGTGCGGGTGGGCGAGCGCCTGACGAATATGCTGCGCCTGTTCGCGCCCCGCCAGTGGCCGAAGACCGCACCGGCCCGGCTCGGGGCCGTGGTTCCCGAGGAGGTGCGGCGGCTGCGCGGCCAGTTTCCGGGCGCCCCCCTCGACGTGGCCCTTCCCCGCGACTTGCCAGCGGTGAACATCGATGCCGAGCCGCTGCGCCACGTCCTGGGGCAGCTCCTCGATAACGCCGCCGAGGCCGTCGCTTCCGGGGGGCAGGTCCGGCTGTCGGCCCGGCCGGTGTCGCTGAGCGCCGAGCAGTGCCTGGACCTGTTCGGGACCATCGAGCCGGGGCCCCACGTCGAGGTCGCGGTGGAGGACAGCGGCTGCGGACTCTCGGCCGACGCCCGGCAACGGCTGCTCGTGGAACCGTTCTTCACCACGAAGACGCGCCATCGCGGCTACGGCTTGTGCGTGGTTTACGGCATCCTGTCCGCGCACCGCGGCGCCCTCGTGGTCGAGCCGTCGGCCGGTGGCGGGACGAGTGCCCGCGCCTACCTCCCGGTCGCGCCGGCCGCCCCCCCGGCCTCACCACCCAGAGCAGCCCCGGGGGGCTCGACGGAGCGGGTGCTGGTCGTGGACGACGACCCAATGATCCTGCAACTGGTCCAGACCACACTGCAACGGGCCGGCTACCAGGTGGAGACGGTAACGAGCGCCGCCGACGCCGTGCGCTCCTTCACACGGGCCGCCGAGCCGTTCGGACTGGTGCTGTCCGACGTGGTCATGCCGCAGGTCAACGGCTACGACCTGGCTCGCCAGCTCCGCACGCACGATGCCGGCGTCCAGGTGCTGTTCATGAGCGGCCAGGCCCTGCCGGACCCGGCCCGGCCGCTGTCGGGGAATGGGTCCGACTTGCTGGCGAAGCCATTCGGGCCCGAAGGATTACTTCGGGCCGTGCGCTCCGCCCTCGAGCGCGGCTCGCGCCGCGCGCCGGCCGTCACGGGAACGGGGACGAAGGGGTCCGATCACACACAAGGTCAGACGAGATAAAGGAGAATTACGGTGTTGAGCCTTCGCACCAAGACGAATGGGACCAACGGGGAGAGCAAGCCGGGGCCGGCCGCCGACATCGGGGCCGCGCCGCGCGAGTGGACCCAGGAACGCAACAGCCTGTACTGCTCGGGTGAGGTCCGCATCCTGGTGATGGACGATGACGACGCGGTCTGCCGCGTCATCCAGGCCGCCCTGACGCCGCAGGGCTTTGTCATCGACGCCATCTCCGACCCCGCGGCCATCGAGACGCAGCTGAAGACGCGCTCCTATCACGCCATCATCCTCGATTACGTGATCCCCGGGCTGGCGTCCGAACAGATCCTCGAGTGGATCCGCGAGCACCAGGCCGACGCGAGTATCATCGTGGTGACCGCCTACCCGTCGATCGACAGTGCCCTGAACTGCCTGCGGGCGCGCACCTACGACTACCTCACCAAGCCATTCCAGATCGCCCACCTGCAGCGGATCGTGTCGCGCTGCCTGGAGAGCAAGGGACTGTTGCGCCTGTCGGAGCAGGCCCTGCGCGAGTCGCTGGGCAACGCCATCCGCGAGCGCCGCAAGGGCCTCGGCCTGACGCTGGCCCAGATGGCGCAGCGGACCAACGTGTCGCTGGGCTACCTGTCGCAGATCGAACTGGGCAAGAACTCGGCGTCGATCGAGACGCTGTACCGCATCTCGCTCGGCCTGGGAGTCAAGATGGCCGAACTGTTCCAGACCGTGCAACCGAACCTGTAGCAACGCGAGTGGCCAGGTGCAAAGAAAACGCCCGCGGGCCCTGGGGTCCGCGGGCGGGGTGAAAGAACTCCCGATGATCGAGCCACTCCTGTGCGCAACGCCTTACGGCGTCGCTGCGTTTGGCACGCTCTGGGAGCCTCTCCTTGTCAGGGGGAGAGTGGCGGCGGCCACGCAACTATCGACGCTGGCCCCGCCGGCTTTATTCATCCCCTGAGCTGGGCCTGCGCTGGAGAGATCCCCTCACCCCACGCTAGCGACTGCCCACCGCCTGTTTGAGGCGGGAGCCGATCAGGGTCGCCATCGACCGTTCATCGGGAAACTCGCCCGTTTTCAGCTTGGAGTAGAGCAACTCTCCGTCGGCCTTCAGCTCGAAACAGCCCCCGCTGGCGGGGATGAGCCTCATTTCGTCGATCTGCTGCTTGTAGGTTGACAGCAGCTTGGCCGTCAGACTGACGGCCTGGGGTTCGTAATTTCACATCGCACAGTATCGCAGTTCCAGTTTCATGACCTTCCTCCTTCCTCGTTGACCAGCCCCGGCGCTGCCACGTCGAAGCCGGGGGGGATAATGTTATGGTAGGTGCCTCAATTGCTTCGATCAAGGTGCGCGGTCCCCCGCATGAATTCCTCCTACCCGCCGACTATCATCGTCCGCCACCCCAGGGAGAACCCGCGCAAGTGTTCCATCCTGCCCCTGCGCGGCCGCTCGGACCTGGTCTTTCTGACCTACCCGGTCAAGGAGCCGCCCCCCCTGGACGGGTACGTGCGGCTGGCCGCCGACGGGCCGGAGCTGGCGGCTGCCGACGTTGCGAAGGGGATCCTCCTGCTCGACGGGAGCTGGCGCTGGGCCGACTCGATGACCCGGACGTTCCTGGATGTGCCGGCCCGCTCGCTGCACGGCTGGAAGACGGCCTACCCGCGCGTCTCGAAGCTGGGCACCGACCCGGACAACGGGCTGGCGTCGGTCGAGGCGCTGTTCGTGGCTTACCACCTCCTTGGCCGGCCGACGAACGGACTGCTCGATCACTACCGATGGGCGGAGGAGTTCCTGCGCCTCAATTCACTCCCCTCGCCCCGGAGTACCGGGGCGAGGGGTCGGGGGTGAGGGGAAGATTGTCCTTTTGCCTTTTGCCTTTTGCCTTCTGTATTTTGCATTTTTCAGTCACCTCGAAGAAGGCACAATACAGAAGGCAAAAGGCAAAAGGCAAAAGGAGAAGACCAAAACCCCCGACCCCTCGCCCGGGAGTACCGGGGCGAGGGGGGAAGAGCCGCTTGCGGTGAGACACGGCCCCGCCTATACTCCGATGTCGCGCCCGCAACCCCGGAGGCCCCGCCATGCGCCGCACCCTCGTCCTTCTCCTCCTTGTCCTTGGCACCCCCATGACCCGCGCCGCCGACTTCCCCGCACCCGAGAAACTGCCGTCCCAGGCCGACTTTCCCGACCCGCTCGTGATGTTCGACGGCACGAAAGTTACCACGAAGGAGCAGTGGCAGACGAAGCGCCGCCCCGAGTTGAAGAAGTTGTTCGAGCACTACATGTACGGCGTGTCGCCAAGGGATGCGCTCAAGGTGGAGTCGATGGTGCTCCACGAGGACAAGAAGGCGTTCGGCGGCAAGGCCACGCTGAAGGAGATCGCCCTGGCCCTCCGACCGGGCGAGGCGCCGCCGATCCACCTGCTGCTCGTGGTCCCCAACGAGCGCAAGGGGCCGGCACCGGTGTTCGTCGGCATGAACTTCTGCGGCAACCACGCCCTCGTCGATGACCCGAAGGTTCTCATCCCGACGTGGTGGATGTACCCCAGCCATGCCGGCGTGAAGGACAGCCGCGCGACCGAGGAAGGGCGCGGCAAGGAGAAGGACGTCTGGGCGCTGGAGCAGTCCATCGAGCGCGGCTACGCGGTGGCGACGTTCTACAACGGCGACATCGACCCCGACCAGAAGAAGAAGCGCGAAGGCGTCCGGCCGTTGCTGGAGGTGACCCGGGTGGACGGTGCCCAGGGCCGGGCGACGGCGACGATTATGGCCTGGGCCTGGGGCATCAGCCGGGCCGTCGATTACCTCGTCAGCGACAAGGACCTCGACGCCCGGCGCATCGCCGTCGTCGGCCACTCGCGCCTCGGCAAGACGGCGCTGCTGGCGGCGGCCTTCGATGAGCGCATCGCCCTGGCGATCTCGCACCAGGCCGGCTGCGGTGGCACCGCCCCGAGCCGTCAGAACGACCCCAACGTCGAATCGGTCGAGAAGATCAACAAGAACTTCCCGCACTGGTTCTGCGACAACTTCAAGAAGTTCAACGACGACCCGTCGAAACTGCCGTTCGACCAGAACTGCCTGGCGGCGCTGGTGGCGCCGCGGCCGCTGCTGTTTAGCAACGCCGTTAAGGACCAGTGGGCCAACCCGCAGGGGCAGTTCGAGGTGCTCAAGGCGGCCGAGCCCGTCTACAAATTGCTCGGCGCCGGCGGCCTGGACGCCAGGGAGATGCCGGAACCCGGCCGCTTGATCGACAGCCGGCTGGGCTACTACATCCGTCCGGGTATCCATTCGATGACGAAAGACGACTGGAAGGTGTTCCTCGACTTCGCCGACAAGCACCTCGTCAAAACCGAGCCGCGGGGAAAATAGGCGTGGAGTACGGCGGGGCGGTGTGGTAGGCTCGACTAACAGTTATCGCCCGCCGGAGCGATACTTTACGATCCGGCCGGGGTTTGTTAGATTGTCCCTGACGAGCTTCCGCCCTCCCGCCGCGTAACCCGCCCCCGCCGACCTGCTCCCGCTTGCCGGAGCCGCCTACGTAAAGGAAGGTTTGACATGCCCCAGCCGCTGCTTTCCCGCAGGACCGTATTGCGTGGCCTTGGCGCGATGGTGGCTTTGCCGTGGCTGGAGGCGATGGCTCCGCTGAACGTCCTGGCCTCGACGCCAGGCGGCCGAGCGCCGAATCGCCTGGCCTTCCTGTACGTCCCCAACGGCGTCCACATGCCCGACTGGAGGCCAAAGGACGAGGGCGCCCTGACGGAATTGCCCGAAACCCTCAAAGCGCTCGCCCCGGTCAAGGACCACCTTCTCGTCATCAGTGGTCTGACGGCCGACAAGGCGCGGGCCAACGGCGACGGCGCCGGCGACCACGCCCGCGCCCTCGCCGCCTTCCTCACCGGCTGCCAGCCGCGCAAGACCGACGGCACCGACATCCGCGTGGGCGTCTCCGTCGATCAGGTCGCCGCCGCGCGCGTCGGTGACCAGACCCGCCTGCCGTCGCTCGAGATCGGCTGCGAGCCCGGGGCGATGGCCGGCAACTGCGACTCCGGCTACAGCTGCGTCTACTCCTCGACCATGTCCTGGCGCTCGGCGACGCAGCCCTTGCCCAAGGAGGTCAACCCGAAACTGGCCTTCGAGCGACTCTTCGGGGCGGGCAAGGATTCCGACCGGGCCAAGCGCGACGCCCGCCGCAAGAGCGTTCTCGACTTCGTCCGCGAGGACGCCGGCGACCTGCGCACCCGGCTCGGCACCGGCGACCGGCGCAAACTCGACGAGTACTTCACCTCCGTCCGCGACATTGAGGAGCGCATCGAGCGCGCCGAGAGGATGCCCGAGATCAAGCTGCCCAACGTGACCAAGCCAAGCGGCGTCCCCGCCAAGTTTGAAGAGCACATCAAGCTGATGTGCGACCTGCTGGCGCTGGCCTTCCAGACCGACGTGACGCGCGTCTGCACCTTCGTGTTGTGCAACGAAGGCAGCAACCGGCCGTACGGCTTCCTCGGGGTGCCGGAGGGGCACCACGACCTGTCGCACCACGGCAACGACGCGAAGAAGCAGGCGAAAATCCGTCAGATCAACACCTTCCACGTCACGCAGCTCGCCTACCTGCTGACGAAGTTGAAGTCGATCCAGGAGGGAGACGGCACGCTGCTGGACCACTGCATGGTGGCCTACGGCAGCGGCAACTCCGACGGCGACCGCCACAATCACGACGACCTGCCGATCCTGCTGGCGGGCCGGGCCGGCGGCACCCTCAAGACGGGCCGGCACCTCCGCCTCCCCCGCGAGAAGAACACGCCGCTGAACAACCTGTGGCTATCGCTCCTGGACCGGATGAGCATCAAGGTGGACGGCCTCGGCGACGCCACCGGCCGGCTGGCCGGCCTCGAAGGCTAGGCGCTCAGGATGCGGTTGGCGGATTCGTATCACCAGGCGTGATGGCATGGTTCAAGCCGGGGTAACACTTGGCGCCGTAGGTCAGGCTTTCCAGCCTGACGAGAAGCGAGTCAGGCTGGAAAGCCTGACAAGAAGCGAGTCAGGCTGGAAAGCCTGACCTACGGCCGCGCCACCCGAAACCGCACCGTTCTGAACCATGCCGGCGTGATACGAATCCGCGAGCCGCATCGCCTCGCTGACATGGCACTTGCGCCGGACAAACTCATTCCTATCGTTCCTCCCACACTCATGCGGGACGTCGGGGTAAGCGAAGACCGCCTTCGGAGGCGGTCGTTCACGGGTTTGGTTCATCGGGGGGTCTTTCCGCCCAGGACGTCGCGGCCAGGTCGGTCCCGCGGGCACTGCGCACCGGCTGACGACCAGTCTGTCCGGCCGCTGGGCGAGCCCGGTGCAGCGAGACGAGACGGGGCCTCATTGCTGCTTCATCAGCTCCTGGAACTCCGACCAGGAGCCGACCGTGAGCATCGCGCGAAACCAGCGATCGATCGTGTGGAGATCGTTGGTTCCTTCGATGGCCAGGCGAATCGGTTCGGAAGCGGGGGTGCCCAACCGGATCTGCAACCCTTCGAGCAGGTCCGCTCGCGCTCGTTTCACTTCGCCCTTGGCCTCGAAGCTCTTGAGGTACTGCGATTCACGCACTTCCCAGCCCTCCAAATGACGTTGCCAGTTGACCAGTTCGGGGATCAGTTCCGCCAGCACCAAAGCCAAGCCGCGACACGCCCCTCGCTTCTCGACGTCCGGTTCACGCTCCACCAGGCGCTTCCAGCGCTCGATCACCGCCGACTCCCCACCGCCGCGCATGAGGACGACCCACGGCAGGATGCACCAGGGAATCTCGGCCGACTCGATCAGCGCCAGCGTATCCGTGGCGCTGTGATCGGGGAGCCACACCTCGATGGGCTTGACCAGCACGCCGGGGTTGCTCACCGAGCGGGTCAGGATCAGGGGGCCGCCCTTCCTGCTTCCGGTCAGGTGAATGATCGCCCCGTAAACGGGAGGCCCCTCGGCCAACACACTACGAACCTCGATCGCCAGCAGCAGCTCATAGATGCCCAGCCGCGCCAGGCCATCCGCGCGCGGCTCGGTCTCCACCTCCACGATCAGGTGGGCGGGCTTGCCATCGGCCCGTCGGCGCAGAACACAGGCAACGTCGTCGGTGCGTTCGGGCCCGCCCGGCCAGGAGGTGCGCCGGGTGTCGTCCCAGGTGGCGAAGTCGGCAGCCATCGACTCGTCGGCCAGGCGATCCAGCCACGACGTCAGGCCCGGGCCGTCCACCTTGCACGCTTGCCGCGCCGCCTCGTCGAACGTCGCCATACTGGCCTCCTGGCCCGATTCTACCCGTTCGCCTCGTTTCGGTGAAAGATCAGCTACTCGGCGGGTCGGGTGCGCAGCGGGCCGGGATCGCCCTGGAGGATGAAGGCGCCCCAGTAGTAGGGATCGGGATGCCGAGTGCGGATGGCCTGTTGCGCGTGGCGCAGCGCCTCCGCATACGGTTCGGGAGCCTGTTCGATGCCCAGGATGCGCTTCTAGAAATCGACCATCAGTTCCTGGGTCTGCTCATCGGGCACCTTCCACAGGCTCATCACCAGCGTGCGCGCCCCGGCCACGGCGAACGCCCGGCGCAGGCCGAAGACGCCCTCGCCGACATGGACTTGGCCCAGGCCGGTTTCGCAGGCGCTGAGCACGACCAACTCGGTGTCCAGTAGGTCCATGCCGGTGACATCCTCGGCCGTGAGCATGCCGTCCTCCGCCTCGGCGGGCGCTTCGCCGCCGTTGCGCCAGGTGTTGAAGCCGACCAAGAGCAGGCCGGAACGCAGCATCGGGCTCTCGAAGCGAGAGTTGGCCAGGCGGTCCACGCTGGCCGTGACGCCCAGGTCGCGCCAGCCGGTGCCAGGAGCGATGTGCTGGTCCTCAAGGAAGAAGCCGTGCGTGGCCAGGTGGAGGATGCGCGGCGAGCGGATCGCCTTGAGCGGCTGTTCCAGGACGGCGCCGGCAAGCACGGGCTTGACGCCGAGGAGCGCAGCGATGCGGTCCCCTTCGACTCGCGTGCCCGGCAAGCGGCCGACGGGTTCGGCACGCTCGACGTCGCGCGATCGCCTGGGCCGGGGTCGGTTGGGGTTGCCGGGGGACAAGAGCGCTGGGGCGGGACTCGCTCGGGACACAGAGGGGGCGGACAGGTCGAAATGCGCATCAGCTCGAGGAAGTGGGTCCAGGGCAGTTCCCGAAACAACCTGGCGAAATAGGCGTCGTCCTGCCATTGGAGAGGAGTGAATGGGACACTGGACGCACAAGCAGACGTCAATCCCAATTGCGCAATCACTGATTGCGCAATTGGGTAGCACAGGTAGAACTGACGGGACATCTCCAGGGAACGTCTGCCGAAGCCTCTCCCCAACCGCTTGCGCAGATCCTGAGTGAGATGTGCCAGCAAATGCTCGCCGTACTGGGCCCGGTCGCTGCCGTGCTGCTCGTACTCGAAGAGGTGGTAGCCGATCAGCCAGTTGCGCAAAGTCAGCGCCACGTTGACGGCCTGCACCGCGTGACTCTGCGCCGTCTGATGCGCCTGTCCAATGGCCGCTACCAGCGCCCCGTAATCCAGAGGCGGTGCGGCCTCCCCCGGCTTCACCGGGGCTTGCCCAGCTTTCTTCGTGCGCTTCGCCATCCTTTGCTCTCCTCATTATCGATTCACTGAGGCTGTCCTTCCTCCGTCGTTGCCACGATACTGCAGCGTCTGCCGCAGGTCCACCTCTCTCTGACTCCCGCCACTCACCGGTCCCCGGCACGCTGCACCACTGGCACCACGACCGCCGTCCATTCCTCCGTGCTGTCGCTCTCCACCAGCACCAGCACCTGCCCGCGCTCCCCAACTGCCGCAAGCCGCTCGTGCCACTCATCGCTGCACGAGGTCGCCGAACGCCGACAGGCTCCCGGAGCGGGCCTCCTGGAGCAACAGGGACACTTCGGGCGGCGTCATGGGGAGTCTTCGCCTGGTGCTGTGGGAACGGCAGAGGACCAGCATCATCCGACCGACGTGGCAGTCGAGAAACCGTCGGAAACGCCGCGGCAGTCTCAAAGGCTCAGTGGACGGTTCGGGCGAGAGGGCACGAAAAAAACTAGGCCGGCAAGCCTGGCTGGGGATGCGACCCCTGCCGGCTTGTTCCCCGGGCGCTACGGCTTCGGATCAGGATCCTCCTTGAAGTCCTGGCCGGTCAATTGCTGCCTGATCCGGCGCAGCATCCCGTTCTGCCAACCCTCCTCATACACGATTCCCAGCAGGTCATCGGTGAGCTTGTTGTCACGGGCGCTGATGAGGTACTTCTGCAAACTGAGCATGACGACCGGGTAGGTGAACGAGGCCATGCCGCCGCCGGCCCAGTCGTTCCACGCCTTGCCGGCTGTTGTCAGAAAGACGACTGTTCGCCCCTTGCCGAACGACTTCGACAGCACTAGCGGGTCGCCGTACCTCGCCATGTCCCGCAGGGCGGCGACCTTGGCGCGCAACTCCTCATTCTTGTCCCAGAACGGTTTCAGGTCCGGCGCCTTCGTCGGGGTCTTCGGATCGCCGCGCTCCCTCAGGAACTGGTGCAGCGCCTCGCCCAGAGGGTAGAGCCCGCCATCGACCCCGCGCTGAATCGTGCCCTTGTAACGCTCCAGCGCCACCTGGAACTTGTCGAATTTCTCGTCCTTCGCCGCCTGGTCCAACTGGCCGAGGATCGCGTTGACCGTGTCCTTGTACGTGTCCACCGGGCTGCGGTTGGGCAGCGTCACCAATTCCTGGACCTTGGTCGGGTCGATGACCCATTTCGAGCGCGGCTCGGTCGGCCAGTACTGGTCGATGATCAAGAACTTGACAACTTCCTGCATCCGCGGGCCGGCGACATCGCGGAAGATCGGGTGGCGCTCGTCGCGAAAGTAAATCTGGTTCCGGCCCTCGAACAGCCGCTTGAAC
Source organism: Gemmataceae bacterium (assembly GCA_035266225.1). Classification (GTDB taxonomy): domain Bacteria; phylum Planctomycetota; class Planctomycetia; order Gemmatales; family Gemmataceae; genus DATFNV01. Next base: position 20,581 of record DATFNV010000011.1, read on the forward strand.
CGCTCCTCGTCGCTGATCCGCTCGGGCTGCTTCTCCTCTAACGGCACGGGGAAGATGCCCCTGCCCTTGGCGTAGAGCCTCTCGTTGTAGAACTTCGGCTTGACGTGCTCACCCACGAAGATCGCGACCTGTCCCCCTTCCTCCACGTAGGTTTCCAGGCGCTTCGCCGCCTTCTCGCTCAATGTGGGCACGTCGAGCAAGTAGACGGATGGGAAGCGCTCCACCGACAGGTCAAGGGTGTCGAGGTCTTCCTGCGTCTTGTTGACAACGTGGTAGCGGTCGTCGGCGATGACGAAGAGCTTTTCCAGGTAGTAGCCGTCCTTGTGGGGGCCGCCGGGCCGCTCCTCGCTGCCATCGATGAAGAGGATCGGCACACGGGGCAGCCGTTTCAGGATGGTGCGGAGACGCTTTTCGAGGTCCTCCGTCTCTGTGATGGCCTTTCCGATGGCCCCCTCGTCGTCCGGCTTGGCCGCCTTGAGCATCGCGACCAGCCTCTCGAAGCTGCTGTCAATCTCCGTGTCGTTGGCCTTCTCCAGCGCCTCTTCGAGGAGCCTGGCGCGCTCCTGGTCCTCGGGCTTGCTGCTGGCGGCCATGCGCTTCCACAGGCGGCGCAAGTCGCTTTTGAAATCCTTGAAGTTCGCTTGCATGCGAACCTGCCTGGCGACCATCTCAGTCAGGCTCGATTTGACGTCGATTTTCTCGGCGGGGGGCTCGGACTTGGCGTCCGCTTTTGACGGGGGGGCCGGGTCATCGGCGTTCGCCGCCAGGGCGAACACGGCCACGACCAACAGCGAAGCCGGTACACAGCGCGTCATGAACTCGTTCCTCCTCAACGCGGTAAAGGCGCAACTGCAGAGAAAAAATAGGCACGGCGCTCCGCCGTCGGAATGCTGTTGCTGACCACATGCGTTCGAGTTGCAAGCCGTCCCGCTTGCAGCGCTT
>DATFNV010000012.1:0-8839 GCA_035266225.1 Gemmataceae bacterium
AGACCGAGACAGAGGATCGCCGGGCGGGCTCGGGAGGGCATGCTTGGATAACTCTCGTGCGGGTCGCGTCAAGCAGGCAAGCTGTAGGGGCGGGAGGGCGCAGGGTGGGAACGGGCGAAGTCCATCGCCACCACTCAAACCACTCTATCGACGGAAAGTTCCGAAAGAAAGAAGAAACGAGGCGGAATTCGTGAGGGAGTTGCTCGTCGGAGAGAGTTGTTGCGCGCGCTCCCCGCGCCGACAACGTCTCTCTGTGCAGGGAGCCCGATGAGCGAAGCCGACAAAGACCTGGTTCGCAAGGCCCAGGACGGCGACGGACCCGCGTTCGAGGAACTGGTCCGGCGCACGTCGCGCTTGGCCTTCGCGCGCCTGTACCTGGAAACCGGCGACGCGCATCGGGCCGAGGACCTGCTTCAGGAGACGCTGCTGCTGGCGTACCGGTCGATCCGCCAGCTGACCGACACGGCCGGCTTCCGTCCGTGGCTGCTGGCCATCGCCCAGAACGTCCTGATCGACGCCGCCCGCCGCGAGGCCCGGTTGAAGCGTGCCGCCCCGCCGCGGACGGACACCCCTCTGGCGGCGCTGCCGGCCAAAGCGCCGCCGCCGGAGGAGCAGGCGCAGCGCGCCGAGCTGCGCGAGCGCGTGCTGGCGGTGCTGCGCTCGCTGCCGGAGGAGTACCGACTGCCGCTGACGCTGCGCTACCTCGCCGGCGCCGATTACGAAACCATCAGCACGCAACTGGGATTGTCGAACGGGTCGCTGCGGGGACTGCTGCACCGCGGGTTGAAGATGCTGCGCGCCCGGTTGCCGGAGTTCGCCGCGGACGAGTGATTGCCGCTTGCGGGATTGCGACCGGCGCTTGTAGTGACCGCATTTATGCGGTCGTCCGGCGCTCGTAGTGACCGCATTTATGCGGTCGTCGGCCACTCCGGACCCGATAAATCGGGTCACTACGAGCGCGGCGCGGCCGCTCAACGGGTGAGGAATGTGAGAGAAGCCATGTCCGAACACGCCTGGACCCGAGAGAACATCGCGGCCTTCGTCGCCGGCGGACTCGACCCCGCCGAGGGCGAGCGCCTGGAGGAACATGCCGCGGAGTGCGTCGAGTGTGCCGCGGCGTTGCGCGCGGCGCGGGCGCTGGACCACGAACTCGACGCCCTGTTCGCTGCGGGTCGTCCGGGGCCGGCGCTGGAGGACCGGATGATCCGCTCGCTCCGGGCGGACTCAGCGCGCGCCGTGGTGCAGTCGCGCTGGCGGCGCAAGCTTGCCTTGGGGACCGCGGCGGCCGTGGCGCTCGGCGTCACCGGCGCGGGGATGAGCCGGCTGACGGATGACGGCGCGCTACCGTTTCCGGGGGCGGAGCGGCAATACAGATCTGGTGGAGATATTAAATCTGAACATCATACGTCCCTGTCGGCGGTGCTTGGTACGGAGGAGAGATTGGCGGCGGTAGTAGACTTCGATGCTAGTCCCTCAATGTCGGTGCGCGGCCCCGACGAGATGGCCAGACATATCGCGGAGCAAGCCACCGCCGGTGATCCTGGGCGCCCCACCCTTGGGTCCGGCAAGAAGGGTGTCGGCGTTCCCACCCAGACGGACAGCTATGGTGGTAACGCGCCCAAGCAGCCATCTGAGAAATCCAAGGAGATTCGGGACAAGATCGGCGAACCCTCTCCCTCGGAATCCCACTTCAAGCCGGAGGAACTCGCGCTCAAGCAGCAACAGCCGGCCGACCCAAAGCCCCCATCCGTTGAGGGCAAGGAACAACCCAAGCCCGTCCCCGGGCCGCCCCTCGACAAAGTCAAGGCACCCGAGCCGCCCGCGCCCCCTAAGCCGGACCCAGCCGCCCCGGAATCGCCGGCCACGCGCAAGGTGATCCGCTCCGGCGACATCGAGTTCGAGGTCGAGTCCTTCGACAGCGCCCTCGCCGCCGTCACCAAACTGGTGACGGGCATCAAGGGCGCCTTCGTCGGCACGGTCAACAGTGACAAGCTGGCCAACGGCAAGGTGAAGGGATCGGTCGTCGTCCGCCTTCCGCCCGACCACCTCGACTCCCTGGTCCTCGACCTGCGCAAGGAACTGGGCAAGGGTGGCGAGTTGAAGGGGCAGCGCATCAAGAGCGAGGACATCACCAAGCAGTACACCGACCTGGAAAGTCGCCTCAAGGCCGCGCGCACGATGGAGCAGCGCCTGCTCCAGATCATCAAGGAAGGCAAGGGCGAGATCAAGCAGCTCCTCGAGGCGGAGAAGGAGCTGGGCGTCTGGCGCACGAAGATTGAGGAATACGAGGGCGAAATTCGCTATTACTCGAACCTCGTCGCGCTGAGCACGCTGACGATCACCCTGACGGAGAAGGAGATCCGGGCCGCCGCCGATGTGGTCGAGAGCGAGCGCGTGCAGGCGGGCATCGAGGTCGAGGACGTCGATAAGTCCTATCGCGAGGCGCTGGCGGCGGTCGCCGAGGCGAAGGGCCGCGTCACCCGGTCGGAGCTGAAGCAGCACTCCGCCGGGCAGTTCGCCGCCGTCCTCCAGTTCGAGGTAGCGCCCGAGTCGGCCGGCCCGCTGCGCGACCGGCTGAAGCAGCTGGGCAACGTGGCGCGGCTGGAGATCGACCGCGTGCAGCAGGCCGAGGGCGGCACCGCACCGCCGCCGCGCGACGCCAAAGTGCGGCGCGGCGACACGCGCTTCGACGTGCAGCTGTACAACCTGGTGAAGGTGGAGCCGCGCGAGACGGCGACGGTACGGCTCGCCGTCACCGACGTGCCAGCCGGCTACCGGGCGCTGCGCGAGGCGGTGGAGCAGGCGCAAGGGCGCGTGGTGACGGCGCAGCTCAACGAGCAGGACCGGCAGAACGTGACGGCGCTACTCGACTTCGAGGCTCCCCGGGTCAAGGAGCGGGCCATCCAGGAGGCGCTGGCCGCGGCCGGCGAGGTGCTGTCGCGCAACGTCAGCCGCGCCGCCGAGTCCGCGAACATGACCGATGGCAAGGTGCTGTTCAAGGCGTCGCTGATCGCCGCGGCCAAGGTCCCGCCGCGCGAAACGGTCACGCTGGGCATCGAGGTGGCCGACGTGGACGCGACGGCGGCGCTGTTCGCGGCGCAGGTGGCCGAGGCGCAGGGGCGCAGCGTCGATTCGCAGGTGGCCCACGAGCGCAGCGGCCGCGTGACGGGCCGCCTCGCCTACGACGTGCCGCTGAGCGCCGCGGCGGGCCTGGTCAAGACGTTCGAGGGGAGCGGCACGGTGCGCGTCCACGAGACGACGCGCAACCCGCAGGCGCCGGAGGGCAAGTTGGCCCTGGCCCGCCTCGACGTGACGCTGTCGAACTCCGAGCTGATCGTCCCGTCCGACGACGGCCTGTGGCCGCAGGTGCGCAAGGGGTTGTCGTACAGCATGACCGTCCTGTCGCTGAGCGTGACGTGGCTGATCTTCGGCCTGTGCGTGCTGCTGCCCTGGGCGCTGGTCGGCTACGGTGGCTATCGCCTGGCGCGGCGGCTGTTCCGGGTGCCGTCGCCGGCCACCGCGCCGGTCCCGACCCCCGGGACACCGGCCGCGTGAGCCGAGGCGCGATCGCTTCCGCTGGCCTTCGGCCCGGCCACGCGGTAGCATGGGAGTCAACTCCCTCGCCTCGGAGGACAGCGCTGTGTCGGTCCAGGTCCGTTGCCCCCATTGCTCCGCGCTCGGCTTGGTTTCGGACGAGTACCTCGGCGTGCCGATCCTGTGCGGCACCTGCAAGCGCTCGTTCTGGATGCGCAGTCCGTTGGCCGCCCCGCCGGGCGGGACCGGCGCCGAACTGGCCACCATCAGCTCCGCCATCGTTCACTTCGAGGTCGGCGGCGTCACCTCGGCCGGCCGCGTTCGCACGAAAAACGAGGACAGTTTCCTGGCCCAGTTGCTCCTGTGGTCCGGCCACGAGCGCCGCGGCGAGACGGCCCTGGTCGTCGTCGCGGACGGCCTCGGCGGCCACGAGGCCGGCGAGGAGGCCAGCGCCATGGTCGTCCGCTCCCTCGGCGGTGCGCTGCTGGCGCTGTTGAGCGGCGAGGCAACCGGCCGCGGCGGCCTCACGGCGAAGGGGATCACCGAGACTATCGAGTCGGCCATGCAGGAGGCCAACCGTGAGGTCCACGCCCGGGCCAAGCAGGAGGCGCTGCGCAAGGGCATGGGGGCGACGGCGGCGGTCGTGGTCGCCCGCGAAGGGGAGGCGCGCGTCGGCCACGTCGGCGACGCCCGCGTCTACCACCAGCGCGGCGACCGCCTGACGCAGGTGACGAAGGACCAGACCCTGGCCGCGCGCATGGTCGAACTGGGCCGGCTGTCGCCGAAGGAAGCGCTGGTCCACCCGGCCCGCAACGACGTCTACCAGGCGATCGGCCATCACCCCAACCTGAAGCCGGCGCATTACGACCTGAGGCTGACGCCGGGTGACTGGCTGATCGTCACGTCCGACGGCTTGCACGCTCACGTCGGCGCGGAGGAACTGCAGCAGGCGGTGGCGAAGGCGGAGCCGTCGGCGGCGAAACTGGCGGCCGCCCTGGTGGACCTGACCAATCAGAAGGGCGGCACGGACAACTGCACCGTGGTCGTGGTAAGGTGTTACTGATTCGTTAACGTGTTGAAATAACGGCATTTCCGCTTTTTCTGCTACCGACATTGCACGCTATCCACGCACGGCTGTAATCGAAGGGGTGAACCTGCGTTACCGGTCGCCCACGGGGTGAGCAACCATGCCGCGCAAGCCGACCGTCTGCTACTTCGCTTCCCGCAACGCCTACTACTGCCAGCACGGCGGCAAGCGGCACCGGCTCGCCGACGGCCCTGACGATGCCCCCGATGGCCTGAACTCCCTCGCGGCCCTCGACGCCTTCAAGCAACTCATGCAGATGGGGAGCGTGCAGACGGCCGGGGACCGCAACACCGTCCGCGTCGTCCTGGAGACCTACCTGCAACACGCCAAGGGGAAGATGCGGCGAGAGGCTGCATATGAAGTACGGTGAGCACACCCCGCTGGTCGAAGAGGTGATCGACTTCGCCTTCGGCGGGGCCCTCCTGTCCGCGGTCGGCCCCGTGGAGGAGACCGCGGACGCCTGCGTCACGAACGACCTGCGGCTGGCCATCGAACTCAACGGCGGGGAAGGTGACCACGCCCGGTTCCGGCTCGCCACCGACGTGAACGCCTCGGACTGGGGGAACACCGACCTGCTGGGCCACAACCTCCTGACCGGCGAGAACCTGACCGTCGGCGAGGTGCAAGACGAATTGGCCTGGACGTGGCAAGACCTGACCGAGAACCTCGTTGCGGAGCTGATCTGGACGGCCACGTACTGGGAACGCCCGGAGCGGAAGGCCATCCACGACCCGCTATTCCGGGCGTTCCACGGCTCTCCGCTGGAGCGGCAGCTGGCCGAGCGATTCCGCAACATCCTCCCGCAGGCAGAGCCGTTGCCGGGCTGGGGGCACTGCGGCGAACAGGTGGCCCACAACGCCGTGACGGACCTGTGGTCCTGTGCGGAGAACCGGGCCTTCAACGGCCTGACCGACAACTTCTGGGAGCGGCTGTTTCGGCTCTACGGTAAAGGGCTGTGGCCTTGCGGCTGGCGTGGCGTGTATCCCGGGCCGGGCAAGTTCGTCGCCTATCGTCGGCCCTAGCCCGGAAACATCACGGCGAGAGGCGGGGGGTGACGAAAAAGGCGGCTGAACACCATGCCGAGGGAGCAAACGATCACGGTAACTCGTGGGTCGGTCAGACGGGAGTACCTCGTCGTGTACCGGGATGACCCGCCGGAACGGGCGGAGGCAGTCCGCTTCTTCCAAGAGCACGCCGACTCCCTGTTCCCGAGCATGGCAATCCCCCCGGAGGTGGAGGAGATGCCGATCCAGGAGGCGAACGCATATCTCCGACGACATCGGATCCAAGAGCAGTGGGACCTCTTGACTGTTGCTGGCGAGGACCCATACATGACGACCACCTCGCCCGGTGGCTTTTCGCAAGCCCCGGCTGGTCTTAACCCTGCGGGAATGCGGCTGACATAGGGCCTCGCACGAGGTTCGGGCCGCATGTGTCTGTACGTCTTTCAATGCAAGACCTGTGGCCGGTTCAGGGGCACTTGAGACATGGGAAGCGGTCGAGTGCGAGGAAGCTCCTCCGATGTTGATCAACAAGCTATGGTTGTGCATCTGCCTGGCCTGGGCCATGCTCGGTGGTACGATCCTGTACTTCCTCGACCACTCCTTCGTGGGGCCGGTCGTCTGGCTGGTCGTTGGCGACCTCATCGGCTGCTTCGGGCCGTTATTCCTGGAGCGGTTTATCGAGGTGATTCCCCACCGGGGCGACGTTCCGCCGGCCGATCCCTTCTTCATCGCCCCCCTGGTCGGCTTGATCCACGGGACGCTCCTCGGAGCACTGGTGGGGACGACGGTCGGCTTCGAGTCCGAAGGGGAGGCGTGGCAGGGCGCCTTGCTCGGTGCCTTGCTTGACCCTCCCATCATCTCCTCGGCGTTCCTCGTCGGTTTCAGCCTGTTCCCTGTCCGAACGAGGGAGTCTACATCCCCCGAGGAAGAGAGGTTTGGCCTGACGTGGCTGCACCGCTTCCTCATCGTCCTCATGTGCCTGGTACTCCCCGCCGTCATGCTCGTGGCTTTCGTCAGGTGTCTTGTCTGGATTCTCCGGCGTCCAGAACGGTTGCGGGTGTACGCGAGGGTCCAGGAACTCGGCGGGGCCTTCGGGGCCGACCCCGAAGCAGACAAGTTCTACGGGGTCAGCTTCACGGGAAAGCCAGGCGGCCCTCTCTCGGGGGTGCGGCCAACGACGCCGGTCGAGAACTGATGTGGGGAGAGGCGAGGAGGAAGGAGCGGGGCCACCCGAGCGGCACGACAGCCGTGACAGGAAAGTGCGACCCTGCCGGCGGTGACGTCTGGGCAGACAATTCGGTGTCCCCAGCCGACGAGCGACTGCAACCCGCTCTTGCCGGGAACGCCCACCTACCTAGAATAACACTGTAGGAGATTTTCTTAGTAATTAAACCCGGCCCGCGATGGCGGTCACTCATGAGGCTCTTCATCGTCGGGGAGGGTGTTGTCGTTCGGTTCGGCGAGCGGCGGGGCCAGCAGGGCGAGGTCGTCGAGAAGCAGCCGGCTGACGTCCACAAGGTGAGGCTGCGGGACGGCACCTTCCTCTACTTCGGGAGTGCGAGCCTCCTGGGTGCGTCGTCCGACCGGTCGATACGACAAGCGGCCGCTACCTCGGTGATGCCTTCGAGCAAATGACGTGAGGCGAAGTCCTCACGGCCAGCGGGTTTGGCCCGTTCTTCACGTCTCAGGAGCACAAGCATGGACCTGGCGGTCTTCCCCGAGCTTACGAGATTACGCACCCTGGTGAAGCGGGCTAAGCTCGTCGCGGACGCGGAGCACAGCGTCCTCTGGTGCCTGGACCAGTTGCCGAAGCTGTACGCGGACTTTTGCCGGACCGACGAGAGCCGCTTCGGGGACGCCATCCTCCGGCTGGCCAGTGCCGTCCTGAAGAAGCTGGCGGAAACGAGCCTGGGCACCGGGGCTGGCCGGGTGGGTGATGCCCTCGTGGCCCAGCTGGGCCGGCTGCACGAACGCCTGGGCCTTGCCCCGCTGGCCCTCAAGCCCGCCCCCACAACGGCAAGCGGGCGTAAGAAGAAGTCCGCGTGAGCGAGTCACGTCAGCCAGTAGGCGTCAGGACTGGCCGCGCGAAGTCAGGCGGTCCAACTCGGCCTGGGACCTGCCGCGTGAACCAGGCCCAACCTGAGGTCGCCCTGGCCCGCACGTCGCGTAGACTTGCGGAGTCGAAGGGGAGAAAACGAGGCACGCGACACGTCAACGCCGCCTGAAAGACCCGGCCCGCCAACGCTGGTACGCCGCCAGCCGCTGCCGGCGGCTCGCCCGCCACCTGGGGTTCGCCCCGGCGTCTCACGGGCAGCCGAAGAAGAAGTAAAGCAACCACGCCGTCGCTCAGGCGAGGCCGGCAATGGGCGCCCCGGCCAACTCGCAGGCCGGCGGCGCCGCCTCTTCTTGCTGGCGAACATTCAGCAGGGTCGTCAAGCGGGTCAGGGCGAGGGTGTCGTAGACCCTCGGGCAAACGTTCACGAGCGTGAGTCGGCGGCCAGCAGTCGCCAACTGCTTGTGGAGGGCTATGAGCGTTGCCAACCCGAGGCTGCCCACGAAGCGGACGTTCTCGAAGTCCAGGACCACGTCGTAGCGGCCCAGGTCGCTCACCAGGCGTGAAAGCGGTTGCCCGTCCGACTGGCCGTCTTCGGGGTCAAAGTGCTTGTCCGGGACGCGGATGACGGCCTTGTCGCCGTCGATGGCGACGTGCGGGACGGCAGCGTGGCAACGAAACCCCATCGGTCGGCTCCTCAAGGTGTGGCTCTAGCTCTACGGGCGGTCGATCGACGGGAGAGGTTGCGTGGCCCTCGTCACGCCGGCAGCACCAGCCGGCGAAGGACCCGGCACGTCGGAGGGTCGCAAGGCGACTCAAGAATTTGTACGTTCGCGGCAGGCCGGCGTCAACGAAAAAAGGCGAAGATCTCGCGGTGCCTGCCCCTAGAACCGGGCCGGGTGGACGAAGTCGTCGCGTTTCGGTGAATCGCAACGGACCTACCAGTGACGGGAGAGTGCCGCTGCCACTGATCCAGCAATTCCCGCAACCCTGAAAACTTCGTAATAATAAGTACATTCCGGCCCTCGGTTCGCTTGAGAGGCAATGGTGATCGACACAACTCATTGCAGGAACAAGGCTTGCGATCAGTATAGTGAACGGGCGTCCAAAATGACCCTCTGCTGTAAGTCCTTTCCTGCGATAACGTTGCGATTACGAGCG
>DATFNV010000013.1:0-3609 GCA_035266225.1 Gemmataceae bacterium
CCGGGTATCCCATAGGCCGCGCCGCGGCTGGAGACGCTCGGGTTGCCGCTGGCGTAGCGGAACGGCACCTCCGTGGCGTACTGGTTGTTCTCGCAGACGAACAGCGCCGGCAGCTTCCAGATGGAGGCCATGTTCAGCCCCTCGTGAAAGGCGCCGTTGTTCACCGCGCCGTCGCCGAAGAACGCCACGCCGACGCGGTCGCTCCGCAGCAGCTTGAAGCTGTAGCCGGCGCCGGCCGCCTGCAGGATGCACGGCCCGACGATGCCGCTGGTGCCCATCAGGCCGACTTCCGGCGCGAACAGGTGCATGCTGCCGCCGCGGCCGCGCGAGCAGCCCGTCGCCCGGCCGAACAGCTCGGCGACCAGCTCGCGGCAACTGACCCCTTTCGCCAGAGCGTGCCCGTGGCCGCGGTGGGTGCTGAAGACCACGTCGTCGCCGCGCAGGTGGGCGCAGACGCCGACGGCGACCGCCTCCTGGCCGATGTAGGTGTGACAGGCGCCGTGGACCAGGCCGCGCTGGTGGGCCTTGACCAGCGCCTCCTCACAGCGACGGATGCGGACCATCTGGGTGTACAGGGCGAGTTGCTGTTCGGGGGTCGGCGGAGGCATGCTCGTGGTCGGTTGGGGGTGTGGATCCTGGCGCCCCGGGCGGCGCGGGTCGCATCAGGATAGACGCGCCCCCCACCGGACGCAAGGACCGGGGACGAGGAATCGCGAAGACGAAGGAACTGTGAATAATGGACAGGCGTATCGCAACTGACCTTGCCAGGGTGGCCCGGCTTTGTTCTAATCTGCGGCGTCCGGGGCCTGCTGTGAGGGTGGCCACCCGTCGGGTCCGTGGATTCCTGCTCAATCTCTCGCGAAAGGACACAACCATGAGGAAGACTGTGAGGTTCGCCCTGCTCCTGAGTTTCGCCGCTCTGCTCGTCTGCGGCGCGTCCCTGGCGGACGACAAGAAGGCCGATGCGGTCGATGAGAAGGCTCTCATGGAGGCCATGATCAAGGCCGGCACTCCGGGCGAGCACCACAAGCGGCTCGGCGCGCTGGCCGGCTCCTGGGACGTGACCGTCAAGATGTGGATGGACCCGTCAAAGGACCCCACCGAGTCGAAGGCGACCAGCGAGTCGAAACTCATCATGGGCGGGCGGTTCCTGGAAGAAAAGGTTACCGGCGACTTCGGCGACATGAAGTTCCACGGCCAGGGGTTGACCGGCTACGACAACCTGCAGAAGAAGTACACCAGTGCCTGGATCGACAACATGGGCACCGGCATCGAAACCAGCACGGGGAGCTACGACGCCGACACGAAGACCTTCACCTACCACGGCGAGAAGATCGACGCGCTCACCGGCAAGAAGCTCAAGACAAAGTCGGCCATTCACCTGATCGACAAGGACAAGTACGAGATAGACATGTACAAGGTGATTGGCGACAAGGACGTGAAAGAGATTCACATCGACGCCGTGCGGAAGGCGGCGAAGTAGGCGGCATCCCCGGGCGCGACCGGCCCAGGCCGTTCGCGCCCCCCTTCTCACGCCGACCCCGTCAAGAGTTCGCCCACGACGCGGGCCTTGGTCACGCGCGCGTCCGTCAGCGTTTCGTCGCTGCCGTGGTGCCGGTAGGCCAGGCGCTCGTGGTCGATGCCTAGCTGGCGCAGGATCGTCGCGTGCAGATCGGGCACGCTGACGCGGCCTTCCACGGAGCGATAACCGACCTCGTCCGTGGCCCCGTGGACGTGGCCGGCCTTGAAGCCGCCGCCGGCGAGGATCAGGCTGAAGGCGTTGCGGTTGTGGTCGCGGCCGCTGCCGTTCTGCGACACCGGCAGCCGGCCAAACTCGCCCGACCAGAGGACGATCGTCTGGTCGAGCAGGCCGCGCGCCTTCAGGTCCTTGACAAGCGCCGCCGACGGCTGGTCACACTTCGCACAAATGGCCTCGTTTTCGGTCTTGACGTCCTTGTGGGCGTCCCACGGCTGGAACTGCGGCTTGACCGGCGGGAACACCTGCACGAAGCGGACGCCGCTCTCCACCAACCGCCGGGCCATCAGGCAGCGCAGCCCGTAGCCCGCCGTCGTCGGGTCGTCGAGGCCGTAGAGTTTTCGCATTGCCGCCGGCTCCTTCGACAGGTCGAGCAGGCTCCCCGCCGTGAGCTGCATCCGCGCCGCCAACTCGTAGTTGCGGATGCGAGCTTCCAGCTCCGAATCGTGCGGATAGGACTGGCGGTGCTCCTCATTCAGCTTCGCCAGCAAGTCGAGGTCGTCGCGCCGCACGTCCTCCGCGACGGGGGCCGGCGGCCGCAGGTTCAGGACCGGCGTGCCCTGCGTACTCACTTCCGTGCCTCGGTGGACGGCCGGCAGCCAGCCGTTCTGCCACAGCAGGGTGCCGCTGGTGTTGTAGCCCTCCGGGTCGCGCAGCACGACGTAGGCCGGCAGGTTCTGGTTCTCCGCACCCAGGCCGTAGCTGACCCAGGAGCCAAGCGCCGGCCGGCCGGGGAAGATCTTGCCAGTGTTGAGCATCACCAGCCCTTCGGTGTGGTTGTTGTGCTCGGAGTACATCGAGCGCACCAGGCAGACGTCGTCGGCGACCGAGCCGAGGTGCGGAATGACCTCCGACAGCTCCATGCCGCAGCGGCCGCGCTTGTGGAACTTGAACGGTGTCGCGAGGAGCTTGTTCGCCTCGCTCCCTTTCTGGAACGTCTCGACGCGCGTATCGTGGACGGTCCCGGTGCGCTTCGTCAGCTCCGGTTTGGGGTCGAACAGGTCCATCTGACTCGGCCCGCCGTTCTGCACCAGCATGATGATGGCTTTGGCTCGCGCCGCGAAGTGCGGCACACCACCCCGACGCGCCGGCGAGGGGCCCTCGTCCGCGTGCAGGAGGTACGTCAGCGCCAGGCTGCCGAAGCCAAGACCGGATGCCCGCAGCATCTGGCGCCGTGTCAGAAGAAGAGGATTCGTCATGGCGCGTACAGGAACTCGCTGGTGTTGAGTAAGGTGTGGCACAGGTGGGCGAGGGCCTTCTGCGCCGCCTGGTCCGGCGGCAGTTTCTGCGCCTGGTAGCGCTCGCCGTGGCGCCGCAGCAACTCGGCGCACCACCCAGTCTCCCGCGGGCGCGGCCGACGGGCCAGCACGATCTGGAACGCGGCGTCGATTCGGCCTTCCGCCGTGCCGGCCGACCGGGCGACGCGCTCGGCGAGGAACTCCGCCTGTTCCAGCACCACGCGGTCGTTGAGCATCGTCAGCGATTGCAGGACGACGGCCGACGGCGTGCGGCAGGTGCAGTTGGTCGTCAGGTTCGGCTGGTCGAAGACGTTGAGCAGGGTGGGGTGATAGTTGCGCCGCGCCAGCAGGTAGACGCTGCGCCGCCATTGACTCGTCGGCGTCGGCAGGCCCTTCTCGCGAATGACGAACGAGCCGTCCGGCCGCGCCTCGACCGGCACCGGCGCCCCGCCGGCGCTGCAATCGAGCTTGCCGCTGACAGCCAGGATCGAGTCGCGCACCACCTCGGACTCCAGCCGGCGCAAGCGCTGCCGCCACAGCAGGCGGTTGTCGGGATCAGCCCGCGCCGCCTCGGGCGCCGAATCCATCGATGCCTGCCGATACACCGTGGACGTC
>DATFNV010000014.1:0-11066 GCA_035266225.1 Gemmataceae bacterium
CAAAGACCTCTTGGTGGGGGCGGCGGCCGTAGCGCGGCAGCTGCCTGAAGATCGTGGTCGTAACACCAAGAGGTCTTTTTATTTGCCCCGTCACAAAAACACTCACCCAAGTGAGAATCTTTCTGGCGAATGCGGCTACGAACTGCTTTTCCGATGGCCGCTTCGCTGGCTTCTCAGGCTTATGGCGGCGCCCTCCTTGTGTGGGGGCGTATCTCTCTTGCCGGTGTCATCGCGCGGCATTCTTGATTTGTTTCCGCGGGGGCGCCGAAAAGGCTCAAGTTTCCGGCCGGTGCAACCGATTCTATCGGTAGAGACCGTTGTCTTTGCCGCGCCGCCCCCCGTTCGGGGAAGGCGGAGAGGCGGCGGGGGACGGACAGGCGGGGTAGGGCCTTCCGGCCGGCGACGGCCGCATGTCTTGAAGCAGGGGAGGAGCGGGGATGGTCGCCACATCGTGGACGATGGCGTGTTTGTTGCTGGTCGCCAACAGCGGCCAGATGCAAACCTTCTACATCAACCAGCACCACTTCCAGATCCCCGTGACGGTGGCCCCCGCCCGCCAGCCCGACATCAAGGAAGTCCTCCTCTACCAGGCCGAACCCGACGGGAAGTCCTGGCGGGCCTGCGGCCGGATCCCTCCGGACAAGGAGGGCTTTGAATATCACGCCGCCGATGACGGCGTTTACTACTTCAAGGCGAACCCCGTTGACAAAAGCACCGACATGGAGGAGCAGGAGGAGCCCAGGTGCATTGTCGTGGACACCGTCCCACCGGTGCTGCGCCTGGTGTCGGCCGAGCGCCAGGGCGACGACGTTCAGGTTCGCTGGGACCTGGTCGAGAAGTACCCCAACTGGGCGACGCTGAAGCTGGAATACCGCACTTCCGACCTCCCGGGTGTACTCTGGTCCCAGGTCGGGGTGTCCGCGCCGGCGTCGGGCCAGGCGACCTTTCACGTCGAGGGTCCGGCCGTTGCGGTGCGCATGTCCGTGATGGACCTGGCGAAGAACGACAGCGGTTGGGTGGAATTGCCGATCAGGAGGGGCGCCGACGGCATCGGGGTCGCCGCGGCCGGGGGGAGCGGCCTGCCGCCGTTGGCCGGCGGGGCCTCGGCCCCTCCGCCGCCGCTGTCCGGCCAGGTCGCCGATCGCGGCTGGTCGCCGGCGCCCCCCGGGGGGACGGTGCCCATCGTGCTGACCAAGCAGGCCGGGCACACCGGTCCCGACTCGCTGGAGACGCCGGGCGGCGGCGGACCCATGAGGGCGGGCGTGGTGGCCAGCGTGGGCGCTGAGCCGTCGCCCCCCGCGGCCGCGGTCGTCCCGCCGCCGCAACCGCGCCCGGCGCGCGGCCCACTGCCGCCGGTGCAGATGGTCAGGAAACGGCAGATCACCATCGACTACGAGGTGACGAAGTTCGGGGCGTCGGGGATCAAGAGCATCGAGTTGTACGTGACGCGCGACGACGGCCGAACCTGGAAGCGCTGGGAGGGCGAGAGCAACATCAACGTGCCGCTGCCGCCCGACTGGCGCGGCGTGCCGCTGGCGCTCAAGCGCTCCCTGATGGTCGAACTGCAAGCGGACGGGCTTTACGGCTTCTACCTGGTGGTCAAGAGCGGGGCCGGCCTCGGCAAGCCGCCGCCCCAGAACGGCATCGATCCGCCGCAGATGCGCGTCGAGGTTGACACGACTGCCCCGAAGGCCGACCTGTTCGAGCCGAGGCCGCACCCCAGCCGGCGCGATAGCCTCATTCTGAACTGGACGGCGACAGACAACAAGTTCGGGCCGACGCCGATCACCTTGCAGTGGGCGGAGCGCCCGGACGGCGAGTGGCAAAGCATCGGCGGCGGCGAGCTGCAGAACACGGGGGAATACGTCTGGCAGGTTCCGGCGAACATTCCGCCGCACGTGTATCTGCGGCTGCTGGTGCGCGACCTGGCCGGCAACGAGTCCGTCGCCCAGACCGCCCAACCGGTCCTCGTGGACCTCAACGAGCCCGAAGTGAAGCCAATCCAGATCAGCGCCGGCGTGCGCTAACCGCCGCTTGCGGCTTCGCATGGCCTGCGAAGCCGCAAGCGGCCCGGTCGTCAATCCTTCGGCAAATCCAGGTCGAAGGTCTTGGCCAGCGAATCGGTCAGGAAGCCGCTGACCTTTCCGGGCTGCTGGTAGCCGAGCATGTTGTTGATCAGTTCGTAGCCCATCAGGCCGGCCAGCAGCATCACGATCAGGCAGGGCATCAGCACCAGCGCCGGGACCGGACCCCACGGGGCCGGGGCAGCGGCGACGGCGGGCGGTCCCGGCGGCCGCCCGCGCTGCGGCTGTTCTTCCGCTTCCTCGTCGCCGGCGACCGCCTCCTCGTCCTCGACGTCGGCCAGTTCCTCGAGTGGCTCTCCCTCGTCGCCGGTCTCGAGCATCTCCCCGACGTCTTTCTCGAGTCCCTTGGCGGCCTTCTTCTTCTGGGGGGCCTTGGCCTTCTTCTTGCTCGGCCGCTGCACCGTTTCGGCCGCCTCATCGACCTCTTCCTCGTCCTCCAGCGCCACCACCTGGCTGCCGCTCTCCTCGTCCGAGGCGGCGTCGCCCTCTTCCAGGGCCAGGTCGAAGTCGGAGCTTTCCAGGTCGGTGTCGGACTCGTCCAGGGCCACCGCCTCGGAGCCCGATTCCTCGTCCAGGGCCGGCACCTCGAAGTCGGTCTCGAAAATGTCGCCTTCCTCGGACTTCTCTTCCGCGGCCGCCGCCTTGTCGCCTTCGAGGGGCACCAGTCCGCCGCTGTCGTCGAGGGTCAGCTCGAACTCGCTGTCGCTGTCCGCCTCCGCCGAGTCCTCGGCGGACGGCTGCAGGACCGGTTGCTCGGCCGAGCTGTCCGCGTCGAGGGTCAACTCGAACTCGCTGTCGCTGTCCTCCGGTTGCGGGGCCTTGGGGGCCTTGGCGGGCTTGGACTTCCCGGACTTGGGTCCGGGCTTGGGCGTCGAGCCGGAGTCGAGCGACAGCTCGAATTCCATCTCGTCGCCGCTGCCCTCGCCCCCTTCCAGCGAGATGCCGCTATCCATCGGGGCGTCGAGGTTGATGCCGCTGGCGCCGGAGGCGCTCAGCTCGCCGAGCGCCACCTCCTCATCGCTGCTGTCGTCGGCGGGCTTCTTCGGCGGGGGCGCCGTCCCGGCGATCTCCGCGCTGCCGAACTCCAGCGAGTCGTCGCTGGAATCCGTGCCCGGGGTCAACTCGAAGTCGCTGCTGCTGTCCTTCTTCTTCTTGGCGCCTTCGGCCGGAATTTCGAGGTCGTCTTCGGACAACTCGAACGGCGACGAGGTGGGCAGGGGCGGCGGCGAGTCCACCCGCTTCATCTTGGAGCGGCCGCCTTTGGACTTGGCCTTCTCGGCGGCCTTGCGCTCCTCGGCGTCGAGGTCGATCTCCTCGGTGACCAGCGCGTCGTCGCTCTTCTCGTCGGGTCGCGGGGCGGCCCGGGCCACCTCCTCCAGGCGGATGTCGCTGTCGGAGTGCTTCTTGCCCGGCGGCTGGTCGAGGACGACGTTGCCTTGCTCCTCCTCGCTGATCCTCACGTCGCTGTCGGAGGGGACCTCGATCGGCACGATGCGCACTTCGCTGTCTTCGGGGCTTCCGGCCGTCCCCCTGGGCTTGCCGGACTTCGACGCGGCCGACGCCCCCGACTTCGACGAGGAGGCGTCGGCCTCATCGACCATCTTCACGTCGCTGTCGGCGCTGATCTGGAACTCGAGGTCGCTGCCGTCGGTGACGAGGCGCACGTCGCTGTCGCTGCCTGGCTTGGGCGCCGGCGACTTGGGGCTCGGCGACTTCGGCCCCGCCTTCTTACCGCCGCTGCCCGACTTCTTGCTGGAGCCGGCCCCGCCGAGCTTTTCGCGGCCGATGGCCACCTCGGCGCTGTCGTCCAGCGGCAGGTCGAAGTCGAAGGTGCTGTCGTCCTCGTCCTGGCCCTTGGCGAGTTTGCTGGGCCGCGGCGAGCTGCCGGACTTGGCCTTGGGCGCCTCGCCCAGCGGCAGTTCGGGCTCGCTGCCTCGGCCGAGGGCGCGGGCCAGTTCATTGACTGCCGCGGCGACGTAGCGCACGCCGCCGCGGCCGTCGCGGTATTGCCGGACCTTGTGCTCGTCGAGCAGCTTCTTGGCCATGTCCGGGCCGACGCCCAGCATGTTCGCCGCCTGTTCGAGCGTGTAATACTGGAGCATGGTTCAACCCACTCCCGGGCGGGCGCCGCCGGGAAAAAAGGAAGATTGGCATTCCGCGGAGCCGTGGGGACGATCGGCGCACCATCCCCGCACGTCTTCTTTTATCATCATCGATTGTAAACGAGCCAGCCTTGAATGCAAGTGACTCTGCCGCCCAAACCCCTTCGTCACAAGGGGATGAGGTGGCGGACAGCGCGGGTCGCGCCGGGGACGGAAGGGAGGGGGGTTGTGCCGGTCCTTCGGGAAGTAGGGGGTGCCTTCTCGCGCCGTCTCCCTCGTTCCCTGTCAAGATGGGTCCGACCCCGCGGGACAGCGGGGTTCGGGTAGCCGAAGCGTGCCGTGGTCGAGGGCATCGCGCAACTCCGCCTCGAGGCGCCGGAGGAGTTCCTGAGTCTTCGGGGAATCTTCCGGCAGCTGCGCCCAGACGTGCCTGATGACCTCGCGGCAGTGGCGCTCCTCGTCGGAGTCTCCCTTGAAGAAGCGGCGGAACTCGCTCCATTGGAAGTTCGGCGAGGCTCGGTCCAGGTCGCGGACGCGGGCAGCGGCCTCGAACAGGGTCAAGTGTCCGTCGATAAGGGCCCACACGACAGCCGCCTTCGCTTCCGAGCGGCGCCGGACGTCCCGCCCCACCCCGTCGAGTACCTCGCTGCGGCACTGCTCCTCCGCGAGCATCCCAGGGGGGCAAAGGAGGCCCCAGAACTCGAAGTCCAGCGCGGCTGCGCCCAGCAGGGCGCCGACCAACAGAACGGGCGGCAGCACGACGAAGGCCCCCTTCAGGAGGAGGCGGTAGGTAGGTGCGGACATGAGCGCTCCACGGAACGCGGGTCCGGCCCCGGCAGGGTCGCCGGACGCCGGACGCCAGGGGCTTCAAGGAGTCACAGGGTGCGATGAATAGGAAGTGCTGACCCGTCAGGGGTCGCGCCGCGCGGAGTCGGGAGGCTCGACGGGCCACAGCTTGGCGACGCCGTCGGCCCCCATCGAGGCCAGCGTGCGGCCGTCGGGGGAGAAGCTCACGGAGCGGACGTCGAGGGCGCGGCAACGTCCACCGCCGTGGGCGGCGGGTCGGACCGAACCGGTGCGGCGGCGGCGTTGCAGGAGTCGGACCAGGAACGACAGGCTGACGGAGAACAGCTGCGCGAGTTGCCGCAGCGAGTGCTCGCCGCGATCGACGGCAGCGACGAGACGTTCTGCGGAGATCGAGAGAGTAAGGTCGCTGGGTTGCACCTCCAAACCGGTGCCCCCTTAGCTGTTGTCTACCGTGTGCAGGTCAATCAGGAACCACGCTAATTGATCAGCTCTCCCGGTTCGTAGTTGCTGATCGTGTCCAGGGAGCCCTTGAAGAACCAGTCCAGGGCCCCCGGCGTCAGCGCCGCCCCACCCGTCAGCCCGTCGGCAGCCCCATCGTCATGCACCGTGACATTGGCCAGCAGCTTGTTCGAGCCGTTCAGCCCGCCGCCCATCGTCAGGTGGCTGATGCGCACGACATACGGGGCGTTCGACTGCCACTCCGCCAGAATCGCCATCAAGGCCGTGTTGTTGCTGTCGAAGTCGGTGCTGCCGCCGATCAGCAGGTCGCCGCCCGAGCCGCCCTTGAGTTGGTCGGCCCCCTTACCGCCGATCAGCAGGCTGACGCCGCTGCCGCCCGTGAGCACATCGGCCCCGGTGCCACCGATCAGGATGTTGCCCTGGGCGTTGCCGGTCAGGGTGTTGCTTCCCGAGCCGCCACGCACATTCTGGATCTGGCTGATGCCGATAACGACGTTGGTGGCCGACCCGGTGTTCGTGTAGGCGCCGCCGCCGGCCAGGTTGACACTCACCGGCAGGGTGGTGGGGAAGGCCGAGTAGTCCAGCCAGTTGCCCTGATTCGCGGGGGCGTTGCCGCCGACGAGGGTGAGCACCTTACCAGCGGGCAAGAACTTGTAGACGTTGACGCCGCTGCCGCCCTGCAGGTTGGAGAAGCCGCTGAAGCTGCAGGCGCCCACTTGGCCGGCGTTGGTGCCGTTAATGGTCCAGGTAGTGTCGCCGTCGGGCCCCAGCAGCGTGTCGTAATTCACGGTGGTGTTGGGGCTGCCGGTCAGCACCTGAATGTGGGCAAAGCCGCACACTATGCTGCCGTTGATGGCGGCCATTAGCGTCCGCAGACTGACCACCGCCGTGGCGGTGGGCAGGGCAGAGAAATCCAGCGTATTGCTGCCGGGGCCGCCACCGCCATCGATGGTGCCGGCGACACTCCCCTTGGACTGGAACTTGAAGGTGTCCGTGTTGCTGCCGCCGACCAGATTGGCGATGCCGCTGAAGGTCGTGATGCCGTTGACGTTGCCGCTGCCCGCTCCCGTCAGCGTCCAGGTATTGGCGATGTTGGCGCCTTGCAGTGTGTTGCCGCTACCCAGGCCAGTGACGGTTGTGCCGGCCGCCTGATTGGGAGCGAGGATGAAGGTGGCGTTGCCGCCGCCGCTGAGTGTGTCCCTGCCGCCATTACCCTTGATGATGTTGCCGGAGGCGTTGCCGACGATGGTGTCGTTCCCGCTGCCGCCGGTGACGTTGCGGATGCCCGTGATGCCGCCCGTCCCCGTGGCCGTCCCCGCCACGAGGTTGACTTTGACGCCGGTGAGGTACGGCGAGTAGTCGAGGGTATCGCTGCCGCCGCCGCCGCTGATACGGCCGGTCACGCCCAGGCCGCTGTTGAAGACGAAGGTGTCATCGCCTGTGCCGCCGGTCAGGTTCTGCACCACCGTGAAGGTGACGTTGCCCACCTGGCCGGCGTTGGTGCCGGTGATGGTCCAGGTGTTGGTGCTGTTGGGCCCGACCAGGGTGTTGCTGCCGCCGCCGCCGTGATAGCTCACCGGCACGGCGGGAGCGGGAGTCCCCACAGTGAGTGTGTCCTTGCCGCTGCTGCCGTTGAGCACCAGACTCTTGAGCGAGTCGTAGGTGATGCCGGCGGCGCCGGAGCGGATCAGCATCGTGGTGGTCACAGCGTAGGTGTGGCCGGCCGCGCTGCCCTGATCGTTGACGTTGAGTGTCTCGGTGCCGGGGCCGCCGTGGAAGGTCAGGCCGCCCTGGAGGCCATCCAGCTTGTTGCTGGCGTCCCCCACGTTGATTGTAGTCGGCCCGCGAAGGAAGAGATTGGTGGGGACGCCGGTGCCCTGGACGTTCACGGTGGAAGTGCCGCTGCCGAAGTAGACATTCACCGCCGAGCTGTCCGCGCAGTCCCAGGTGATCGCGGCGGCGCCGACGCCGGTGAGCCGTCCGAGGGAGCTGTCGCCGGCGCGGGAGACGGTGTCGAGCTTGGCCGTGTGGGCCGCGGCGTCGTGCGAGTCGTCGATGGTGACGACATCGCGGTTGGGCTCGTCCTCCAGGCTCAGCGGGCCCTGGATGTTGCCGAGGGTAGGAATGAGGTGGGGGTCGCCGATGGTGATCGTGCCCGGGCCGTTGTCGAAGATGTTGGTGGCGCAGCCCGTGGCGAGCACCTTGAAGGTGTTGCTCCCCGTGCCGGTCATGATGCCGAGCGAGGTGCCGCTGTACGAGTAGAAGATGGTCCCGCCGATCAGACCGGCGACGGTGCCGTAGGGCTTGCCGCCGAGGAGGGTTTGGCTCAGGGTCACGGTTTGGTTCCCGGTGTCGGTCGAGTCATCGACGTTCAAGAGCGTGCCGAAGGCGCCCGTGGCGCTGCTGTTGACGGTGATCGCCGAGGCCTGGACGCCGAGCGAGTACCCGGAGAGGCCGACGGTGATGCCGGCGCCGAGCGACCCGCCGACGTTGACCGTAATCGGCTCGGAGTACGTCTTCTGGATGTTGACCGTGGTGTAGCCCGCCCCGGTGTCGATCTCGATGGAGCTGACTGCGGGGGCCGGGAACGAGGCGGTATAGGGACCGGTGTAGTCGGTGCCGGGGACGGGGTTGCTTTGAACGACCGTGACATCGACGAAGTTCTGCGTGATGATGCCCCAGGTGAGGCTGTGAGTGCGGAGGGTGAGGGTGTCGGTGCTGGCGGCGTCCTGCCGGCCGCGGACCCAGAGCTTGCCGGTGTTGTCGAGCTGGGCGTAGGAGGTGCCCAGGGCGGTGGCCGGATCGTTGACTGTGTAGCCGTAGGCATCGCGCAGCAGGTAGGCGTCGTTGCGCGTGATCAGATGCCGTTCGCCGTCGGCGGAGCTGGAGTTCATGAGGTCCTCGGTGCCCCAGTAGGTGTGACCGCCGAAGTTGATCGGGTAGGCGGAGTCGCCGACATCGGCGGCGTGATACGGACCGCCGAGGTCGAAGCCGCCGTTGCGGCTGGTCATCAGGGTGCTGAACCCGCTGGGCCCGACGAACGCCCAGTAGTAGCCCGTCCCCGTTGGGGGGATCGAGGACCAATCGTGCAGCCCCGTGTTGGTGACATCGGGCAGCAATTTCGCGCCGGCCTGGTAGCCCAGAGCGTGGCCCATTTCATGGGTGACGGCCGACAGCAGGTCCCACCCGTTGGCGGCCGGGCTGCCGGCCTGGGCCGTGGCGGAGAACGGACCGCTGGCGCTGGCGGTGAAGGCGCTGGAGAAGAGGTTGGGGTCCAGATAGATGCCCTTGCCGTGGCCGTCATCCCCGCTGCCGATGACGATGCTGGCACTTTTCGGCATGCCGTTGTCGTAAAACTGGGAGCTGGTGCCCGCCCACTCGCCGTGCTGGCTGGGCACCATCGAGATCGTCACCGGCAGGCTGCTGCCGCCGCCGACGAGTTTATAGCCGGCCCCGTTGAGGTTGGTGATGACCGAGCTCCACTCGTTGATGGCGGCATCGACCACCGAGCGAGCCAGACCGGCGCCGGCGCCGAAAACCTCGTTGAAGTCGTCATCGTTGGGCCCGGAGGTGACTCCTCGGTTGGTCCAGGTGATGACCGATGGGGCCGTCCGATCCTCCAGACTTTCCAGGCGGGGGCGCGAACGGTTGGGCGGGCGCCCTCGGCGGGGGCGGGATCGGGGGGACAGAAAGCGGGCCAGGAGCTTGGGGAGTGATGGTTTCATGGTTGACACCTTTCCGTCGGGGAAGTTGGAATGGGCTAGACCCACCGCGGACACTCCCCGGGTTGAGGCACACCAAAATGAGTGCGGGGTGCATCCTGACGTTATTGAGGGTGAGGGTTCCGACAGAATCCGCCACCTGTTCCAGTACCAGGTCCATGATCATTTCCTCCAACGTCGCCGCTCTCCCCGGATACTTCCTCGGGAGGCCAAGTCCCTGTCGGGCCCTACCAAGGCGCCCAGGAGGCAGCGAGTCGGTACAGGTTGACGTCCCGCAGCCACGGACGTAACCAGCCATCGGCGATCGTCAGGACTTGGCCCCGGGCGTTCTCCGCACTCAGGCACCGCACCGCGGCGTCCGCGACGGCCTGGCGGCCACAGATCCCCGGCACCCGACCGGTCACTGCCAACACCGGCTCCGATCGCATCCGCCACCCGTGCAGGAAGCCGGGCCGGAGGATGGTCCAGGCCAGCCCGGACGACCGGACAAACTCCTCCGACCGCGCCTTCTCGCGGAGGAGGGGGGGCAGGTCGAGCAGTCGGAGGAGCCACTGCGCAGGGAGAGGAACCCACTGCCAACTATCTCCCACCCCGAGTGCCGACACCAGGATAAAGCTCCGGGCCCCTGCTTGCTTGGCTGCGTGCGCCAGGTTGATGACCCCGTCGCCATCGGCACTGGGCCCGTGCCAACGGGTCTTGTGCCTACCGACCGCGCAGATCACGGCGCCACAGCCGTCGATGGCTCGCCTGCAGTCCGCCTCCACCAGGACGTCGCCCTGAATGACATCGACCGCTCCAAAGCCCTCGATGCGGCGCCGACCGCGCGTCAGGATGCGCACCGGGATGCCCAGCAGGCCGAGCCGGCGGACGACCAGCCGGCCGGTGCCGCCGGTTCCTCCTGCGACCAGGATGCGCTCTGGCGACGCCATTGTCATGCCTCCTGCAATCGGGGTTGGGATAGATCTTGGGCGCGTCTGCCCTCCCTCGACGAGCGACTCTCTCCTCTGTTCAGGGCCGATTTCACGCGCGGTTTGTTACACCCCGACCAGGCGCTCGCGCAATCAGCGGACGAAGAGACAGGTAGGGAAGTTGAAGAGAAGCTGGCTCGGCGGGATCGTGCCGGGGCCAGGAGTCCGACGCGATCCTCCTCCGGTCCGGGGGTCAGCGAGGGCTCTTGTCGGCGGGGAGGACTTCGACACGCAGGGGCTGCCCGGGGCTCGCGTCGGCGCCCGGGAGCGGGTACTGCGGCATCTCCCAGTCGAGGCCCAGGGCCGCCAACTCCTGCCGGAGCCGGCGCAGGTCCCACAGAGCGATCACGTTGTAATCCGTGGTGGCCGCCAACCGGGTGCCGTCGGGACTCAGGCTCAGCCCGGTCAGGTTCGCCATGTCCGACGTTTCCAGCGTGGCCAGGTGCCGCAGGGTGGCGGCGTCGCGCAGCTCAATGCGGTTGCGGCCCTGGGCCAGGGCCAGCAAGCCGCCGTCGCGCGTGAAGGCAACAAGGCTGAACAGGCTCCGGGGGTCCCGCACCAGCCGGGCTTTCAGCTCCCACGAACCGACTTCCCAGAAGCAGAAGTCGCGGCGGACGGCGGTGACCAGCCAGCGGCCATCCGGGCCGAACGTCGCCCCACAGTATTCCCCTTCATGGGGTAAGCGATGCACGAGGGTGCCGCGGGCGACATCCCAAACGCAGACAGCGCCGCCCGGGCTGCTGGTGGAGACGGCCCAACGGCCATCCGGGCTGAGCGCGACCCCGCAGAGGCCGTCGTGCGTGCCCAGGCGGCGGGCCCTACCTGGCTCGGCCAGGGGCACGAGATCCACGCCCCCGTCCCCCGCGCCCAGCAGGAGCGACTCCCCCGTGCCCGAGACGTCGATCCGGCCGGCGGTCGTGGGAT
>DATFNV010000015.1:0-4920 GCA_035266225.1 Gemmataceae bacterium
CGTCCATGTCCACGTGCAGGATCGTCAGCCCGGCAAACACGCGCGAACCCTCGTTGTGCGGACAAAGGAGGCCCCGTGATCTTACCCCAGCCGGCGCGCCCCGAGAGCCGCAGGTTCCCCCAAGAGGTACGCCATCCCGCCGGGGGCGGCCCCGGGGTGCGGGATTAATCGAACCTGACGCCCCGAGAACACCCGCGCCGAGACCGAGACGAGGCTTGGCTGGCGGTCGCGAGTGACGGGGTAACGCCCGACACCAAGGGAGGAAGGAATAACGCAGCCCAGCGTCGGCGCCCTGAAGCGAAGAACGTCCCCTTGGCGTTGACCGCAAACAGGGGGTCGAATTCCTCCTCAGTCACCTCCGCCAGCGGCTTGTACAGGATGACGAAGGACACTCGTCCGATGATCCCAGCAGCGACCAGCGCCAGGCGCCCGCCCTCCACAACCCCGAGCCGCGCTTCGTCGCCGTCAGCTTCACGGGGAACGACGTCTCGACGGCCCGCGTCCGGCCGTGCCTGACCGAATCGCCGTCGGAAGGCGCCCCACTTCCCTCGGTGACGCAGCCCTGCTATCCTCCAGACCATCGCCGCCTTCCCCCACGAAACCGAGCGAGAGAGGTCGTGCCGTGCGCCGGATCACCTGCCTGGCTGCCCTTGCCGTCCTGCTGGGGGTCGCCTCGAGCGCCCCCGCCGCGGACGTCGTCAAGCACCGCATCATGTTCGCCGAGTACGGCAAGGGGCCCAACCGACTCGTCGAGCTGGACGCCGACGGCAAAGTGGTCTGGGAGCACAAGTTCCCCAGCATCGCCGTCATCTTCCAGGTTCTTCCCGACGGCCACGTCCTGTACGCCTACGGCGGCAGCCCCACGGGCGTCGCCGAGATC
The DNA here is from genome assembly GCA_035266225.1 of Gemmataceae bacterium. Classification (GTDB taxonomy): domain Bacteria; phylum Planctomycetota; class Planctomycetia; order Gemmatales; family Gemmataceae; genus DATFNV01. Next base: position 881 of record DATFNV010000015.1, read on the forward strand.
GATCGCGACAAGAAGGTCGTCTGGAACTACGTCAGCAAGTGCCCGCAGGTCCTCGGCTGCGAGCGGCTGCGCAACGGCAACACCCTGGTCGCCGAGCAGGGGCCGTGCCAGGCCGTCGAGGTCGATCCCAAGGGCCAGGTCGTTCGCGTGACGAAGCTGACCACGACCGAGAAGGGTCACCACCTGCAGGTGCGCAACGTCCACAAGCTGCCCGGCGGCAACATCCTGGCGGCCCACGAAGGGGAGGGGGCGATCCGCGAGGTCGATGCCGACGGCAAGGTGGTCTGGGAGTACACCAAGGTCGAGAACGCCCCAGAAGCGCTGCGGCTGGAGAGCGGCAACACGCTGATCGCCTGCGGCACCCAGAAGCGCATTATCGAGGTCGATCCCAAGGGTAAGGTCGTCTGGGAGTTCGGGGTTAAGGATGCCCCCGAGCTGAACCTGACCTGGGTCTCCAGCCTCCAGGTGCTCAAGAACGGCCACTATGTGGTGGGGAACTTCCTGCGCGGCCAGGAGGGCAAGGGGGCCCACGCCTTCGAGGTGACCCGCGACAAGAAGGTGGTTTGGACGTTCCAGGACCATGACCTGGTCAAGTCCCTGACGACGGTCCGTGTCCTGGACGACCGCTGACCCGCACGGAGGGGTCAGGCGGGTTGGAGGATCTGGAGCTGCACGCGGGCGACCAGGCCCTTGACCCGGGCGCGGTACTCGGCCATGTGTGCGGCCGCCAGGTGCGCCCGGAGCGCCTCCAGGGACTCCCAGCGCTCAAGGATCGTCACCACGTCCTCGCGGGCCGGGACCTGGGCGGCGAGGCCGGTCGGCCTATCGATGGCGGGGACGTACTCCAGGCAGCCGGCCTCGGCCCGGACCAGGGTCACGACCCGGCGGAACTCGGCCAGGAACGCCTCGCGCCGCCCCGGCGCCACCTCCACCGTCGCAATCACATGAATCACGGTTCGACCCTTCTTCCACACCAACAGCCGGCTTCGTTTCCACCCGGCCGCCCGATTCCGCGGCGGGTCAGGCGTAGGCGGGCTCGTTGCCCGGCCGCCACTTGATGTTGCAGCCGATGCTCGGCACCTGTGTGTCGGAAGCGGCCTTGCCGGCGAGGACGGCGTCCAGGGCGGCGCGGAGGTCGGCACCGTCGTTGGGCTTGCCGTTGTCGGGGCGGCTGCCATCCATCTGGCCCCGGTACACCAGGCGGCGATCCTTATCGAACAGGAAGAAGTCGGGCGTGCAGGCGGCGCCGTACGCCTTGGCCACCTGCTGGCTCTCGTCGTACAGGTAGGGGAAGGAGTAACCCGCCGCCCGCTTCTCCTGGGCCATGCGCCCGGGGCTGTCGTCGGGGTGGCTGACGGCGTCGTTACTGTTGATGCCGATGACGGCCACCCCCTGGCCCTGGTACTCGTGAGCCAGCTGGGCAAAGGCCGTGCGGACGTGCTTGACGTAGGGGCAGTGGTTGCAGATGAAGGCCACCAGCAACGCCGGAGCACCGGCGAAGTCCGACAACGACACGGTGTTGGCGTCGGTGTCGGGCAACCGAAAGTCCGGCGCCAGCGTGCCGAGCGGAGTCATGGTCGAGGGGGTCAGGGGCATCGGAATCTCCTTGGTCCTTGCCGGTGGATCGCACCCGGTCGAAGTGGCGCGTCCGGGCGTGAGGCATTGACGTTGATAGGGCCGCTACCGCGCCCGGGCAAGGCGTGGGCCGAGGACGTCGCGGGAGAAGGCGGCCACGAGCACGACGACGACGCCCCCGAGGGAATGACCCATGATCCGACCCGCAACCAGCGCCGACACCCCGGCCATTGCCCGGCTCATCCGCGCGCTGCGAGTACGAGCGCCTTTCCCACCGAGTCCGTCTCGAAGAAGGACGTCTCCAGGAACACCTCTTCGGCCCCCGCCCCTTCGCCGACGTCTTGCTGGCCGAGGAAGCCGGCGCGGTCATCGGCTTTGCACTGTTCTTCCACAACTACTCCACGTTCGTCGGCGAGCCGGGCCTCTACCTGGAAGATCTGTTCGTCGAGCCGGAACACCGCGGCCGGGGACACGGGAAAGCCCTGCTGCGGGCCGTGGCACGTCTTGTCGTCACGCGGGGCTGCGGGCGCCTGGAGTGGTCGGTGCTGAACTGGAACGAGTCCGCCATCCGCTTCTACCGCTCCCTGGGCGCCGTGCCGATGAACGAGTGGACGGTCTACCGGCTGATGGGAGACGCGTTGACGGCGGCAGCAAGCCGGGATGGGGGCCGAACGCCTCGCCTCCTGGCGGGGCGTGGTATCGACAGGTTCTCCTCCCCGCTTCGGGGAGGAGAAGAGAGTCTCAGCGAATCGAGTGAAAAAAGGTCAGTAATGCCCCACGAATCCCAGAAGCCCTATCGCGTGGTGGATTTCACGCAGATTCCCGGGGTCCCGTGCCCCTGCGGGACGGCCCGACGGGCCTTCGCCGATGTGGAGAGCTTCCCCGGCACCGTCCACGTGACCGAGATCGCCGCGGACGCCCGGCGGCATTACCACCGCTGCCTGACCGAGACCTACTTCATCCTGGAGTGCCGGGACGGGGCGATGATGGAGTTGGATGCCGAGCAGGTCCCGGTTCGACCGGGTATGTGTGTCCTGATCCCCCCGGGCGTGCGTCACCGGGCGGTCGGGCCGACGAAGGTGCTGCTTGTTGTCCTTCCCAAGTTCGACCCCGATGACGAGTGGTTCGATTGAACCCGCGCGGCGGCGCTCGGCAAAGTGACAGCATCCGGCCTCCTACCCCTTCCGCCCGGCCGGTGGCCCGATCACCCGCAGCACTCGGGCGGGGTGGTCCGTCCGAATGACGCTGACGGCCGCCCAGCCGCCACGGTCAGCTTCTGCCTGGCCAGAACGAGATTCCGCCGTACCTTCTGAGAAGATTCGGCCCTCAAGGAGAACCGCCACGAACGCCGCGAACTGCCCGGAATGCGGGGTCGAGGTGGGGCAGTTCCACGAGCCCGGTTGCGACTGGGAGGACTGCCCCTACTGTGGCTCGCAGCTGCTGGGGTGCGAGCATGCCGGGCTTGTCCCCCGGGACGACCGCATCTCCTTCACGGGCGCGCGGGAAGCCGAAAAGGCCGCCGTGGAACTCGGTTGGTACGCTGTCCTTGTGCCCGGTCAGGGCTGGACGCCTTGCCCCCAGGACACGCCGGGGAGCATCCCCGACCTGAACCGCACACTCGCCTCGTGTGACTGGGACCGGGAGCAGAAGCGCTTTGTGCCGCGCGCGGGATAGCGCCGATGCCGTGACAAGCGCTCCCGGCGCATGTGCCGTGCTGGTGCTGTCCGACCGTGTCGCCAGGCGGAAGCCACCGGGACAACGGGTCGTAGGAGTGTCTTCATGAATCTCCATTGGTCGAAGCCGATCACACGCGGGTTGATCGCGTTGTTCTTGCTGACCGCGTGCGCCCGCCGCGCTTCCGGGGAGGAGTGGACGGCGAAACTCAGGCCGGAGGTCAATCCCGACCTGGAGGACCTTCCGGCCGACACCTGGAAGCTGATGCGGCCCAAGGGCGATGCCTTCGACCACCCCAAGACCGAGGTGGGCCTGGTCTACGACGAGCGGGTGGGCGGCGTCGTCTACTTCGGCGGCTGCTCCTCCGGCTACTGCAACACCGTCTGGCTCTATCACGTCGGCAGCAACACCTGGAAGGAAATCCTGCCCTGGGTCAAGGGCAAGGAAGAAGACACCGGCAAGCCCATCGGCCAATGCGGCTACGGCGCGGCCTACAACAGCGACCTGGGCCTCTACTTCAAGCACCGCGCCTGCTCCGGCACCGCCGATGGGCGCGGCGGACGGGGACGGGACTCCAACAGCTGGACTCTCGACGTCCGCAAGCGACCTGGGAGCGCGTGGGCACGGGGACGCATGACGGCGGCGGTCCCAACTGGCCGGCGGCCTACTGCTGCTACGGGCTGGTGTACGACCGCGACGCGAAGGTCGCCCTCCTCTACGGCGGTCTGGAGGAAGACCGGGGGACGTGGGCCTTCGACTTCAAGCAGAAGACGTGGAGCAACCTCAAGCCG
>DATFNV010000016.1:0-3037 GCA_035266225.1 Gemmataceae bacterium
GCCGTTGTTGCTGTGCGACCTCCAGGGCAAGACGCACGCAGAGGTGGCGCTGCTGCTCGGCCGGCCGACGGGATCGATGTCGCGCTTGCTGGAACGGGCGCGCTCCCTGCTGCGCGACCGGCTGACCCGGCGCGGCCTGGCCCTGTCCACGGCCGTCCTCGTGACGGCGCTGGCGGAAAACGCCCGCGCCGTCACGCCCCCGTTCCTGGCGCAAACGACGCTCCGGGCCGCCGCCGGCCCCATCCCCGCGCCGGTCCTCGCCATCATGGAAGGAGTGCTCAAACAGATGTTCGTCACCAAGCTGAAGACCGCCGCGGCGCTGCTGCTGACCCTGGGCCTGCTCGGCGCCGGTGCCGGCCTGCTGAGTGCGCGGGCCGGCCCGAAGGATCCGCCCTCCCCTCAACCAGCGGCCGCGCCGGACAGGGAGGCGGTCAAGGACACCGCTGATGTCCTCGCCGAGTCGCCGCTGCCGCCCGGCGCCCTGGCGCGGCTGGGCACTTCACGCTTCCGCCACGCCTTCATCATCCGCGCCCTTGCCTTTTCGCCGGACGGGAAGGTGGTCGCGTCCGGATCGAACAAGGGAACCATCCGCCTCTGGGAAGCCGACACCGGCCGCGAACTGCGCCTGCTGAGCGGACATACCGCTGCCGCCGCCGGCCTCGCCTTCTCGCCCGATGGCAAGACTCTGGCCTCGGCCAGCTGGGACAAGACCATCCGCCTCTGGGACGTCGGCACCGGCAACGTGCTCCGCACGCTCGAGGGGCACCAGGGGGGCGTGCATGCCGTCGCCTTCTCAGCGGACGGCAAGGTGCTGCTTACCGCGAGCACCGATGGGACGGCGCGCCTTTGGGACGCGGCCGCCGGGACGGAGACGCTGCAATTGCAAGGGCACGAAGGGCTGGTGGATACCGCCGCCTTCTCGCGCGACGGCAAGCTCGTCGCCACGGGGGGACTCGACAAGACCGCGCGAGTCTGGGACGCGGCCACGGGGAAGGAGTTGCACAAGTTCGATGGCCACGGCAGCCGGGTCCGTGGCGTGGCTTTCTCGGCCGACGGCAAGCGGCTCCTCACGGGGAGCTGGGACACGACCGCCCGCCTCTGGGACCTGGATACTGGAAAACAGCTCACCGCCCTGAAACACGTGAGCGGATTGGAAACCGTCGCCCTCTCCCCGGACGGCAAGGCGGTGGCCACGGGGAGTGGCTGGGACAACACGGTGCGCCTCTGGGACGTTACCGGTGCCAGCGGCCGGGAACGCTGGAGCAGCCGCGTCGGCCAACCGTTCGCCGTGGCCTTCTCTCCGGACGGCACGAAGGTGGCCGCCGGCGGTTGGGACAGCATCATCCACGTCTGGGACACGGCCACTGGCAAGGAGTTCGCGACCACGCCGACCGCCGGACATTCCGGCTGGGTCCATGCCGTCCGCTTCCTCCCGGACCGCAAGAGGCTGGTGACCGCCTCCGAGGACGGGCTGGTCATCGTCTGGGACGCGGCCCGGGGCAAGGAGGTGGGCCGGCTGCAAGCGCCGGGGCCGCGTGCCTGGTGCCTGGCCCTGACACCCGACGGTAAGACCCTGGCCGTGGGATGCCACGATCACTCGGTTCAGCTCTACGATGTGAGCACGCTCAAGTCGGTCGGCACGTTCAAGACGGACGGCTCGGTGCGAGGCCTGGCTTTCTCGCCGGACGGTCTGCGCCTCGCCGCCGTCAGCGGGGAAGAGTCGGAGTTCAACTCGGCCAAGCCGTTGCCGGGGCAGGGGGCGGGGGTGTGGGAGGTGGCCACTGGGAATCGACTGTTGCGCCTCGACGGGCACGAAGCGGGCGTGAAGGCGGTGGCCTACTCTCCGGACGGCAAGACCCTCGCCACCGGCGGTGCCGACCGGACGGCACGCCTCTGGGACGCCGTCACGGGCAAGGAGCTGCGCAAGTTCGAGGGCCACGCCATGGTGGTCGAAGGGGTCGCGTTCACGCCGGACGGCAAGCTCTTGGCGACCGCCGCCCGAGGGGGCACCGTGCGCTTGTGGCGCCTGGAAAGCGAAGATCCGCCCGTGCCGATCAACACGGGCACAGCGTCGCTGGTTGGGATCGCCTTCTCGTCGGACGGCCGGATGCTCGCCACCGCCACCCGCAACGTCGGCCAGGTGAAGGCGGCGGTGCGCGTCTGGGACGTGGCCACCGGCAAGGAGCGCACCCGCTTCGTCGGCCACCAGGACAGTGCCGCGAGTCTGGCCTTCTCGCCGGACGGTCGCGTGCTCGCCTCGGGGGGCGGCGACGGCACGGTCTTGCTGTGGGACGTCACCGGCCGCGTGGAGAACGGCAAGTTCACGACGGTCGAACTGTCCCCGCCGAGCCTGGAAGGAGAGTGGGCCGACCTGGGCGGCGAGGACGGCTTCAAGGTCCACAAGGCGCTCTGGACGCTGGCCGCGGCGCCGAAGCAGTCGCTGCCGCTGATCCGCGAATGGCTCAAACCCGTGGCGCTGGCGGACGCGAAGCAGATCGCCCAGCTCGTCAAGGACCTCGACAACGACGACTTCGACGTGCGCGAGAAGGCGTCGGCGGAGTTGGAGAAGGTCGGCGAGCCGGCCGACTCGGCGCTGCGCAAGGCCCTGGAGGGGACGCCGTCGGCCGAGCTGCGCATTCGGGCGGCCCGGCTGCTGGAGAAGTTCGCCGGCAAGGTGCTTTCGCCCGAGATCCTGCGCCGGCAGCGGGCCCTGGAAGTGCTGGAGCAAGTCGGCGGCGCCGAGGCGCGGGCCATCCTGGAGGAGATCGCCAAGGGCGCGCCCGAAGCCGCGCTCACTCAGGACGCGAAATCGGCCCTGAAGCGCCTGGCGAAATGAGGCCGCTTGCGGCTTCGCATGCCGTGCGAAGCCGCAAGCGGCCCCTCGGAAATGCGGTCGCCCGTCACGGGTACAGCCCGCGCCGCTGCTTCTCCTTGGCGATCTTCTGCACGCCAAGGCTCAGCGCCGCCGTGCGCATCGTCAGCTTGCGCTCCAGGGCCAGGCAGCGCACCTGGTGGAACGCCCGTCGCATCAGCTCCT
>DATFNV010000017.1:0-4803 GCA_035266225.1 Gemmataceae bacterium
ACGGCTGCACGGCGTCGGTGGCCTATCGCACCAATCCGCACGTCGATCAGCGCGAGTGCGGCCGGCGGGCGGCCCGGTTGCTGGTGCGGACCCTGCGCGGAGAAGTGCGGCCGTGCGTGGCCGTGGCCAAACCGCCGCTGATCGTCAACATCATGGTGCAGGACACGTCACAACAGCCGTTGAAATCGTTCATGGACGAGGTGCGCGCCCTGGAGACTCGGCCCGGCATCCTCGCGGCGAGCTTGCTGCCCGGCTTCGCCTACGCCGACGTGGCGCAGATGGGGCCGTCTGTCGTCGTCGTGGCCGACGGCGACCCGGCGCTCGCCCGGCGCGAAGCCGATCGACTGGGAGAGATGCTCTGGGAGGCGCGCGAGCGTCTCACCCGCCAGCTGCCGGACGCGGCGACGGCCGTGGGGCAGGCCGTGAAGGCGGAGCGGCTGCCGGTGGTGCTGGTCGATACGGGGGACAACGTCGGCGGCGGCTCGGCGGCGGACGGCACCGTCCTGCTCGCCGAGATGCTGCGCCAGGGCGCCACCGACGGCGTCGTCTGCCTGTACGCCCCGGAGGAGGTGCGGCTCTGTGCGGCGGCGGCGGTCGGATCCCAGGTGACGCTGACGGTGGGCGGCAAGGTTGATCGGCGGCACGGCGAGCCGCTGACGCTGACCGGCCGGATGCGCCTGCTGCACGACGGCACCTACGTCGAACCGGCGGTGCGGCACGGCGGCAAGCGCGTCAACCACATGGGGCTGACGGCGCTGGTGGAGGTGGAGGGCCGCAACCTGCTGGTGCTGACCTCGCTGCGGCATCCGCCGTTCAGTCTGGGGCAGCTGACGTGCCTGGGCATCCGGCCGGACCGGCAGCGCCTGCTCGTGGTGAAGGCGGCCATCGCCTACAAGGCAGCGTACCAACCCGTCGCCGGGACAATCATCGAAGTGGACACGCCGGGCCTCACCGCGGTCAACCCGGAGCGCTTCGAGTACCGCCACATCCGCAGGCCGATGTACCCGCTGCGCTGACGCCGGTCCGGTCTGCCGGGCCGGACCTTTGCTCTTCATCCTCAGCTTAACCACTCCTCCCCGCCTCGTCGGCCGCTACGGTCCATTCGGAACATCTGTCAAAATCGTCCCGGTCCGCGACCGATAGTACTGAACGACAAGTTGCCGGGGTCCGCTTCGTCGGAGCGGCCGGCGCTGCCGGTATCGCCCGCCCAGACGGCCGGCTGAACCTGGTGAGGACTGCATATGGTCTACCCCCTGCTGCGCCTGTACGTGGGCGGCGTCTTTGGGTCGGCCCTGGCGTTGGGCTGCGGCCAGGCCCATTGGCCCTATCTGTCGGGGACCGTGACGGTCCCCGCGCCGCAGATGTCTAACGAAACGCCGCATGACCCGGCGCCTGTCGCCCGCGCTGCGGCTCCTCATCCTGCGGAGGTGAAGGTCCTGGAGGTCCTGCCCGCGGCCGGCGCGAGCGAAGAACAGGAGGTCCGCGAGGGGCGGGTGGTCTCCGCGCCCGTAGCGGTGCCGCCCGGGGTCGTGGGCGGGGTTCGGGAAGAGGCAGAGACTCAGGCAACGGCCTACGGGCACGCCCCGGACTACCGCTGGTTGACTGGGGAATTACGCTACTCCCCGGCGCGCGGCGCCTGGTGCCTCCGTTACGCACCCGAGGACGAGGAAGACCGGCACGGCGGCAGCGTCACCCTCGTCGGTGCCGGCGCGATGACCGGACTCCAACCCGGGGAGGCGGTTCGTGTCGAAGGGGAGATGATCGATCCCGAAACACGTGAGCCGAGTCCCCCCTACCGGGTCCACGGCCTGCGGCCGCTGCCACGGGCTGAGTTGCCGCCCAGCTTGTTGGGGTTCGCCGGCATCGCGCGGCCGGCACAAGAGGGAGGTGATGAGGAATAGGCAGAGGCGGCATTTCGCGAGCAAAGCTGCTCAAGACGGGCGGGGTAGGTTGCCGAAATAGGTAGGCAGCGACAGGGGGAACGGATGCCCCGCCGGGAGTGAGCCCGGTGAGGGATGCGGAGACATCCCTCGTACCAACTGGATGGCGCGGGCTGTCGGGCCAGCGGGGTCGGCGGAGACCGGCCCACCGACCACGGCTCCGAGCCGAAGTTCGACCCTAGGGAGGATAACTCGTGAATGCTGCTTTCTTGCTCATGACGACGGCGTGGATTGCTGGAGCCGATAATGTGGCGATGCCCGCGACGCCCGCCGCCCCGGTCTACTCCGTCGGCACCGGCGGTTGTGGCCCGGGGGGTTGTGGCCCCGGCGGTTGCGGCATCGGCGGCTGCGGCATCGGCGCCTGCGGCGCTTGCGGCGGGTGCTGTGACACTTACTCCGGCGAGAGCGAAGGCTTCTTCTCGAAGCTGAAGGCCCGCTTCCATCACACCAGCTACGAAACCGACTGCGGCTGCTGTGGCGGCTGCGGCAGCCCGTGCGACACCTGCGACACCGGCCACGGCGGCGGCCTGCTCGACAAGTTGCGCGGCCTGTTCCACCACAGCAGTTACGAGGCCGACTGCGGCTGCTGCGACGGCGGCTGCGGCCCCGTGTACGGCAACGGCTCCGTCGTCGGCGGCCCCGGCGGCGCGATCAGCCCCATCCCGAGTGGCTCGATGCCGAAGGCCGAGCCCCTCGGCCCGCCGAAGGAGCTCAAGAAGCTGCCCAACGGCGATGAGAAGAAGGAGCCCACAAAGGAAAAGAAGGATCCCGAAAAGGAAAAGAAGGATCCCGAAAAGGAAAAGAAGAACGGCAACGTCCAGCTGATCCCGCAACCGGTCGATGCCCCGGAGTTGGACATCGCCCCGACCTCCGGCAAGAGCCCGTTCTAACCCCCGACTGCCCCCCGCCGTCCCCCCGTATCGCCCCGGCCCCGCGCCACTCCCCCAGTGCCGCGGGGCCGTCGCCGTTTGCCCCCGGCGATCAGCGCCTGTCATTCCAGGCGGCGCTCGCGTATTTCCCCACGACCAATTCCTCGATCCGCCGCGGCTCGTCGTCCTGCCAACCCGCGGCGACGAGCTGCCAGCGCGTTTGTTCGACGAAGGCCCTCCGGATGGCGGCGGTCGTCTCCTCGATGCCGAGGTGCAGGGCCGTCAGCTCACGGATGCCGGGCAGCTCGGGCGCGAATGGGCTTTGGGCCAGCAGGAGGCCGCCGTGCTGCATCAGCGCCCCGCGGTGCTTGCGCTGGGCGCTGCCGGCGACCTTGGCCGCGCCGATCAGCAGGTCGCCCGCGCTGAGGTGGCGGAAGCAGAGCGGGGTGTCGCGGTGCGCGTCGGGCAGCTGGTGCAGCCGGGTGGCCACGCCGAGCCGGGCGAGACCCGCACCGATGATGCGGTGCATCCGCCGCAGCCAGGGCTCGCCATCCTGCCACGCCGCCCCCGCGGGCAGGGCGAGGCAGTAGGTGATCTCGTGGTGGTGGACCAGCATCATCCCCCCGGACGGCCGGCGGACGTACGGCAGGTGGGGACGGCGGACGGCGTGTCCTTGAAAGTAGCCGAGACTCACGGTCGGCCCGGCCCAGCCGTAGAAGCGCAGCGAGGCGGCGCCGGCGCCGGCCGCCTCAAGGAGCACCTCGTCGGCCGCCATGTTGTGCGGGCCGTCGGCGACGGCGAAGGGGAGCAGACGGCAGACGGTCGTGGACATGGTTCGATAGCCGCTTGCGGCTTCGCAGGGCATGCGAAGCCGCAAGCGGCGAGTGTTAGGACTTCCAGCGCAGCAGCGGCTCCTTGGCCGCCTTGACCTCGTCGGGGCGGCTGATGCCGAGCGTGTGCGGCGCCTCGTGCAGGAAGTCGGCGTCCTCCTCGCGGATGCGCAGAAGGGCGTCGGCGAAGCGGTCCAGCGTTTCCTTGCTCTCCGTCTCGGTCGGCTCGATCATCAGCGCCTCGGGCACGACGAGTGGGAAGTAAACCGTCGGCGCGTGATAGCCGAAATCGAGGAGGCGCTTGGCAATGTCCATGGCGCTGATGCGCCGCTCCCGGCGCAGGCCGCGGGCGCTGGCGACGAACTCGTGCATGCAACGGTCGCCGTGCGGCACCTCGTAGGCGTGCTTGATGCGGCTGAGCAGGTAGTTGGCGTTGAGCACCGCCTGTTCGCTGACCTGGCGCAGTCCGTTCGGGCCCAGCGTGCGGATGTAGAAGTAGCCGCGCAGAAGGATGCCGACGTTGCCGAAGAAGCTGCGCACCCGGCCGATCGACTTCGGCCGCTCGTAATCGAGGCGGAAGTGGTCGCCGTCCCGGAGCACGACGGGGGCCGGCAGGAACGGCTCCAGGCGGCGGCGCACCGCGATGGGCCCGGCCCCGGGGCCGCCGGCGCCGTGCGGGCCGGTGAAGGTCTTGTGGACGTTGTAATGCATCATGTCGGCGCCGAAGTCGCCCGGCCGGGTGATCCCCAGGATGGCGTTCATGTTGGCGCCGTCGAGGTACACCAAACCACCCCGCGCGTGGATCAACTCCGTAATGGTTGCGATCTGCCCCTCGAACAGGCCGAGGGTGTTCGGGTTGGTAATCATGAAGACGGCCGTGCGCTCGTCGAGCTTGGCGCGCAGGTCGTCGAGATCGACCAGGCCGCGGGCGTTGCTCTTGACGGTGACGGCGTCGAAGCCGGCGATGGCGGCGCTGGCCGGGTTGGTGCCGTGGGCGCTGTCGGGGATGAGGACGCGCGTGCGCGGCTCGCCGCGGTCGCGGAAGTAGGCGGCGGCCACCAGCAGCGCCGTCAATTCGCCCTGCGCCCCGGCGGCGGGCTGCAGCGACACCGCGTCGAGGCCGGCGATCTCGGCGAGGATGTTCTGCAACTCCCAGAGGATTTG
>DATFNV010000018.1:0-2511 GCA_035266225.1 Gemmataceae bacterium
TTGCCCTCGCTGATATCGTCCTGGAAGGCGTGACCTTCCCCGTCGACGGCGGTGATCCGCATCCGGCCCTTGAGCACGAACCCCCACTCGTCCGGAACGTGCCAGTGCATCTCCCGGACCGCGCCGGCCTTGAGCCGCATGTTGACGCAGTTCAGCGCCTGGGCAATGTGCAGCTCTCGTCCGGTCACCTGCCGAGCCCAGCCGCCGGGCTGCAACCGATTGTGGACGTCGGCAAATGAGAATCTCAGGTTGGGCATCGTGCCGTGGTCCGTCTCCGGGGGCGCGAGCCTGTCGGTGTTCTGGGCCTCGCGGGCGGGGTTCGTCGGACCAATGATCGATGCGCCCTTCTGGCCGCGGACCGGCTGAGGCGGCTTGTCGTCGGCTCCAGCCCGCCTGGTGCCGAACAGAGTTGCGGTCGTGGCCGCCGCGAACGCCGCGGCCCCTGTCAGAAAGTCCCGTCGCTGGAAGTTGGACATGGGAGACCCCTCTTCGGAAAGGAACTGGGAACGTCACACCGCCATCATAGTATCCGAGGCTCGATCGATTGACCGCCATCACCACCTTCTTGCCGACCATGGTGCCCCACAGCGCTACGGCCGGATTGCTCGACCATACGCCCCGAGGCTTCCTGGCCGGCTCAAGCCTCCTTCGATCTGCTGGTTTGTCGCTGACGAGTTGTTGCGCCATCGGTTTTATCATCAAAGCCCATTGGGATGACTGAAGTCCTCACGTCATCATCCCTGTGGTGCCGATCGTCCGAGCCCTCATGCCCCTCAGGGGAGTGCTCGCGGTGCGCGTCCGTTGGCGGCAGCGACGCGGCTCCCCCACTCCCGGAGTTCCTTGCTACAGTCGTGCGGGTCGATGGTGACCTCGATCAGGCAGAGCCCGTCGTGCGCCAGGGCCCGTACCATGGCCTTGTCCAGCTCCCCGACCGTCGCGGCGCGCAGGCCGAGCCCCTTGCCGTCCCCGGCGTTGAAAACCTCCACGAGCCCCGCATAGTCCCAGTTCTTGATCCGGTTGTAGAGGCCGTCGTGGATCTCCGCTTCGATCGTGTAGCCGCGGTTGTTGAGCAGCACGATGATCGGCTTCACCCCGTAGCGGATCATCGTCGAGATCTCTTGCGCGGTCAACTGAAACGACCCGTCGCCGATCATCGCGATGACGCGGGTTGGGGCCCCGCAGCCCAGGTCGTACCCCAGCGTGGCGGGCACCGACCAGCCGATCGAGCCCGCCTGGAACTGGATCTCGAAGCGGCAGCCCGAGGGCAGTCGGAGCTTCAGGCCGTTGAACCAGGAATCGCCGGTCTCCACGAGCAGGGCCGTCTCCGCGCCAAGCAACGACTGGACCTTGGCGGCCACCACCCGCGTCGTCAGCGGGGCGGAAGGGCCCGGGTCGGGGGGCGGGGCCGTGGCCTCGCGGGCGAGGTCGAACTCCGCGAGCGAGGTCGCATCCCGTACGACCTTCTCGGCCAGCGCCGCGAGGAACTCGGCCAGGGCGACATCGCTGTAACTGGCGTCGGGCAGGCGGACGTCGTTGGGGTTGGTCAGCAGCAACTTCTTCGGGTCGATCAGGGCCGAGTAGCCCGTGGTGGCGTAATCCGAGAGCAGGGCACCGGCGAACAGGTAGGCGTCGGCCGACTCGACGAGCCCGGCGACGCCGGGGGAGCTGACCGGCCCCCAGTAGAGGCCGGCGTAGGCGGGGTGGTCCTCCGGGAACATGCCCTTCGCCGCCGGCAGGACGGCGACCGCATAACCGGAGGCGTCGGCGAGCTTGCGGAACGCGCCCCGCGCTTCCGGCGGCCGTAGCCTCGAGCCCGCGACGAGGACCGGCCTCGTGGCCCTGGCGAGCAGGTCCGCCGCGTGCTCGACCGCGGCGGCCAGCGAGGCCGGGTCGCTCGGCTGCCCCGCCGAGAAGCCGCGCGGCGCCGGGGCCGGGACGGACAGGGACGCCAGGTTGCAGGCGATCTCGAGGTAGACGGGCTTCCGGCGCCGCAGCGCCGTGGCGATCGCTCGATCGATCACCGCGGGCGCCTCGTCCAGGTGGCGAACGGCGAAGGCATCGGCCGTCACCTGGGCGTAGATCTGCCGCTGGTAGTCGTAACGGACCTCGCCCAGGGCGTGGTGGATGAGCCGTCCTTCCGCCTCCGAGTCGCTGTTGATCCCGCCGACGACCGCGACGACCGGCAGGTCTTCGGCGTAGGCGCAGGCCACGGCGTTCAGGGCGCTGAGCCCGCCGACGCTGTAGGTGACGACGAACGCCCCGATGCCGTTGGACCGGGCCTACCCCTCGGCGGCGTAACCCGCGTTCAACTCGTTGCAGCAGCCGATGAGCTGGAGGCGGGGGTTCTTCAACAACTGGTCGAGCAGCACGAGGTTGAAGTCACCGGGGACGGTGAAGTAGTGGCGGATTCCCGCCTGCTCCAGACGTCTCCCCAGGTATTCGCCGACCGAGCACCAAGACGGTTCATTCTTCATGTTCAGCCCTCTGCATTATCAGGAGTTTAATTTGCCC
>DATFNV010000019.1:0-9908 GCA_035266225.1 Gemmataceae bacterium
AGGTCACGCTTCCCCCGACCTCTTGAACAGGTCCAGGAAGCGATCTTCGTAATCCTTGAAAACACCGAGGCGGTCGAGTTCCTGTTTCAGCTCGAACGCCTTCGACCGGTCCTTCGCGGCCTGCGCGAATAGCTCCTCGAGTCGCCGGGACTCCGCCGGGCCGGGGCGCTCTTCCTCGGCGGGCTCCGGACTGTAGCCTTCTTGCTCGGCGGGGTATTGCTGCCCGTAGGCTTTTTCGACGCGGGCGAGGAGTTCGCCCAGCTGTTGTTCCGTCACCCGGGACTGTTCGGCCAACTCGGCAAAATCGAGGTCGATGCCGGTAATGGTGGTGAAGACTTCCAGGATCGCCAGGGAAGCTTTCGGGAAGGCGAGCTGGCTGAAGATGTGCGGCATCTCGCCCAGCAGGCAGGCCCCGCGCACCCCGACATCGGCCGCCGCCCCCAGCAGCACGCCGTTGAGCCCGCCGATGTGGCCGTCCCGGAGCAACTCCAGTTCGAGCCGCTTCAACTCCGCCAGGCTCGCCTCGTCCGTCGCCGCCCCGAAGACGCGGGAGCGGTGCTCGGGGTGCATCTGGGTCGCCATGGCGGCGAAGGTGAAGATGCGCTCGACCCCGAGTTCGCGGGCGGATTCGATAATCCGGCGACAAAACAGGTATTTCCCGAGGGGAGGCTGGGCCTCGCCGAGGAAAACCACGAGGTCGTGCTTTCCGTCCGGGTCCCTCCAGGCGAAGAACCGATTCCGCGGCCGACGTCCCGCCTGAATGATCCCTTCCTTGACCTCGACATGCTCTACGTCGAACAGGTCCGCCGCCTCGTACTCGCCGATGACGTCCATTCCCAGCTTGGCCAGCAGGTACACTCCCGCATTCAGGGCCACGTTGCCCATGCCGGGCCAGACGGCGACGAACCAGGGGTGGTTGAGTTGACGTGTCTCCGCCATGCCACACACTCGCTTTCGATCCGCGGCGGGCAGGCCAGGAGTCCGTGCCGCGCCGCTCGCCCACCTCCTGGCCCTCCTGGCCCTTCTCCTCCTTCCTGGCGGCGCGGATGACGCCCCGCGTCCTCCGGGAATGGGAGTATTTCTGGTCGTGGGGAATTGCAAGGCGCATGCCGCAGCCGCGGCCCGGTCCGTTCTCTTCGCCGAAACAGGTCATCAACAGACGAGGCAATGGGGCGAAATCGTGGTCCGGCGCTGCCCGAGACGAGCCCCGTGTCCCCGCCGCCGGCGCGCTGGCTCGCGGGTGGGGCGGCGTCAAGAAACGCACACCGTCGGGCGGAGTTGGCACACCCCCTCATGCCCGGGAAGCCTGACGGCGCCGCCGCTGGCCCGAGAGACGGCGGAAATTCCCGCTGGAAAGTGAGAGTCTGTTGCGCAAGCCGCAAGCGGCTTGCGCAACAGACTCTGAGCCCGTGCCCGGTAGGGGGCGCCCGAGCGCGGCTACCCGCCGCTGGCGCCGGCCGCCACGGCTGCTGGCCGCGCCCGGGCCTGCTCCAGTGACCCGTGGCCGCGCAGTTCGGCCTCGGTCAGCGACCGCCGCAGCGTGCCGAACAGCCAGTCGGCCAGCGGCAAGAGGAAGTTGACGTTCGACCTCGCATCGACGTGGTGAATGTAGTGGTGGCGGTCGAGGAAGCGGAACCAACCCCACCCCTGGAGCCAGCGCTGACTGTCCGGGTAGTGGATGGCGTCGTGGACTCGCACCAGCAGGTCGGCGATGACCGCGTTGGCCGCGATGATGCTGGCGAGGAAGGCGACATGCCCGGTGAGCAGCCACGCCGGCAGCCAAACGCACGCCGCGCCGACCGCCAGGTAGAGCGCGAAGTGCGACAGCTTCGTCAGCAGGTTGGGCCACCCCGGAGGGTGGAGGCGGAGTACGTCCGGCCCGAGGACTGGGTGGCGGCGCGGCGCGCCGGCCGTGACGTATCGCCAGGTCGGGAAGAAGACGTGGTGGTGGCCGTGATGGTGGATGCGGTAGATGCGCCCCAGGAAGGGAAGCGCCCGGCCGTGGTAGACGTGGTGGTGGATCAGCCACTCGAGCAGTGACCCGGCGACGACGGACAGTACGAACCCCGCCGCCACGGCTGTGATGTCGCCGGCCAAAGAGATCGGCAGCGCTCGGACGACAGCCACCAGGGCGCCGCAGACGCCGAGCATCAGGATCGCCGCCACGGTAACACGCAGCCGGTTGATCCGCCTTGTTCTCCTTGCTGTCATCGGCCGACTCCTTGATTCGCCGGCTGGACGATCGGGGGCCCGACGGGCGGCGAGAAACGAGGGGCTCCGCCGGCTCGTTGCCCGAGAACGCTCATGGCTCCGATGGCCCGCTTTCCGAGGTTGGTGGTTCGACCTTGAAGCGCAGATTCTACCCCCCGGCGGGTGGCCACCGCAAGAGACAACCCGTTCTTCCGGTTTCGGGGTTTCAGGCCGAGCATTCAGGGCAGGCGATCGGGGTCGGCGTTCGCCTGACGGGGGCGCGCCACCCGGACACAGTGCGGCCGCGGCGGTGACGCGCTTCCGCACAGCCGCGGCGACTCCTCCGGGCGCCGCGCCCTGTCCGTTGCGCCCTCGACCGCGGAATTGCGGCATTTGCCGGCGACAAGGCCGCGGAGGGCACACTTCTTGCTTACTCGACTCCTATCCGTGACCGATCGCAATTGCCGGGCGTCCCCCGCCCACCTGAGGAGAGACATCCATGCTTCCCATCCGAACGATCCTGCACCCGACCGACTTTTCCGAGCGCTCCGAGGACGCCTTCCAGGCGGCGAGTTCGCTGGCACGAGATCACGGCGCCCGCATCGTCGTCGTCTACGTGCGGGCGCCGGCGGTGATGATCGGGGCCTTTGGCGAACTCGGGCCGGTGGTGCCGGACCCGGTGCAGACGCCGGCCGACGTGAAAGAGAGACTGTCCGCGCTGCACGTCCTCGATCCCGCGCTTGAGGTCGAGTACCGCGTGGCCGAGGGGGATCCCGCCACGGAGATCGTCCAGCAGGCGCGCGCGCTGGCGGCGAACCTGATCGTAATGGGCACCCACGGCCGCACCGGGTTGGGCCGGCTGCTGCGGGGGAGCGTCGCCGAGGTCGTCCTGCGCCGGGCGCCCTGCCCCGTGCTCACTCTCAAGGCGCCCCTCTTCGTGGGGGCCGTGGAAACTACGACAGCCGCCCGCGAGCCGGCCGCGGTCTGACAGCTCCGTGTCGGTGCGCGGGGGTCGCCCCGCGAACCGAGGAAGTGATTTCGCCCGCCGAAGCCGCAAGCGGCGGCGTGCTTACAGCAATTCCTCGATCGCCTCGCCGTGCGGCAGGATCGGCATCGGCCGGCCGCTGTGGTCGAGGAAGGACGTGTTTTTGTAATCGATCCCAAGGTGGCGGAACATCGTCGCCCACAGGTCGTTGGGTGACAGCGGCCGGTCCTTGGGGTGTTCGCCCTTCGCGTTCGTCGAGCCGACCACCTGCCCCGTGCGCATGCCGGCCCCGGCGACGAGCAGCGACATCGCCTGCGGCCAGTGGTCGCGGCCCGGCTGTTTGACGCCGCTGTTGCCGGTCGCGTAGCTGACGCGCGGCGTTCGCCCGAACTCGCCCGTCACGATCAGCATCACCTTCCGGTCCAGGCCGCGCGCGTACAGGTCTTCCACCAGGGCCGTCACCGTCCGGTCGTACAGCGGGAGTCGTACCTTGGCGTCGTTGAAGATGTGGCAGTTGACGGCGTGCGAGTCCCAGTTGTAAGTGCCGTCCTTGAGCCAGTGTACGCCGGACTGGTACGGGTTCTCCAGCACCATCGTCACGAAGCTGGCGCCGTGCTCGACGAGCCGCCGCGCCAGCAGCGCCCGCTGCCCCCAGGCATGCATTCCGTAGCGCTCGCGCAGCTTGACCGGCTCGCGCGACAGGTCGAAGGCGGTCCGGGCGGCGTCGGTCGTCATCAACTCCAGCGCCCGGCGGCGCGACGTCTCGATGGCCCCCATCGTGCCGCGGGCGTCGTGCTCGCTCCTGGCCGCGTCGAGCCGGCCGAGCAACTCCAGCCGCTCCGGCAACTGCCCCTTGATCTGCGGGTTCGGGGCGAGGTTGCGCACCTCGAATGTCGGCAACGACGGGTCGCCGCTGAAGGTGAACGGGTGCGTCGATGGCCCGAGGTAGGCCGAGCCGAAACTGAAGACGTCGATGCCGTCGCGGCCGGGGTCGGTGCCGGCGATGTAGTTGGGCACGCCGGCCTTGCGCGCCTCGCGGACCTTGGCGACCAGGGAGCCGACCATCGGGTAGTCGTTGACGAAGCCGACCGGCGACAGCGGGTCACGCCCGGTGAGGAAGCGCTTGTGACCGCCGCCGTGGTCCGAAAACGTGTGGGCGATTGAGCGAACGAGGCTGAACTTGTCGGCGATCTTGGCGTGCAGCGGCAGCAACTCGCAGACGTCGAGGCCGGGCACGTTGGTCTTGATCGGCCGGAACTCGCCGCGGTACTCGGCGGGGGCGTCCGGCTTCATGTCGTAAGTTTCCATGTGTGGCGGCCCGCCCGGCAGCCAGATGAGGATGACCGACGTCTCGGGCGTGGCAGCGCCGGTGTCGGCGGCGGTCAGGCGCAGCGGGAGCAGACCGCCGAGGCCAACGCCGCCGAGGGACAGGGCGCCGATTTTCAGGAATTGACGGCGGGACAGGGGGCCGGGGCATTGTCGCGTCGGACGAGGCATGAGGGAAATCTCCGGGGCGAAGCGGGCAGGTGGGACGCGCCCGTGGCAGGACTATCAATGCTAGTTTACCCCAGGGGTCGGGCGGTGTATAGCCTCGCGCAGGGGAAACAGCCCGTGAGGAGTTCCCTCCCGGGAAGTATCGTTTCGCGCTGGCCCCCGGCAGTCCGCCGCGGATAGAATGGGTGCTTCGTAACGACTTTGCCAGGCCTGCTGAAGCTGTCGCCGACACCGCGATTCCCGGACCGGACCGTCCCATGCCGATTGACCGCGTAGACACGTTGCTGCAAACCCTTGAGGAGTCCGACCTGCTAACCCCAGGGCAGCTCGAGGAGTGCCGCGCCACCCAGGGCAACTTCGCCGACACCAAGGCGCTCGCCCGCCATCTGCTCCAGCGCGATTGGTTGACTCCGTACCAGGTCAACCATGTCCTCCAGGGCAAGGCCGACGAGTTGTTCCTCGATAACTACGTCCTTCTCGATCGCGTCGGGCAGGGCGGCATGGGGCAGGTCTTCCGGGCCCGGCACCGCGTCATGAACCGTGTGGTCGCCCTCAAGTTCATCCGCCAGGAGCGCCTCGCCAACCCGGAACTGGTCAAGCGCTTCCGCCGCGAGATTCAGATGGCGGCGCAGTTGGCCCACCCCAACATCGTCATGTCCTATGACGCCGACCAGGCGGGCGACACGCACTTCCTCGTCATGGAATTCGTCGAGGGGACCGACCTGGCCCGCTTCATCGACAAGAACGGTCGCCGGCCGGTCCTGCAGGCTTGCGACTGGATACGGCAGGCGGCACTGGGGCTGCAGCACGCCCACGAGCGCGGCCTGGTCCACCGCGACATCAAGCCGGCCAACCTCCTGCTCGCGGTGAAGGAGAACGTCGTCAAGGTGCTCGACCTGGGCCTGGCGCGCCTCAGCCAGACTTGCGATGCCGAGTTGACCGCCCTCGGCCTGACGCAAGAGGGCACGGTCATGGGGACGCCCGATTACATGGCGCCCGAGCAGGCGGAGGAATCGACCACGGTCGATACGCGGGCCGACATCTACAGCCTTGGGTGTACGCTCTACTTCCTGCTGGCCGGCCACGTTCCCTTCCCCGGCGGCACGCTGGCGCAGAAGCTGCGCAAGCATGCCCAGGCCGAGCCGGAGCCGCTGGCCTCGCTGCGCGACGACGTGCCGCCCGGCCTGACCGCGGTCCTGCACAAGATGATGGCCAAGGGGCCGGCAGACCGCTACCAGACGCCCGGCGATGTCGCGGCGGCACTGGGGCCGTTCTGCCGTCCCGGGCCGGTTGCGGCGGTCCGCGTCGCCCCCTCGGGATCCCGTCCCGTCGCGGTCCCGTTGCTCGACGACACGGTCGCCTTCGGGGCGCGCCCGCTCGCCGTTCCCGTTGCCATCGCCGCTACCCCGGCGCAGGCGGGCGAGACGGTGCCGCCCAGCGTGCTCGATTCGGTCCCATCGCTGACGCTCCGCAGGCCGCCGGGCCCGTTCGGTCGCGTACGTGAGCTGTGGCGCCGACTCGGCCCGCGCGGGCAAGTCGCCGCCGTCGCCGGCACCGTGGTCCTCGTCATGCTCGCCGGCATCGTCCTGTGCTGGCCGAAACCGCCGCACAAAGATCCCGAACCGGGGCCCGACACGCGGACCGTGCTGGAGCGGCTCGACCCGAAGGACATTCCTCCCGAGGACCGCCCCGCCTGGCAGTCCCGGGAACTCAAGGACGTCCTGGTCGCGGTCCTCGGCGAGGATCGGGTGCGGATCTCCAACTTCCTCTGCCTGGCCGTGCGCCCGGATCGCACGAAAGTGGCCATCTCCGACGGCGGCGTAATCCGGCTGGTGGACACCCAAACGCTGCGCCAGGACAAGGAACTGACGCTCGACGGTCGGGCGGCCTACGCCCTGGCGTTCTCCGCCGACGGGAAGATGCTGGCCGCGGGCTACTCGGACGCTTCGATTCGGCTCTGGGACGGCCAGACAGGCAACCTCCTCCGCGAGATCCCGGGCGCGCACGACGGCGTGGTGCGGGCCGTGGCCTTCACGCACGACGGCGCGCGCCTGCTCTCGGGGGGCGACGACGGCAAGGTCCACGTCTGGGACACGTCCGCCGGCAGGAAGCCGCTACAGACCTTTGCGGGCCACAAGTCGCGGATTTCTGCCCTGGCCGTCGGGCGCGACGACAAGTTGGCCTACTCGGCTGGCAGCACCACCGGGACCGGGCAGAACGCGGACACCGACGTGCTCGCCTGGGAGGTCAGCACCGGCCAGCCCTACCTGGTCGGCGACAAGCCGCGCGTGATTAGCGGTCATTCCGGGCTGATTTCCCGGCTGGAAATCTCCCCCGACGGCACGCGCTTGCTGGCGGGGACGAGCGACTCCAGGGCCTACCTCTGGGACCTGGGGGGACACCCGGACAAACCGGTCCAGGTGCTGACGGCGGACGACCCCGCCAACGCCCAGACCGACGCGACTTTCGTGGCGGAGGACCGTGTCGCGACCTGCGCACACGGGATCCTCAAACTCTGGGTCCCGAACGGCCGCGGCAGTTTGCAAAATCTCGACCCCATCCCCTTGACCCCGACGGCTCCCGTCCTCGCCTGGCTCCGCGCCGTGCCGCGCGAGAACGCCAGCGGTGCCGCGACCGACAGCGGCGTCCTCTTCGTCGCGGGCAACACCGTCCGCGTCTGGAACTTCGAGAAGAAGAAGGAGTGGCGGCCGCCGACCGGGCACGGCCGGCCGGTAAGGCAGCTCGCTTTTACGGAAGACGGCCGGGGACTGATTTCGGCCGGGGACGACTCGTCCGTCCGCTTCTGGAACCTTGCCGAGTTGTACGACCCGGCGACCCATTGGCCGAAGGAGGGCCGGCCGGCGCTCGCGGTCCCGGCGAGCAGCACCAACCCCTTCGCGGCCGCCGCCTTCTCCGGCGACGCCCGAGTCGTGCTGACGTTCAACACGTTGGAAACCGCCGCCCCGGTCTGGGTGTGGGAGAACGAGACCTGGATCCGGGTCCGCAAACTGGAGCCGGAGAAGGCCGGGCCGAACGAGGCCTTGACCGCCGTGGCCCTGAGCGGCGACGGCACGCGCGCCCTCACCACCGGCAACGACAAGACCATTCGCGCCTGGGACGTGGGCCGGGCCGAAGAGCGGAAGAAGCTCGACGGACTGCCCGAGCGCTGCCGTCAACTTGGCTTCCTGTCCGGCGGCCGGGCGTACTCCTGGGACGGCAACGAGCTGCGCCTGTGGGAGGGGCTCGGGGATGGCGGGAATCCCCAGAGCGTGGTGGTGGCTGGTGTGGCAGGAACGGGCCTGGTGGTGTCGCCGGAGCGTGAGGTCGCTTTCACGGGTTTGGGTGACGGCCACCTGCACCGCTGGACCGAGTTGGCGGGAGGCAAACCGGTCCGCGGGGTCCTCGACTGGTGGCAGAAATCGGGGATCACGGCCCTGGCGCTGTCGCCCGATCGGAAGAGGCTGTTGGCGGCCAGCGGCGACGAGCGCCTCGGCCTCTGGGATCTAACCCGGGATCCGATCCCGAAGCCCCAGTTTTACGACCTTCGCGGCGCCGCGGGCGCGGTGGCCTTCGCCCCAGACGGCCGGCACGTCGCCGTCGGCAACCCCAACGGCACAATTTACATCCTGCGACTGCCGGGGAACAAGTGAGCCGCTTGCGATTGGGTAGTTTGAGGCGAGGCCGCTGGTAAGGTTGTTCCGGCGCGCATTTTGCTTGTGATCGCGTATCGTCACGAGGAACGATGACCACCCACGGTGGGACAGCGTGGTCTGTAGCATCCTTTTCGGAGGCATTACATGGATCGCCATCCGGCGACCGCCGTCGCCCCGCCGCAATCACGGCTGTCCGACTGGCTGAACGCCCTGGCCATCACCTTGCTGGCCTGCGTCCTCTTTGGGCTGGGGTGCTTCGTCGCGCTGGGGAGCTACCTGAAGCATCATGACGTGCCGTTATTCGAGGCGGCCGTGTACCTGGAGATCGCCTTCACCGGGGGCGCCGCCGTCCTGTTGGCCGTGATCTACGCCTGGCAGCGCGCCCGCGGTCTGTCGATGGCGGACCTGGGTTGGGGCAAGCCCACCACGCCGCTGGCGCTCGGCCTCGCCGTGGTCCTGGGCGTCCTCTATCTCAGCTGGACTTCCTTTGCCGTCAAGCACAGCCCCGGCATGCAAGACGTCGATGTGTTCGAGGTCAACTGGGTTCGCCTCGCCCTCGTGCCGCTCGGCATCTTCCTGGCGGTGGTGGAAGAGACGATGATGCGCGGCTTCTTCATGACGGAGCTGCAGCGGGCGCGGGTCGCGACCTGGCTGCAGATCGTCGCCTCGGGCGCCTGCTCCGCCCTTTATCACTGCTTCCAGAACCCGACGCCCATCGGCTTCTTCCCCTCGTTCGTGCTGTTCTCCGTTCACGCCGGGCTCTACGTCGTCGGCCGCCGGAGCCTGACGCCGGTGATCCTGACGCACAGCATTTACCACGTGTTCGGCGAGCCTTACCTGATCATGCTGATCCTCGCCTGGGGGACCATCTACTGATCGCGGGGCCCTTCGCCTGGCGGGATCGAAACAGAATGTCCCTCGTTCCGAGGGCGGGTGGCAAGTTGTCGCTTTGCCGGCAGCCGGCCAGGGTGGTGGAGAACTTTCGGCTACGTCCCCGGATACAGGGCGTTCGTCGTGAGTTCGACGATCTCGACGTCCCCGCGGAACTTGGCGTCGAAGAACTGCAAGCAGCCGGCGAAGCCGAGAAGAGGATAAACCAGCCGCGCCGACGTGAAGCCGATAGTGGCCGGCCATTCTCTCATCTCACGGCCGTCGGTGAGCCGGAGCATCACAGGGGCGTAGCGGACAGGGATCATCCCTCCTGCGGCCGCGAGGTTAACCGAGACAGTCGCCGCGTTCGTCAAATCCACGCCAATCACAGCCGCCAAGGCGGCATCGAAGACCGTGTCGTCAGCACCGCTGTCGAGCAGGGCCTGGCGGATGCGCGTACCATGGCGACCGATGACAGACACATCGACGAGCGGGCGCGGACGGACAAATCGTCCTCCAAGGGAGATGACCGGGTAGGGTGTCGAGATGAGTTTGTACCGGAAGTGCATGGCTACAGCAGCAATTCCCGCTGAGCGCTGCTTGTGTCCACTTGAACAGTAGCATTTCCCCGGCCTTGGGCTCTCCCGCGTTCTTTTCCGGTTGCGGCGACTCGTTGGTTGCCCTCGGCGCGGTCTCGTGCGGCTTCGCCAACGACG
>DATFNV010000020.1:0-6292 GCA_035266225.1 Gemmataceae bacterium
CGAGGAGGTCGAGCGACAGCCGGCGGATCAGCGTGACTCGGTCGGCCTCCGGCGAGGGCGCGATGCCCTCCTTTTCCAACCGGGCAAGGACGAAGCGGTCGATGGGATTGCGGATCCGGGCAGTGTTCTTTACTGCGGGCACGTCGGCCCGCACCGTCGGCTGGAACGACCAGTGATCGCTCTTTCGCGTGCTAACCTGCGGCGCCTCGTCCGCGGGGGCTTTGGCGCCGCCGTCGATCCAGGCGCGCAGGGCAGCGACCTGGCCGGGGGCCAGGCGGGGCTCCTTCGGCGGCATGACCTTGGTGTCGTCGGCACCGGTCACGGCCTTGATGACCAGGCTTTCGGCACTCTTGCCGGGAACGAGGGAGGGGCCGGCGTTGCCACCTCGGAGGAGCGCCGCGGCGGTGTCGAGGCGCAGGCCGGAGCGCTGCTTCTCGGCCCCGTGGCAGGCGTAGCAGCTTTTCGCGAGGATCGGCTTGACGTCGCGCAGATAATCCACCGGCTCGGCGGCGGCGACGGGACCGGCCAGAAGCGGAAGGACCAGCGGCAGGTAGTGGAGCGCTTTCATGGTCGGCGGGGGGCGGCGGGTTAGGCAGGGGGGCGAGTTCGAGAGTCCCTTTCACGATACCCGATGCGGGCCGGGGGGCAAGCCAATTCACCAACTCGTGTCGTGTGCGGGACTCCCTCATTGTATCAAGCGAACCTCGGACGTATCATCGCCTCCGTGAGCGAATGACTGGGAAACGGGAGGGGGCCCGATGAACGTACTCGACAAGTTCCGCCTCGACGGCAAGCGCGCCCTGGTCACCGGCGGCAGTCGCGGTCTCGGCCGGGCGATGGCCCAGGCGCTGGCCGAGGCCGGCGCCGACCTCGTCCTCGTCGGCACCGACCCGAACAACCTCCTCAAGGCCCACCACGAACTCTTGCCGCTCGGCAGGCGAGTCGATGTCGTGGAGGCCGACCTGTTCTTGCCCGACCAGACAGAGAGTATGTGCGAGCGCGTGCTGGCGAATCACGGCCCCATCGACATCCTCGTCAACAACGTCGGCGGGCGGCGGCAAAACGTCGCCACCGAAGAAATGCCGCTGGAGATGTGGCAGCGTCACCTGGACCTGAACCTGACGAGCGTCTTCCTCTGCACCAAGCTGGTCGGCGGGGCGATGCTCGCCCGGAAATGGGGGCGCGTCATCAACATCGCGTCGATCTGCGGTCAGATCGCCACGCGCGGCATCTTCGGCCGGCACTACGAGACGGCCAAGGCGGCGGTCGTCGGCTTCACGCGAGCCGTCGCCGCCGACTGGGCGCCGCACGGCGTCACAGTCAACGCCATCGCCCCGGGCGGCTTCATGACCGACGCCAACCGCCGCTGGTTCCGCGAGAAGCCGGAATTGCGGCAGGTCTTCGAGGGGCAGGTGCCGATGGGCCGCCTCGGTGAGCCGGAGGAGATCGGCCCGCTCGCGGTCTACCTGGCGAGCGAGGCGTCGAGCTACATGACCGGGGCGACGCTGGTGATCGATGGCGGGTACACCGTCTGGTAGTGATCGGCCGCGGCTTCACGAGGTCAGAGGACTTCGAGAGGATAAGTCGTCAGCCAAATGTCGAGTTGCCGGAAACGAGTCTTGAGGCGCTCCTTGTACTCCACGAAGAATTGGCGGGCCTCGGGCGTGTCGGTGACGTCCACGAAAATACGGACAAGCCGATCGTGATAGGTATGCCCCTCATGCTGCCACTGTCCGCGGATCGTTTCCGGCTCGCTGGAAACAGAGCCGAAGCGCTGGCGCAGCTCCAGCACCGTTTCCGCAAACAACTCCTGCGGGACCGCTTGCCCGTCATTGAACTGCAGCGGGAGCAGGATCTCGAATCGCCGGTACAAGTTGCTCATACGTCGGCCGCCCCTCGACCGTAAAGCGGACTCCTTCCCGCGCCAGGTGCGGTAGAGCCTCCTCGGAGAGCATCAGCTCCCCGCTGGCCCAGGTCTTGAAGGGAAATCGGCCGACGAGCCAGCCCAACGCCCGGCGCTCGGATTGCTCGTCGGTAAAGCGAATGATGATCATGAAGGAAGTTTACCTCGCTCGCCGGGCTGCTCACAAGCTCATTCCGCCAGCTTTGCGGCTCGAGTGCGGACTTCAGACAAAATGTTTTAATCACTACCCTCTAGCGTCCGCGCTGCCGACTTGGTAGCCTGATACCATTCGACACCGCGACCTGGGCGGCCGGGTTTTCGCAGCACCCGTCTTCGCGCACCGGTCGATGGCGCCGTCCCCTCGCGACCGGCGAGGGGTCAGCCGAAGGCCAACACCCTGATGACCCCGCTCCCCTGGCGCCGACTGGTCCGCCTGTGCGTCTGCCTCCTGCCGGCCCTCGTCGGCTGTTCTGGCACGCACGCCGAGCCGGAGCTGGTGTGGGGCCACAAGGGCGTCCAGGACGGCGACTTCGTCAAGCCCCGCGCCGTCGCCATCGACAGACACGACCGCCTCTACATCGTCGATTTCACCGCCCGCATCCAGGTGTATGACCGCGACGGCCATTACCTCGGCCCGACCTGGACCACGCCGGACTACCGCAACGGCCGGCCCAGCGGCCTCAGCATCGACCGCGACGGCAACCTCCTCGTCAGCGATTCGCACTATCACTGCCTGCGCATCTACACCCCCGACGGCAAGGAACTGCGCAAGATCGGCGGCCAAGCGGGCACCGACCCCGGCCAGTTCGGCTACATCAGCGACGCCGTGCAGGACGAGGACGGCTACTTCTACGTCGCCGAGTTCGGCGAAAACCAACGCATCAGCAAACTCGATCCTTCCGGCAACTTCGTCACCTGCTGGGGCGCGCCGGGGACCGGACCGGGCGAGTTCGGACGCGTGCGCGCCCTGACCTTCCGGCCGAACGACCCCGAACACCTTCTGTACTGCGCCGACGCCTGCAATCATCGCATCCAGGTGTTCACGCGCGACGGTCAACTGGTGCGCGTCTGGGGTGAGGCGGGGGAGGCGCCGGGGCAACTGTCGTACCCCTACGACCTGGCGTTCAGCCCCGCGGGCGACGTGCTTTACGTGATAGAGTATGGTAACCATCGGGTGCAGAAGTTCACGCCCGAAGGCCGGTCGCTCGGCTGCTGGGGCGGCCCGGGCATGGCGCCCGGGCAATTGCACAGTCCCTGGGCCCTGGCCGTGGACAGCAAAGGCCGCGTCCACGTCATCGACAGCGAGAACCACCGCGTGCAGCGGATCGACTTTTGAACGGACCTGCCGCTTGCGGCTTCGCGAACGAACGCTAAGCCGCAAGCGGCCGGGTGGAAACTGGGAAACGGACGGAGTTCCTCCATGAACCCGTTTCTTGCCTTCGTCACGGCGCACTGGTTCGCCGTCCTGCTGCTGCTCGTCGCCCTGGTGCCTGGGTCGTTCGCCCTGCGCAGCCAGCTGCGCCGCGGGCTGTCGTTGGGCTGGCTGCTGCCGGCCGCGGGGCTGGCGCTGGCGGGCGCCGGCGGCCTGGCCCTCGACCCCGATTGGGGCGCCTGGGTCGCGGCCGCGGCCAGCGCCACCTTCTTCGTGATGTTCCTCGTCCTGGTCTTGACCAGCGCCTGGGTCCGCCCCCTGGCCTACGCCGTCGCCGCCGTCCTCGCGTTGGGCCTCGGCGGTCTGGTGACGCTGACGGCCTCCGAACGACTCGCGGACGCCGGAAGGGCGCTGGCGAGCCTGGAGCCGGCCCAGCCGTGGTGGCTGCTGCTGCTCCTGTTGGTGCCGCTGGTCTTCTGGTTCAGCTACCGCAGCCTCGCCGGCCTCGGCCCGGTGCGCCGCTGGATCGCCCTCGGCCTGCGCTGCCTGCTCATCACGCTGCTCGCCCTGGCCCTCGCCGAGCTGCGCCTCAAGCACCAGAACGACACGGTAACGGTCCTGTTCCTGGTGGACCGCAGCCTGAGCGTGCCGCAGGAGCCGGACGAGTCGGACAACACGATCGACCGGCGCTGGCTGCGCGAAAAGAAGTTCATCAACGAGGCGGTGGAGAAGCGCGGCAGCGGCCACGAGCGCGACAAGGCCGGCCTCATCGTCTTCGGTAAGCGGCCGCGCCTGGAGCTGCCGCCCAGCGACGCCCCGCGCTTCAAGTTCCAGGAGTTCGCCAGCACCGTTGACGGCAACTACACCGACGTCGCCGCCGCCATCAAGCTCGCCCTCGCCTCCTTCCCCGAGGGGAGCGGCAAGCGCATCGTCCTGCTCAGCGACGGCAACGAAAACATGGGCAACGCCGAGGAGCAGGCGCGCATCGCCAAGCAGAACGGCGTGCAGATCGACGTGGTCCCCCTCGGCGCCGGGCAGCGCAACGAGAACGAGGTCCTCGTCGAGCGCGTCGAGGCGCCGCCCATCGCCGAGCAGGGGGCGCGTCTGCCCATCCGAGTCCTCTTGCGCAACCACAACCCCAACCCCGTCGTCGGCGAGCTGACCCTGCGCCAGCTCGTCGAGGGCGTGGCGCGCCCCGTCGGCGAGCCGAAGAAGGTCCGCCTGGCCCCCGGGCTGAGCACCTTCAAGTTCGAGCAGCCGCGCCTCGACCCCAACAAGGCGGAATCGTACACCTACGAGGCCGAGTTCGTCCCCGAATGGGTCGTCGTGGAGACCGACCACGGTCCCGAGAAGCGGACCCTGATCGGCGACCGGGTGCAGAACAACAAGGCGACCACGCACGTCGTCGCCCGCGGCCGCCGGCGCATCCTCCTCCTGGAGGCGGTGCGCGACCAGCACGCCCACTTCGTCCGCGAGATGCGCTCGCGCAAGATGGACATCACCACCCTGCGCATCGAGGAGTTGCCCAAGGACAAGGACAAGCTCACTGTGCTGTTGAGCAACTTCGACTGCGTCATCCTGGCCAACGTGCCGGCCGATTCCCCCGAGAACGACAAGCCGGAGTTCGCCCTGGACGACGACCAGCAGGAGGCGCTGCGCAGCAACACGCACGAGCAGGGCTGCGGCCTGGTGGTCATCGGCGGGCCGGACAGCTACGGCGCCGGCGGCTGGCAGAACACGGCCATCGAGAAGGCCCTGCCCGTCGAGTCGGAGATCAAGGCCCTGAAAATGCAGGGCAAGGGCGGCCTGGTCCTCATCATGCACGCCTCGGAGATGGCCGAGGGCAACTTCTGGCAAAAAAAGATCGCCAAGCTCGCCATCGAGAAGCTTACCAACGTCGATGAGATCGGCATCCTGCACTACGACTGGGGGGTGATGAAGTGGCACATCCCGCTGCAGGAGATCGGCGACAAGCGCGAGTTCCTGATGAAGCAGGTCGATAAGCTGATGCCCGGCGACATGCCCGACTTCGACCCCGGCCTGAAGATGGCCCACGACGCGCTGGTGGAGCCGGGCCGCGACCTGACGGTGCGGCACGTCATCGTCATCAGCGACGGCGACCCGATGCAGAACAACAAACAGCTGCTGCGGGATATGCTCCGCGACAAGGTGACGGTGAGCACGGTCGGCGTGGCGACGCACGGCCTGCCGCAGGACCAGCAGATGGCCCAGATCGCCAGCGCCACCCGCGGCCGCTACCACAAGGTCAAGAGCGCCAACCTGTTGCCGGCCGTCTACATCAAGGAGACGCGCCTGGTCAGCCAGTCGTTCATCTACGAGAAGCGCTTCACTCCCCAGATGAAACCGCTGGCGGGCGGCCCGACGGAGAACCTCCCCGGCGTGCCCGACCTGTATGGCTTCGTCCGCACCACGCCGAAGGAATCGCCGCTGGTCGGCGTCTCGATCAAGTCGCCGGAGCTGAACGGCCAGGACTTCCCTATCCTGGCGTACTGGCAGTACGGCCTGGGCCGCTCCGTCGCCTTCACCAGCGACGCCCGCACCAACCCGCCGGGCAAGGGCTACTGGGATCGCGACTGGGCCGGCTCCGACAAGTACGTCCAGTTCTGGGAGCAGGTCATCAACTGGGCGCTGCGCCCCGGTGAGAGCAAGAACTTTGCGATGACCACCGAGCTGCGCGACGGCAAGGTGAAGGTCATCGTCGATGCCCGCGACGAGAACAACAAGGCGCTCATCGACCTGGACCTGCACGGCAAGGTGACGACGCCCTCCGGCAAGGCCGAGGCGGAGAACAAGGCCGACCTGGAGTTCAAGCAGACCAACGCCGGCGTCTACGAGGCCGAGATCAAGGCCGACGAAACCGGCTCGTATTTCGTCAACGTCCAGTCGTGGGGGGTGGCCAAGGACAAGGACGGCAAGCCGCTCGTCAAGGACGGCAAGGTGCTGAGGGAGGCCAAGGACGGCGTGCGCGCGGGGATCACGGTGCCCTACTCGCCGGA
>DATFNV010000021.1:0-7107 GCA_035266225.1 Gemmataceae bacterium
TAACCGGGTGGAAGTCAGTCTATAAGTCTACGCAAAGAAGAACAGCTGTAATGCAGCTGACGCAGGAAAAAGCGCAGCTGACGGGTGGAACAGAGGTGATTTTGGTAGGTCAATGGGTTGCTGTGGGAATCCAGGCTAGCGGGTTTGACAAGGCATCCCGGTCCGGGGGACTCACCCGGGCCGGGCGGCCGTCGGGACGACTCATGGCTCGCCCATCCGCCGTTCCATCGTCGTGCCGGTGAAGCCAACTTCAACCGGCTCGACGTGCCGCTAATCGTCGTTTCCCGCTCGATTGGCGAGGACGCGGCGATCGCCGCCCTGAAGGAAGGGGCAGCCGACTACCTCCTCAAGGACCGCCTGGCGCGCCTCGGCGAAGCGATCAAGCAGGCGTTGGAGCAGAAGCGGCTCCGCGAGGAGAAGCGGCGGGCCGAGGAGGCACTGCGCGAGCGGGAAGAGGAGTTGCTTCAGGCCCGCAAGCTGGAGGCGATCGGCCGGCTCGCCGGCGGTGTCGCCCACGACTTCAACAACCTCCTGACGATCATCACCGGCCACAGCGAGATGGCGCTCTGCGGCCTCGGCCCGGACGACCCACTGCGCGGCACCATAGGCGAAATCGTCAAGGCCAGCGAGCGGGCGGCCGCCCTTACCCGGCAACTGCTGGCCTTCGGCCGCCGCCAGGTCCTCCAACCCGTGACCCTCGACCTCAACGCCCTCCTCGCCGACACCCAGAGCATGCTCCGCCGTCTCATCCGCGAGGACGTCGAGCTGCGCCTCCGCCCGGGCGCGGGGCTCTGGCCGATTCGGGCCGACGCCGGCAAGCTCGAACAGGTCATGATGAATCTCATCCTCAACGCCCGCGACGCCATGCCGAGCGGCGGCCAACTTACCGTCGAAACCCGCAACGTCGAGCTGACCCCGGCCGACGCCGCCGGCCACGCCGAGGCGGCGGCGGGCGAATTTGTCCTCCTGGCGGTGACGGACACCGGCCACGGCATGAGTGCCGCCGTCAACGCCCGGGTCTTCGAGCCGTTCTTCACCACGAAGGAACAGGGCAAGGGGAAGGGGCTCGGCCTTGCGACCGTCTACGGCATCGTCAAGCAGTCCGGCGGCCGAATCGAGTTGCACAGCACGCCGGGCCAGGGCACTACGTTCAAGATCTATTTTCCCCGCGATTGGGGGAACTCGCCGGCGGCCACGTCGCTCCCCGGCCGAGCGCGGTCCGGTCGGGGGAAGGAAACGGTCCTGCTGGTCGAGGACGAGGATGCGGTGCGCGCGCTGGCCCGACTCGTCCTGGTGAAGAACGGCTACGCCGTCCTGGAAGCACCCTCGGGCGGCGAGGCCCTGCGCCTGGCCGAGAAGCATGCCGGCCCGATCTACCTGCTGATCACCGACGTGGTCATGCCGTGCCTGAGCGGACCCCAGGTCCCCGAGGCCGTGGTGCGCCTGCGGCCGAACACCAAAGTGCTTTACCTTTCTAGCTCCACCGACGACGCCCTCGCCCACCACGGCGTTCTAAACTCGGACATGCCGCTCCTGCTCAAGCCGTTCGGTCCCGAGGCCCTTGCGAAGAAGGTGCGCGAGGTACTCGACGCCTGACACACTGGAACAACACTCTCTTCGCCGCTTGCGGCTTCGCAGGAACGATTGCGAAGCCGCAAGCGACGGGGCCGATTCCGCAGGGCTGAATCGCGGCTGCGGTCCTTGAACGGCGCGGGCAGCGGCGGTATCCTCATTCCACCATGACACAGCAGCGCGACATCACCGACAACGGATCCTGGCTCTACGCCCAGGAGCTGTACGAGCGCGGCGACCCGCTGTTCGTCGCGGAGGTGCGCCGCCTCACCGACGCCGACCGCCTCGGCAACTTCGCCCCGCGCTGGCACGCCGACCACCGCCCCGAGGCGCGACAGCTGTTGCGGGTCTACCTCGATCAGCCGCTCAACGCCTTCCGCCACGAACCCCTCGTCAAGCGGCTGTTCAAGTTGGCCGAGGCCGCGGCCGACGACGAGGTGCTGGGCTGGTTCCTGGTCGCCTTCGACCGTTCTGTGCGCCGCAAGTTGAAGAAGATGCGGGCCTCGGCCTCGGCAGTGGTCGCCACGCGCGAGGAGGCCGAGGCGTTGGCCGGGCAGTGGCGCGCCCAGGGCTACCAGGCCGGCTTCTGGTCGCACTGGGCACGCGACGCCGGAGGCCGCTTCGTCGAGCAGGGCTTCTTCGTCCACCGGTCGTGGCTGACCGACCTGCCGCGCGTGCCCGACGGCACCACGATGGCTCGGCCGGAGAAGAAGAAGCAGCACGGCCCCTACCCCATCACCGAGGAGTATCGCCGGCAACTCGAGCGCTGCCGACTGTTCTCGGTGGCGACGCGCCGCTACCTGCGCCGCCGGGCCTGGCGCTACTTCCGCAAGCTCGGCAAGGAGCATCCGGAGCGGTACGTCGCCGCGCTGGCTGCGGCCCTGAAAGGCTACCGCGACGAGGACGTGGCCGACGGTCTGGCCCTGATCGACTGCTGGGGGCTGACGCACGCCCTGTTCCACCACAGCCCGGTGCTGGTGTCGCGCCGCAACGGCTGGGGGCTGGCTCCCGGGCGCGGCCTGTCGGAATTGACGCCCGCGCCGAGCTACGAGCCGCTGTGGCGTGCCGCGCCGCGCGTGCTGCTGGAGCTGCTGCGGGAGGCGCGCAGCCGGCCAGTGCGCCAGTGGGCCGTCCAGATGATCCGGCGCGACCACGCAGGGGTCATCCGCGGATTGTCATCCGAGGAGCTGTTCGGCCTGCTCACGCATCAGGATCCGGCGGTCGTCTCGCTGGCCGCCGAGGTGCTGCGCGACTTCCCCGACCTGTCTGTCCTCGGCGTTGATCGCCTGTTGCGATTGGTCGAGGAGCCCAACCCGGAGACGCTCGACGTCATCGCCGAGTTGCTCGGCGCGCGGCTCGGGCCGGAGCGCGTCACGCTGGAACAGGCGGCGCACCTCGCGGCGAGCCGTCCGCTGCCGGCGGCTCGGCTCGGCTTCCTTTGGCTGCGAACAAAGGCGCCGGCGAGCGAGGCGGACTGCCGGGCGCTGCTGGCCCTCGCCGAAGCGCAGGCGGAGCCGGTTCGGGCGGAGATGGTGCGCTGGGCGCGCGGCCTGCTGAGCGTGTCGCCGCATTTCCAGCCGGGCTGGGTCATGGAGTACCTCGATAGCCGCCATAGCGACGTGCGCGCCGAGGGTTGGCAATGGCTCGAAGCCGACGAGCGCGTCCGCGACAACGTCGAAGTGTGGCGCAAGTTGCTCGAATCGCCGTATGATGACGTGCGCCTGAAGCTGGTCGCCGCCCTGGAGAAGCGCGCGAGCGGCGGAGTTGATGCCCTCCGTGTGGAGGCGGGCCAACTCGACGACGACCTGCTGCGCTTCGTCTGGGCGTCGGTGCTGCTCAACGTGCAGCGCGGCGGACGGACCAAGCCGGTCGCCGTCGGGCAGCTGGTGCGGCGGCTGGGGCGCCGCCCCGACGAGGCGCGGGCGCTGCTGCCGATCCTGGCGGTGGCGCTGCGGTCGATGCGCGGACCGGAGTGGCGCGCCGGCTTGGCTGGCGTGGTGGCGCTGGCGGAGCGCAACGCGGACTTGCGCCCGCTGGTGATGGAGATGTTTCCCGAGTTGAAATTGAGTTAGCCGCTTGCGGCTTCGCATGACCCGCGAAGCTGCAAGCGGCGCGCGATCATGGGGTGTCCGGGCCGGTTCCGAGACCATCCTGCCGCGGTGATCCGCCGCGGTTTGACGTTGGCCCGCGTTGCTTCCCCAGGGCCGTTGTTCTTCTGGCTCGACCCCGGGTTCCCGGGACGGGCTGAGGCAGCGAGGCTCCCGTCCCGGGAACCCGGGGTCGAGCCTCGGTGAACGTCCCTGGTCGGCGCTCCGAAGTCGGGGCGGCCCGGCACCCCTGGTATTCCCTGCGAAGCCGCAAGCGGCTTGGGAGGCACCATGAACCTGTCCGTTGCCTACCTGGGGCGCAGCCGCATCTGGACTGGGCCGGCGGGCGTTGCGATGTCGCTGGCGCCGAACCTGCGCCGCGACCGCGCCAGCTACGTCGGCACTCTGCAACAACCGCTGCGCTTCCGCGAGGCGGTCAGCGCCCTGCACGACGTCGTCGTCAGCGACCTTCGTTTCCACGAGAAGGACCACAGCGACTTCAAGGATTACCTCGCCCGCATGAAGGAGCGCGAGGACGCCCTGCGTCGCGGGACCACGGCGCAGGTCCGCGCCGATCTACTGGCCCGCGGGGATTTGGTCGTGCCCGAGGGGTTGGAGAACGACTTCAAGCGCCTCCGCAAAGTCTACTGGGACGCCCGCCTGGACTACTCGAACTACCTGTGCAAGCACGACCAGGAACTGTGGCGCCTGCTGGTGCCGTGCGACCCGGTCATCACCGTCGCCCCGGACGTGCTCTTCTTCGAGTGCTTCAGCAAGGACGAGAGCAGTTACGGCTGCCTGACCGTCGAGCGCGGCGCCTTCGCCCGGGAGGAAAACGTGGCCCTCGGCACGACGAATGTGGACTATTCCTGGCCGCTGTACGAGGAATTCCAGAAGCTGCGCAGTTACCGCGAGACGCGCTTCCAGGTCGATCCAAAGGGCTTCGAGGTCCGGACGGAGGGGACGGCCGACTACCGCGAGGAGAAGATCGACCTGCCGCCGAGTTGGCTGCGGGGCTTCATGCAGTTGCAGTCGGCGATGAGCCTGCCGATGCGGCGCGTGCCGGTCAGCCGCGAGGGGCTGTACAACGTCGTGGCGTGGCTGAGGCGGCACCGGGCGCGGAAGAGCCCGCGCGCGGTGCGCTTCGAGTTGGAGCCGGGCAAGCCGGTGACCTTGGTGCTGGAGCCGTGGGAGAAGCGCATCGTGCTGCACGCCACGCCTTACCCCGGCTTGCGCGCCGAGGTCATCCGCACCTGGGGCCGCGACCGTCTGCGCGTCCTGGCCCGGCTGCTGCCGCTCGCCGACGGGGCCGACGTCTACCTGCTAGGCACCGGCTTGCCGAGTTTCTGGTCGGTGCGCATGGGCGAGATGCGACTGCTGCTCGGGTTGTCGGGGTGGACGGCGAACGATTGGACCGGCGGCAGCGCCCTCGACCAGATCGCCCCGCCGCTGGAGCCGAGCACCGACCTGCTCGGCGACGTGGCGGCGACGTTCAAGGACAACCCTTCGCGCACCTTCGAGGAGGTGCGCTCGCGGACCGGGGCGGCGGCGCCGTATGCGGCGGCGGCGCTGAACCGGCTGGCGCTGATGGGGCAGGTGATCCACGACCTGCCGGCGGGCGTGTACCGGTGGCGGCAGATCATGCCGGTGGCGCTGGCGCTGAGCGAGGTCGGGCCGGAGAGCCCCGAGACGCAGGCCGGACGGGAACTCGTCGCCGCGGGCGTGGTGAAGCTGGTCCGCGACGAGCGGTCGCCGTCGGGGTTGCGCTTGCTGGCGGGAATGGTGGGTAGCGCGGCCGGGGCCGCGGAGTTCATCGCCCTTCTTACCAAGGGGCTATTGGCCAACGCAGCGGTCGAGGCGGTGTTGGACGGCGACGGCCGCATCCTGCGCGGCAAGTGCGGCTGCAGCTACCACCGCCAGGCGGGGCTGCGCCGCGGCCCGTGCCGCCACCTGCAAGCGCTGCGGCGCGTGGCCATGGGCGAGCGCCCGGAGCCGACGACGTTGGAGAGTTGGTTTACGCGCTTGTGGAATTAGCCGCTTGCGGCTTCGCAATAATCACGGGGGCGTGCGGTATCCCGAGACCAACCTGCCGCGGCGATCCGCCGCGGTTTGACCTTGGCCCGCGTTGCTTCCCCAGGGCCGTTGTTCTTTTGGCCCGGCCGAAGATCTTCCGCCGGGCTGAGTCAACGGGGTTTCCCGGCGGAAGATCTTCGGCCGGGCCTCGGTGAACGTCCCTGGTCGGCGCTCCGAAGTCGGGACCGCCGCCCCTGGTTTTCCTCCTGGATAAAGCGAACGGGGACCGCACATGGGCTTCTTCGATTGGCTGCGGCGCCTTGCGGGGCAGAAAGAAACGCCCCCGCCCCCCGTGCCGCCCGCGCCGCAGCCGCCACCGGCTCCTCCCCAGGCGTCGCCGCCGCCGGCAGTGACGCCCCCTCCCCCGGCTCCCGTTGCCGCGCCGCCTCCGCCACCCGCCGCGCCAGCCATCGTCGGTCCCCCGCCCGGACCCATCGACCTCAGCGCCGCCGACTTCTTGCCGATCGGGCGCGACGAACTGAAGGAGGCGGCGCAACACGTCAAGCGCTGGGGCCCGTGGTTCGGCCGGCGCGACCTGATCCCCCCCGCCGACGACCTCCGCACCAAGCTCATCGACCGCGCCCTCGTCACGCACGGCCTGCTGACGCCCGAGCAACTCGCCGAGATTCACCGCGTCGGCGCCGAGATGGAGCGCTTGCGGCCGTCGCTGGTCGGCGTCGAGGCACTGGCGGCCAAGGCCGGCGAGGCGGCGGTGGTCGCCGACCGCGAGGCCCGTGCCCGCCTCAAGGCCCAGAAGAAGGCCGAGGCCGCCCAGCGCAAGCAGCAGCACGCCGAGGACGTCGTTCGCCGCAAGGCCACCGACATCGTCTTCCTCGGTCGCGGAGTCTCCGGCCGACTCGGCGACCGCACGTCGGATCGTGAGAAGCTCGAAACGCTCGGCCTGCCCGTGCTGTCCACCCCCGCCGAGTTGGCCGCGGCGCTCGGGCTGTCGGTGTCGAAGCTGCGCTGGTTGGCCTTCCACACCGAGGTGGCCACGCGCGTCCATTACGTCACGTTCATTGTGCCGAAGAAGAGCGGCGGCAGCCGCACGCTCAGCGCCCCGCACCGCACCCTGGCCGCGGCGCAGCAGTGGGTGCTGGCCAACGTCGTCGGCCGCCTGCCGGTCGAGTCGCCGGCGCACGGCTTCCTGCCCGGCCGGTCGATCGTGACCAACGCCAGGCCGCACGCCGGACGCGCCATCGTGGTCAACCTCGACCTGGAAAACTTCTTCCCGAGCAGCAATTCCCGCTGAGCGCTGCTTGTGTCCACTTGAACAGTAGCATTTCCCCGGCCTTGGGCTCTCCCGCGTTCTTTTCCGGTTGCGGCGACTCGTTGGTTGCCCTCGGCGCGGTCTCGTGCGGCTTCGCCAACGACG
>DATFNV010000022.1:0-12321 GCA_035266225.1 Gemmataceae bacterium
CTCCCGGGCACCATCCGCCTGTTCAACACTTCCGGCCAACCGGTGACGATCCTCGTCAACGGCGTTCCGTACCCCGTCGATCCCGGCAAAACGAGAGAGCTGCGCTGGCCGTTGGTGGGGCCGTCCACGTACGAGGTCCAGGGAGTCACAGCGGAGCGGAAATTCACCCTTACCGCCGACAAGCCGTTCGACATTGAAGTGTTCGACCCGGCGGTCGGGCCGGTCAAGACGCCGCGGCGCTGACGTGGCCGATACGAACAGGGGCGAAACGGTCTCTCGCGAGGGACCGTTTCGCTTTTGTGCGCGCGGGGCCGCAAGCGGCTCGAAGGACTCACCCCATGATCGTTACCATCGACGGCCCCGCCGGCGCGGGCAAGAGCAGCGCCGCCAGGGCGCTGGCCCAGCGCCTCGGCTTCGAGTTCCTCGACACCGGCGCCACGTACCGTGCCGTCGCCCTGGCCGCCCTGCGCGCCGGCCTCGACCTGCACGACCAGGAGGGACTCGCCCGGCTGCTCGGCACCCTCGTCCTCGACCTGCCGCCGGGCCGCGTCCTGCTCGACGGCGAGGACGTGACGACGGCCATCCGCACCCCGGAAGTGACGGCGGCGACGAGTCTGGTGGCCGACAGCAAGGTGGTACGGCAGCACCTGGCCGGCTTGCAGCGGGCCATCGCCGCGGGGCGCGACATGGTCTGCGAGGGGCGCGACCAGGGCACCGTTGTCTTTCCCGACGCCGCCTGTAAATTCTTCCTCGAAGCCGACCCGATCGAGCGCGCCCGTCGCCGGCAGCGCGAGATGGCCGCCCGCGGCCAGGCGATCGACTTCGAGGCCGTCCTCCGCGCCCAGCAGGAGCGCGACCGCCGCGACGCCGCCCGCGACCTGGCGCCGATGGTGCCGGCCGCCGACGCCATCATTCTCGACAGCACCCACCTCAATCCAGGTCGGGTCGTAGACCTCATGGAGCGAGAAGTCCGCCGATGTCTGAGCCGCTAGGTGGCCTCTGGTACGCCTGCTGGTACGGCCTTCTGATGACCTACTTCACCCTGGGTCACAGCTTCCGCTTCGCCGGCCGACGCCACCTTCCCCCATCCGGCCCCGCCCTGCTGATCGCCAACCACGAGAGCTACATCGACCCGCTGCTGATCGCCCTCGCCTCGCCGCGCCACCTCGCCTTCCTGGCGCGGTCCAACCTGTTCCACGGCATCTTCGGCCGCTTCCTGCGCAGCGTGAACGTTTTCCCCGTCGATCAGGAGGGCTTCGCCCGCGAAGGGCTCAAGGCGATGATCGACATGCTGGCGGCAGGTTGGCCGGCCCTCATCTTCCCGGAAGGGGAGCGGTCGAGCGACGGCGTCATGAAGCCGTTTCGACCGGGGATCCACCTGATTATCAAGAAGACGGGCGCGCCGATCGTGCCGTGCGGCATCGCCGGGGCTTACGAGGCGCTGCCGCGCTGGCGCCACCCGCCGATCCCGGGGCACTCACCGCTGTTCCTGCCGCCGGGCAACTGCACCATCGCCGTGGAGATCGGCAAACCCATCGATAGCGCCCGCTTCCGCAACATGCCGCGCGAGGAGGCGCTGGCGCAGCTGTTCGAGGAGGTGAAAAAGGTGCAGGAGCGCGCCGAGCAACTGCGGCGCCGCTGACGCCGCCTGGCCGCTTGCGGCTTAGCGTTCGCGTCAGCGGGGTGACGCGAACGCTAAGCCGCAAGCGGCTAGCGATAATCCTCGCGCACCGGGTAGAAGATGTCCAGCGCCTGCACCGGCTCGCCGAGGGCGACGACGCGGTGGCGCACCCCGCCGGGGATCCGATACATGTCCCCCGGTCCGAGGGTCTTCTCCTCGCCGCCGATGAAGAAGGTGGCGCGCCCCTTGACCACCATGCCGACCTGCTCGTGGGGGTGGGAGTGCTGCTCCACCACGGAGTGCGGCTCCAGGTCGGCCAGGGACATCATCATCTTGTCGCAGGCACACGTGCGGATGGTGACGCCCGGGAAAATGGTGTGACCGGAGCATTCCGCAGCTTCAGGGAAGAACGCGCTCATGGTCGCCTGGGGTTGAAACGAAGAAGCCCACGGGCCGCGGCCCGTGGGCTTCGTTGCCGTCGAGGGAACGCGCTCAGCGGCCGGTGCCGCCGAGCATGTAGTGGATCTCGGCGCTCTGCTTGACGATCAGGTTCAGGGTGATCGGGTCGAAGTAGATGGTGCCGTTGGCGTCGGGGTTGTTGACCTTCCAGCTGTCGGGGTCGATGGTGTCGGTGATCGTCCGAATGAGCATGGCGATGTTCTGCGCCATCCTGACCCTTGACACGAGCGGTCCGAGAGTGGGGTCGTCCGCGCCGGCCAGGTCGCCCAGGTAGTAGGTGCGGACGGTCATCTTCTTCTTGGCCTCCTCCGCACTGAGGATGTGGATCGTCTCTTTCTCCACGATATAGGTGAGGTTCCCGGGCACTTCGCCGAGCACCTTGCGCAGCGCCGTGCGGAAGGAAGTGCGCATCTTCCGGACGGTGACAGGGGTGTCGTAATTGATGCCCGCGCCGTCCAGCGTGGCCTTGTCCAGGATGATCGTCACGCCGGTGAGCGTTTGCAGGTAGTCGATGACCGATTCCAGGGTCGAGCCCTCGAACTGGACCGTGACCGGCGAATCGAGGGCCTTCAGGATCGCCTTCTCGGCGTCCGTGGCCAGCGACTTGGTGCGCCGCTTGGTGATGTCGCGCCACTTCTCCGGGGACGGGAACTCAATGTCGCCGATCGGCGGCATGCCGCTGATTTCAACGTCGCGCATCGCGCCCAGGCGGCGGTTGTCGCCTTCGGCCTTGATCCTCTCGTTCTCCCGTTTCGCGCTGGCGACGCTGGTGATGTAGCGCGAGGCGGCGGCGGCGGGGCTGTCGGGATAGCGGCTGGCCATGTCGTTCGCCTTGCGCTGCGCTTCCTCGTCGCGCCCCGCCTTGTGGAGTTCCGCGAACTCCTGGAAGTCGCGCTTCTTCTGTTCGTCGTCGCGAGCCTTCTGCTCTTCCTTGGCCCGGCGCTCGTCCTTCTTCGCGTCACGGACGCCCGCCTCTTCGCCGCCCTTCGCGGCGCGCTCGCAAGCCGCCTCAGTGATGCGGATGCGGTCCTTGAGGACGCGCTTCCAGGCCGTGCGCTTGGCGGGGCTGAGACTGGTATCGTCGTCGAGGACCGCCAACATCCTCTTGAGGCGCTCGGCGGCGCGGGCGGGGTTACTGCCCTCCAGTTTGCTCATCTCGACGAGGGCGGCGCGAAAGTCGGACTCGGCCTTTTGCTCGGCCACCGCGTCGCGGCGGCGAGCCTCGTCGAGGATGTCCTTGTCGGCCGTGGCAGGCGGGTCGCCGGCCGACACGGCAGCAGCGACGGCAAGGAACGAGAATGCGGCCAGGATGAGACGGCGACCGGACCAGAGCTGCATGGCTGTAACCCCTTGCTGGAGAAACGGGCGCACCATCCCTTCTCCACAGGCACTAGACTACTCCGACGGCGCAGCTTTCGCCAGCGCAAAATGAACGCACGACAACGATGAACTTGCGCGGGCTGCTCAACGAGCCGGCCATGCGGGTTCGACGGGAGCAGTGCTTCCGCAGTCGTGGTGCCGCGTGGTACGATGTGCTTGCCCGAATGAGGAGGTGAGGAATGACGAGCGTTGCTGCTCCCCCACTGGCGCGCCCCCAACTGACCGCGCCGCGCCTGCGTCGCTGGACGAAGGCCGAATACTACAAGATGTGGGAGTTGGGCTGGTTCGAGTTCCAGCGCGTCGAGTTGCTGGACGGGGAGATCGTGGAAATGCCA
Source organism: Gemmataceae bacterium (assembly GCA_035266225.1). GTDB lineage: Bacteria > Planctomycetota > Planctomycetia > Gemmatales > Gemmataceae > DATFNV01. The sequence goes on from DATFNV010000022.1 coordinate 3,796, forward strand.
AACCCGGGCCCGCCACACTGCATCAGCCTCGACAAGGTCGATGAGGCGCTGATCGCAATCTTCCCGAGGCACTGTCACTGGCTCAGGATGCAGATGCCGCTGGACCTCGGCCTCGACGTGGAGCCACAGCCGGACTTGGCAGTCGCCGACGGACCAAGGGCGGCGTTCCCAACCCACCCGACTACTGCGCTCTTGGTGGTCGAAATCAGCGACAGCACGTTGTCCATCGACCGCGGCCGCAAGGCTGGGATCTACGCGCGGGGTGGTATCGCCGATTACTGGATCGTGAACGTCAACAGCCGGCAACTGGAGATTCGCCGCCGGCCCGTAGCAGACCCCACGGCCCCGGAAGGCCATCGCTACGACGACATTACCATCCTGGGGGAGGCTGATTCGGCCTCGCCGCTCGCCGCCCCCCAGGCGGTGATTCGCGTCGCGGACCTGCTGCCCTGACCTCCCGCCCCCCCGATGCGGGGCGCGGGATGAGGCGAGCGCGAAACGTAAACGAGCTACACGTCCGCCTGTTCGAGGCGGCTCTGCCACTCGTCGAGCAGCCGGCCGATGTCCTTGTAACCGAAATCGAGGTTGGCTAACTCGTGCGCCAGCTCGATGGCCGCCGCCAGGTCACCGGCCTCGGCCGACCCCTGCGCCAGCTGAAACAGCACCTCCTTGCGCGTCGAGCCCTCGTTGGGCGGCAGGTTTTGCAGGCACTCCTCGAAGTTGCGCTTGGCCAGCCGCCAGTTGTGTCGCGTCTTGAAGCAATGGGCGAGGTACAGCAGCGAGCGCCAGTGCTGGCGTGGGTCGGAGCGCGCCGCCTGCAGCTCGCGGATGGCCTCATCGACCTGCCCGGCTCGGAGCAGGCGCACGCCCAGCTCGAAGCGGTGGACCATCTCGGTCGGGAAGCGGTCCGCCTTGCGCCGGTACAGTTCCAGCTCGCGGCTATTAATCTCCCTCATCAGCTGCAGGCGGATCTGCCGCAGTCCTTCGTCCTGAGGCGCCGTCCGCTGCTTCTCTTCGGTCAGGGCCAGGTCGCGACGGAACGCCTCGATCTCCAGGTCGGCCAACTCGACGGCGATCTCGAAGGCGTTCCCTGTCGGGCCCAGTCCTTGCCGCAGCACCTCGCTGGCCTGATCGATGTGCCCGTTGCGGCGGTGGAGCGAGGCCAATTGCAGGTAGGCATTGGCGTTGGTGGGGTCGGCGTCGATGCGCACCCGCACTTGGGCCGCCTCCCGCGCCCCGCGCTCGGCCGACGGCGCTTCCGGCGACGGCGTCCCCGGCCTGGTGCGGACGGCCTTGACCTCCCCCGACGACGGCGCGGGGGGCCGGGCGTGTGGCCCCGCGGCGTGCTGCCCCTCGGCCTCGGCCGGCTCCGCGGCCTCCTTGGGCGCCCCGCCGTCGTAGCCGCCGCGGGCGATGGTCTCGCTCGCCGCCAGGTCTTTTGACTTGGTCTGCGCCTCGACGTCGCTGGGATCGACGCGCCGGACCAGTTCCCACAGGGCGATGGCCTGGGCGAAGTTGCCGCGCTTCTCGTACATGCGGGCGAGATAGCGGTTGACGGTGGCGTCGCGCGGGTCCTTGTGGCGGGCCTGCTCAAGGGTCCAGACGGCGATGTCGAGCAGGCCCAGGGCGTCGGCCGCCTGGGCCATGTCCAGCTGGGCGCCGGTGTCCCAGGGGTTGCGGACGAGGACCTGTTCGCCGAGGTCCAGCGCCTTGGCGTAGTCGGCGGCGCGCAGGGCGGCCTTGATCTTGGTCCGCAACGGCAGCGAGCTGACTCGGGCGTGCCAGCTGCCGCGCATGTTGTTCTTGAACTTGGTCTTTTCGGTACGGCGCAGCGCCTGGCGGTAGATGAGGTTGGCTGGATCGAGCCGGCAGCAGCTCAGGAGCAGGCCGATGCCGTAGTCGTAGTTGCCGGTGGCGATGACCTGGTTGGCGCGCTCGAACTGCCCGGCCGCGACTTTACGGTGTTCCGGGCTGGGCGGCGGCAGGCGCGGGGCGTCGGTGTTGGCCATACCTGATTCCAACCTTGGTCTGGGGGTACACACCCCTGCGGCGGGATCAACCCGTAAGTTACCACAGCACACACGCCCGTCAAGAGAGTACCGCGCCGCCGGCGACTCCGTTACAGCGGCACCGCGCGCCCTTCCGCGCGACTTCGCGCTGCGGCTCGGAGGCAAACGAGGGCGCGGTGGGCGTCGCTCAGGCTCGGCGACAGCGCCTGTCCCTGTGTGAGTGCGCGGTGAAAGCCTGTCAGCAGGAGCCGTTCGGCCGGCCCCCCGCGCGGCAAGGTCAGGGCGTGGGCGGCGCCGGCGTCGGCCCACGACAACCGCCGCGGCCCTTCGACGGTCGCCTGGCCGCGCTCCGCCACGACGCGCAGGCGCAACCCCGGCCGGGCGCCGGGGGCGTGCCAGTGCGTGAGCTGAAGCGCCCGCCCGCCGGCCGCTTCGAGCGTGAGGCTCACCAGGCCAGCCGACTCGCCGCCCGCAGCGGTGACCGTGGCCGGCGCCGCGCCAAGCAAGGAGAGGAGCCAGGCGAGCGTGCCGCTGTCCGGGGCGCCGGGCCGGCCTGAAATCGCTTCGCACACCAGCAGCCGCACCGGCCCGAGGCGCTCGCGCTGGAACTCGGCCAGGCGCAGGGCCGCGGGGGTGAAGCTGGCGCCGGCGGCCATCATCATCGGCAGACCGGCCTGGCCGACCCGAGCGGCGACGGCGTCGGCGTTGGCCTCATCGTCCTCCAGCGCCGGCAGGCAGAAGACGGGCTTGCCGGCGCGGGCGGCGCGCTCCACCGGCCAGAGTCGCTGCCAACCGAGGTCGAGCAGCAGTACGGCATCGACGTCGTGGCGCTCGACCAACTCGGACGGGCCGGCCGACGACGGACAGCGCAGGCGCGCGGCCTCGGCGGCCGCCTGCTGCGGAATCGGGTCGCAGACGGCGGCGATCTCGAACAGGTCGGATAACGCCCGCAGGGCCGGCGCGTACCGCCGCCGCCAGCGCCGCCCCAGCCCGATGATCCCCACGCGCAACCGCTGGCCCATGAAGTCGATCCGATCAGGTGAATCGGGAGCGTAACCTCCGGGGCGCTCGTAGTGACCGCATTTATGCGGTCGTTGAAAGCAGCGACCGCATAAATGCGGTCACTACGAGCGCCCCGGCCCGTGATGCGAGCCGGAAGGATGTAGCCTACGCGAAGGCTCCACCGCCTGGCAAGCGCCATCCGCCCTCTTGCGTCCACCGCATGGCGCGGTAGAGTGAGCCGGTCCGCGGCCGAGGCCGCCCCAACCCGAGGAAAACCTCGCATGCACATTCACGGTATTATCCCGCCGGTCGCGACTCCGATGCTCGCCAACGAGGACCTCGACCTGCCGCGCCTGAAGTGGTTCCTCGACGAACTGATCGCCGCGGGGGTCCACGGCATCTTCGTCCTCGGCACCAACAGCGAGTTCTACGCCCTCGACGAGCGCGAAAAGCAGGAGGTCGTCGCGACGGCGGTGGCCCATGTCAACAAGCGGCTGCCTGTCTTCGCCGGCACCGGGGCCGAATCGACGCGCGAGGCGGTGCGCCTGACCAAGATGGCCGAGCGCGAGGGGGCCGACGGCGTGTCCGTCATCACGCCCTACTTCGTCAACCCGTCGCAGCAGGAGATCGCCGACCATTACCGCCGCATCGCCGAGGGCACGTCGCTGCCGGTGCTGCTCTATAACAACCCGGGGACCTGTGGCGGCGTCAAGATCGAGGTGGACACCGTCGCCCGCCTCGCCCAGGTGCCGAACATCCTTGGCGTCAAGGACTCCAGCGGCGACCTGCAGAACACCAACGAGATGATCCGCGCGGTCCCGGAGCGCTTCGCGGTGATGATGGGCCGCGATACGCTGATCTTCCCGGCCCTGTTGTTCGGGGCGCGCGGGGCGGTGCCTGCGACGGGGAACATCGCGCCGCGCTTGCTGGTGGAGATCTACGAGCGCTTCCGCAACGGCGACCTGGAAGGGTCGAAGGCGGCCCAGCTGCGCCTCAACCCGGTGCGCCTGGCGCTGACGCTGGGCACGGCCCCGGGCGGGGTCAAGGCGGCCCTGGCGTTGCTCGGCAAGTCGATCGGTCCGTGCCGGGCGCCGGTGGGGCCGCTCTCCCCAGAGAAGCAAGAGAAAATGCGGGCGGCCCTGCGCCAGGCGGGGCTGCCGGCGTAGCCCGTCGAAAACGGACGAAGCCCGCGAGGGAGACTCGTGGGCTTCGTCCGTTTCGGTCACTCGTTACTGGTTGGGAAGAGTCGGGGCGCCACCACCCGGGATGCCGCCGCGCCCACCGCGGCCGCCGCCACCACCCCACGGGTTGGCGCCACCGCCACCGCCGGGAAGGCCACCGGCCCCGCCGCCCCACGGGGAGGCTGCGCCACCGGCGCCGTTGCCGCGGCCGCGCCCGCCGCCACCGCCGCCACCGCCCCACGGGTTGGCGCCACCGGCGCCGTTGCCTCGGCCTCGGCCGCCGCCCCCCGGCCCCATGGCCACGGGACCACCGGCGCCTGGCGAGCCTGGGCTGGACGAGTCGCCGGGCTTGGCGACGCCGGTCGCCCGCAGCACTTCTTCCACCGTCAGGAAGCCGTCGCCGTTGCGGTCCATCTCGATGAACTTGTCGATGGGCTGCCCGGCGGCCTTCCATTCGTAGAGACCGATCTGGCCGTCGCGGTCGGTGTCGTACAGCGCGAACCAGGCGGGCAGGTTCGGCGGCAGTTTCCCGACCCGGTAGACCGTCGGCTTCTCTTCTTCGAGCCCGTCCGGCCCCAGGCCGCCCTGGCCGTTCTGCTGGTTTTGCTGGATGCGGGCCCTCATGTACTCCTTGAACTCCTCAAAGTCGATGAAGCCGTCCTTGTTCGTGTCCCACTTCTCGCGCTCGGCCTTGAGGACGTCGTCCATTTCATCGAAGCTCAGCCGCCCGTCGCCGTTGGTGTCCAACTGGTTGAAGCGCCACTGGGCGATCATGTCGGGGTCCATGTTAGCGCCACCCCAACCTTGCCCGCCCTGACCACGGCCACCCGGGCCTCGGCCGCCGCCACCATTGCCGCCCCAGCCGGCACCCGGCCCACCCTGGCCACCCCAGCCGCCACCATTGCCGCCCCAGCCGGCACCGGGACCGCCGCCCGCCAGCGCACCCGGTCCCGCCGCACCCGGCACGGCTCCGGGGGCACCCATTCGCGCGCCGCCACCTGCGCCGCCTCCCCCGCGGGCCGCCGTGCGCTGCTGCTGGTAGGCCACGAACTGCTCGCGCGTGAGTTGGCCGTTGGTAATGCCCAGAGTCTGCACCGCCTGGTTGAACATGCCTTGCATGAAGGGGTTGGTGACGTCGGCGGCGGTGATCACCTCCTTGCCGTTGGCCATGTTGGTGAACATCTGATTGGGGTCCATCGAGAACCCGCCGCCACCGCCGCCGCGGTTGCCGCGCCCGCCGCCCCCACCGCCAGGCATGCCGCCCCCAGCGCCGGGCATGCCGCCGGGTTGGCCCCACTGCGAGTTACCCAGGGATGGGCCGAAGACCACTGCCAGTCCGACGATGAGGAAATACCACTTGGATCGCATGCGACGAGTCTCCGGGCTGCGCTGGTTAGGGTTGGGGATCGGTCCCGCCGCCCACCGAGGCGTCAGAGATTCTAACCCCGGAACCGGCCCGGGGACACGCGCATTTTTTACAAAGCTCCCGCGGCGCCTCCGTTCGCCCGGCCGACGGCTTCACCGTCCGCACGTTCGGACCGCCCTGTCGCGAGCGCGGACGGATCAATCACCGGCTGCCGTGCTCCTTTCAGCGAAATTCGGATCGCATTGACGAGCAGGGCCCCGAGCACGAATTGAACTAAGAATTGCACGACAATTCCCACGCCGATCCGTTCGTGCGCTGACAGGATGTTCAGAACTGCCAGCACCACCAGCACGATGAACAACCCCAGCCCGACGGCGGCGGCCGGCAGCGGCTTGAAGCGCGCCCAGACGCCCAGTGCCGCGAAGATGATCGTGAGGCCGCCCGTCCGTCCCAGCGCCAGGGCCATCGCGCCCCACGCCGTCGTCGCGCCGAGCAACAGCGGCAGGACGGCCACCATGACCGTGGAGCACAAGAGCAGGAAGGCGATGACGAACAGGGTCGCGGACGCTTCCTTGCGCGCCCGCGCCAGCGGGTCGGTCGCCGCGGCCGGTTGGGGGGCGGCGCCGACGACGGCGGCCCGGTCCTCTCCGGCTTGGGATGCGGGAACGGCTTGAGACATGGTAACGGCCTCTGATGGGGGGTCGCCTCGTCAAGCCGGAGGCGTCCGGCCTCCGGTTCTCCCCAAACATACCGCACGCGGCACGACCATGCCGTAGCGGCAAGCTGCCAGCTTGCCAGCTCCCCCTTGCCCCCAGCGGGCAAGCTGGCAGCTTGCCGCTACGGGCCAGCCGTCGCCCGGGCGCGCGACTTATGGGAAGAAGACCCACCAGGCGGCCGCGCCGACGACGGCCGCACCGACGTAGACGGCCAGCGTGACCCGTTGGTGCCTGCGGCAGAGCAGACCGCGGAGGCTGCCGTGACGCGGACAGAAGGGCCGCCCACAGAAACGACAGGCACTCCCGGCCGGCAAGCCACACACCGCGCACCCCGGGACCGCGTCCGGCGGGGTCGGCCCTTCGCTCATGTCGGCGCCCCTTGCATTATTGCTCCTTCTTATCGTCCTTCTTGTCGATCTCGTCGCGCCACAGCCAGCGCAGCGACTCGGGCAGGATAGCGCCGCCCTGCTTCCCGTCGTGGGCGCCGGTGCCCATGACGAACTGGTAGTCGTACTTCGCGTACTTGAGCGCCGCGGCCATCTGCCGGTTGGCCAACGGCCAGCTCCCGGCGTCGTTGTCGAGGTCGTTCTCGCCGTCCTGAAGGAAGACGCGGATCGGCTTGGGGCTCGCCTTCGTCTTGCGGACCAGGCCGGGGTAGACGTCGCCGCCGCGGATGTTGGTGAAGCTACCGACGTGACTGAGCACCTTGCTGAACAGGTCGGGGCGCTGCCAGGCGACGGTGAAGGCACAGATGCCGCCGCTGCTGATGCCGCAGATGGCGCGGCCCGCCGCTTCCTTGCGCAGGTTGTACGACTTGGCCAACTCCGGCAGCATTTCCTTCTCGAGGAAGAGGGCGTACTGGTCGGACAGGGTGTCGTACTCGAAGCTGCGGTTGGATTCCGGCTTCTTCTGTGGGTCGGTCGCGGGGATGGAGCCGGGGTTGATGAAGAGGCCGATCGTCACCGGCATCACCTTCTTGTGGATGAGGTTGTCGAAGACGGTCGGAACGCGGAAGTCGCGCTTCGCGTCCTGGTAGCCGCCGCCGTCCTGGAAGACCATGACGCAGGCCGCCTTCTTCTCGTCGTACTGGGCAGGGACGTAGACCCAGTAATCGCGGACGGTGCCGGGGAAGATTTCGCTCTTCCAGGTGGCTTGCGTGACCTTGCCCTTGGGGACGCCTTCGTGCTCCATCGAGTCGGGGCCGAGGATGTAGTTGCCAGCCTGGAACTCGTCGGCGGCGACGGCGGGGAGGGCGGCGAGCAGCAGCAGGGGGACGCAGAGGCACGGCAGACGCATGGCGGGCCTTTCAGGGAGTAAGGGGAGGGCGCTCTTTCCGTGGCAGCGTAGCGAGGCGGCCGAGCAACGGCAATCGGCCGCCCGCAATTCGACCCCGTCTCACCGGTCGTCCTCCCGCTGCTGCGTGATCGTCACCTTGTAGGAGGGGGCGATCAGCGAGATCGTTCCCGCACGGGGATCGTAATTCACCGCATAGATCTGGCCGTACCCTTTCCCTTCGAGGGCGGGGTCGTTCCTGGCCGGATTCCTGAAGAACAGCCGGCCACTCGATTTTTCGTAGGCCTCGAAGGTAATGCCCTGAGGGCCGTCGCGAACTTCCCCGGGCCGGAGCCGCCCCGCAGCCCGTGACGTGAACAGTAGCACCGGCATCTCCTGCCACTGCTCCAGCACGAGTTGCTGTTTGCGGATTTCGTTGTGCCACTCGACCCTGCTGGTGCGGCGGTTGAAGGCGTAGACCTCGCCGTTGACGGTGATCCCCCGCAGGCCGCTGTTCGACTGCAGGTTCGACTCGATCAGGCCATCACGGTCGTTCGGGTCCACTGTGTGGAACATGACGTAGACGGTCTGGGCGTCGGCGAGCAGGTGGGCGTGCCGCAGGTTCTTCAGGTGGGCCAGGTCCACGATGCCGCCGAGCACGACCTTGCGCCGGCTGAGGCTAACAACCGTCACGCGGCCGTCCGGGCCGATGACGCCGGCCAGGTCCGGGTCCTCCGAGTGCAGGACCGTGGTATTCGCCGGGAAATCCTGCGACCAGGTATCCTTGCCGGTGTGGACGTCGTACAGCCGCAGGGTCAGGCGGCCACTGCCCAGGGTGTCGGCGACGAGCATCTCGCGGCCGATGATGCGCAGCTTCTTCTGATAGAGGGCGGCGAAGTTGGGCACCACCACCGAGGCGCCGTCCCGGGCGCGGAAGGCCCGCGTCGTGCTGGGGACCGGCGGGTTGGCGTTGTTCAGCT
>DATFNV010000023.1:0-24380 GCA_035266225.1 Gemmataceae bacterium
AGCCGCTTGCGGTTTCGCGTTCGCGTCACCCCACGAACCGGTTCGTGGGGTGACGCGAACGCGAAACCGCAAGCGGCAGCGCAGGAACGGAGCCAGGAATGTTCGGCCGCGGGACTTCATCCTCAGGCGACTTGACGATACCGGCGCCTCACAGCGGCAACGGCGAGTCGGTCCCAAAGCCGGCGCTGAGCACGTCGCGAGGCCACTGCCTCCCCTTCGGCGCCACGCCGCGAGCGGGGGGAGTGAACTTCGCCGTCTTCGCCCGCCACGCTCACCGCGTCGATCTGGTCTTGTTCCAGGAGGGGCAAGAGGAGCCGATCGCCGAGTTTCCCCTCGACCCGGCCGTGAACCGCACCGGCGACGTCTGGCACGTCCTGGTCCACGGCCTGAAGGCGCCGGCCCTCTACGGCTACCGCGTCCACGGGCCGAACGCCCCGAAGGCCGGCCACCGCTTCAACCCCCGCAACGTCGTGCTCGACCCTTACGCCCCCGCGGTCAGCGGCGGCCAGCGCTGGGGCGCCCCCGACGCCGGCCACGACGGCGACGGCCGCGTGACGCGCCGCGGGAAAGTCGTCCTCGAGGGGTTCGACTGGGAAGACGACACACCGCCGGCCACGCCGATGGCGCAGACAGTGCTGTACGAGTTGCACCTGCGCGGCTACACGCGCCACCCTTCCTCGGGCGTCCGCCACCCGGGGACGTTCGCCGGCCTGTGCGAGAAGGTTTCGCACCTCAAGGCGCTGGGTGTTACGGCGGTGCAGATCATGCCGGTTCTGGAGTTCGACGAGCTGGATCATCCGCACCGGCACCCAGCCACCGGCGAGCCGCTCCAGAATTACTGGGGCTACTCGCCGCTCTCCTTCTTCGCGCCCAAGGCGTCCTACGCCTCGCGGCCCGGGGAGCAGCTGCGCGAGTTCAAGGAGATGGTGAAGACCTTCCATCGCGCCGGCCTGGAGGTCATCCTCGACGTGGTCTACAACCACACCTGCGAGGGCAACGATTCGGGCCCCAGCGTCAGCTTCCGCGGCCTGGACAACGCCGTCTACTACATGCTCGACAAGGAGGGCCGCTATTATGATTTTTCCGGCTGCGGCAACACGCTCAACTGCAACCACCCGGTGGTGCGCGACCTGATCATCGACAGCCTGGTCTACCTGGTGTCGGAATTGCACGTGGACGGCTTCCGCTTCGACCTGGCGGCGGTGCTGGGCCGCGGGGCGGGCGGCAAGGTGCTGGAGGACCCGCCGCTGATCCAGCACATCGCCGAGCACCCGGTGCTGACCGGCACCAAGCTGATCGCCGAGGCCTGGGACGCGGCCGGCCTGTCGCAGCTGGGCAAGTTCCCGGCCTGGGGCCGCTGGGCCGAATTGAACGGCTGGTTCCGCGACGACGTGCGCCGCTTCGTCCGCAGCGACCCCGGCGCCAGCGCCGCCCTGGCCAAGCGCCTGTGCGGCAGCCTCGACCTGTACGGCGACTCGGCCCGGCACTCGTACCACTCGGTCAACTTCATCACCTGCCACGACGGCTTCACCCTGGCCGACCTGGTCAGCTACAACCAGAAGCACAACGAGGCCAACGGCGAGAGCAACCGCGACGGCTGGAACGACAACCTGAGCTGGAACTGCGGCCACGAGGGGCCGACGAACGATTACCAGGTCAACGCCCTGCGGCAGCGGCAGGTGCGGAACTTCCTGACGCTGCTGTTCGTCTCGCAGGGGGTGCCGCTGCTCTTGCAAGGCGACGAGTTCGGCCGCAGCCAGCACGGCAACAACAACGCCTACTGCCAGGACAACGAGACGTCGTGGCTGGACTGGTCGCTGGCCGAGAAGAACGCGGGGTTGGTCCGCTTCACGCGCATGATGATCGCCCTGCGCAAGAAGTATTTCGCCCTGACGCGGGAGCAATTCGTCAGTCGCGTGACCTGGCACGGCACCAAGGTCGGCGAGCCCGACTGGACCGGCCAGAAGCGCGTCCTGGCCTTCCAGCTGCGCGGTTGCGGCGGTCAGCCCGACCTGTGCATGCTGTTCAACGCCCATTGGGAATGGCAGAGGTTCGCGCTGCCGCCGCACGGCGACCAGTGGAGCTGGCGCCGGCTGGTGGACACGAACCTGCCGGTGCCGGACGACGTGGTCGAGGTCAAGGACGCGGTGGCGCTGCGGCCGGCGGAGCAGTACGTCGCCGCGCCGCGTTCGGCCGTCATCCTCGTCGCCGGGCCATGATTGTCGAGGAGTGTCCCCGGGCCTGGCGAATTATTGGGGAAGGGCGTTGGCGATCAGCTCCGCAGCCACCCGGCCCCACTTGGTCCTCCCACGCCGCGGTTACAGGGTGGGCGGGAAGACGCCCTCGTCGATCAGGCCCTGGCGAAGGTCAAGGCGGTAGTCGAGGTTGATCTCCAGGACGATGATGGTGGCCCGCCCGGTGGGAGTCAGGCCGATCAGGACGGGGCCGTCCCAACGGAAGTGTCGGCGTCACTTGTGGCGGCGCGGGTTGAACAGCGGGACGATCTTTTTCGTCTTGGGATCAATTCCGGATATGTTAGTTCCTTTATGATTGTTGCACGCAAAACAGGCCAGGCAAAGGTTGCTAGCCCGGGTGGGGCCGCGGTGCTTGAGGGCGATGATGTGGTCGATCTCGAAGGCAAGCTCGTGGCTCTCCTGGGCTAGCTGACAGTATTCGCAGCGGCCGCCGGCCCGCCGCCACACCAGTTCTTCCAGCTCGCGGTCCATGCGTGCTCAGTGGGTTCGTGCCTTCCCGTTCGTGCCGGGGCGGCCCTTGAGGGAGCGCCGGGCCTTGGACTTCATCAGCGAGAGGATGTGCCCGACCCGCTCGTAGTTGTTGATCTCGGTCTGCTCGCCGGGGGTAAGTGTTCCTTGCTGAGCTTTGGCCGACAGCTGGCGCATGCGATCCTTGTCGGCCTGGGAGAAGCCGAGGGCAAGAAGAGCGCGCGCGGCTGCGGCCGAGAGAGTGGCCTGGTTGGGCTCCAGGATCCGGCTGAAGATGGCCACTTCGCTGGTGCCGGGGTGGGTCATGTGCATGGGCGGTTCCTTTCGGTGCGATGGTGTCTGAGTGGTGAGTATAGCACGACCGGCGGGCCGTTGGGAACAGGAATGATGGCCCCCCCCTGGCGGCCTGGCGGGCGGCGGGCGGGCTTCCGCGACAGCGTCGGCGGCAACATGACCGCGGCCCTCACGCGGATACAGCAACTTGCGCCGCCGGCCCGGCCACTCGGTCCAGTCGGCCCTTTGTTCTTCCCTGCGAAAAGTACGCTGTCCCCATTGTGCGCCCCCGAGTCGTTTCAGTCGTACTTCCTGGACGTGTTCGGCCGCGCGGCCGCCGGGGACGAGGAACTGCCGGCGACCCTGGCGCGAATCCGAAGCCGTCGCGGCTTTGAGAGTCACTTCCAGGCCGGCCATTTGCAACGCGCGGGAGTCGTCGTGCAGGCCCTGGCCCTGTCGGTGAGCGACACCGGCTGCGGCATCGCGCCGGAGGTGCGCGAGCGCATCTTCGAGCCGTTTTTCACGACCAAGGGGCCGGACAAGGGGACCGGGCTGGGCCTGGCGATGGGCTTCGGCATCGTGCCTCAGCACGGCGGCTGGATCGTCTGCGGCAGCGAGGTCGGCCGCGCCACGCCCTTTGACGTCTACCTTCCGCCGGCGGTGGTGATCGACGAGGCGGCCGCGACCGTCCACCGCTCACCATCCAGCGGTCGCGAGCGGGTGCTGCTGGTGGACGACGAGGAGATGATCCGCAAGATCGGCGGCACGATCCTGCGCCGCTACGGCTACGAGGTGCTGCTGGCGGAGGACGGCCAGCACGCCGTGGAGGTGTACCGCGAACAGGCCGGGCGCATCGACCTGGTAATCCTCGACCCGATGATGCCGCGCCGGTCCGGCCGCGACGCCTTCCGCCGGCTGCTGGAGATCGACCCGGACGTACGCGTGCTGTTCGCCAGTGCCTATTCCGCCGAGCACCTGACCGAAGCGGATCAGAAAAGGGCGCTGGGCTTCGTTAACAAGCCGTACCGGCCGGAGGACCTGGCGCGGGTGGTGCGAGCGGCGCTGGATCGCGCGTAGCCGCTTGCGGCTTAGCGTTCGCTTCGTCGAGCGATGAAGCGAACGCTAAGCCGCAAGCGGCTACGACGATTCCCCCTGCGCCCCCGCCTCGGCGAGCGGGGCGACGAGGTTGATGATGGTGCCGAGTTGCCCCAGGCGCATGCCGTAGCGGTCGAGGAATTCCTGCAGCGCGAAGTCGTTGTCCAGGGCGTCGTGGCCGTTGCTGGAGAGGTGTTCGGTCAATTCGGAGACGAGCTTGCCGTAAGTCTGTTCGAGGACCGGCAGGGCCTTGCGGCAGGTGGCGGACAGGTCGGGAAATTCCTCGTGCCAGCGGTTGAGAAAGGCGCGCCAGCGGGCGCCGCTGTCGTGCGCCGCCGCCGTCGAGCGCAGGTAGTTGAGCTGCTCGCGCTGCACCTCGAGGAGCTGCCGCAGCAGATCGACCGCCTCCGCGGAGAGCGCCGCCGGCGGCCCTTGTGGGGCGGGAGGATTGACGGCCGAACTCTCGATCTGGAAGTTGAACGCTGACATGGAGCCGCCTTTTCCGCCAGCCGCCTTCGTCTGCCGTCCCGTCCTGACCCGAGCCGCCGTCTCCCTGGCAAGAGGAGTGATTATACCAAGTCGCGGCGAAGGGTGGGGGAAAAGAAGAGGGGCCGCCCGCGGGGGAAGCGGGCGGCCCAAGGGGTTCAGGACGGGGGTCTTGATGGGATGGGTGGCGGGAGGAAGCGATGGTCGGCGCTACCGCGCTTGGCGGACCCGGGACAATCGAGGGTCGGGAGGGCGGGGAAGTCCTCCGGGCGACCGCCCCGGGTCCGCGCCGCGGACGGGGGAATCCGCCGAGTCGCCGGGGGAAGCGACTCGTTTGGCACGGCGGGCTCCGACCTTCGCTTCCACGCTGTCGGTCGGGTCGCTAGTGAGTAATGCATGTGCCGTGCCAACCGGGTCACCGGAGGCGGCGGCTCGGCGCAAGTCGTTTCCGAATCACCCGATGGGCCGTGGGGGCAGTGGCACGGATGGCGACCGGGGCCGGCGGCGGTTGTAAGAAACGGCAGGCGCCGATGGAAAAGGTGACAAACCCCTGACCAGGTTTCGCCGCCGCTTGCGGCTTCGCACGTCGGACCTGCGAAGCCGCAAGCGGCGGCGAAACGAGTGTCGCCTCACGGTCCACCGGGCTTGTCGGGGTCGAAGCGGCTGACCGTCAGCACCTTGTTACCGCCGAGGCCGCCCGGCAGCGTCGCGACGTGGTCCGGGCCGACCATGCGGCGGAACGGCTGCTCGGCCGCCAGCAATCCCGCCGGCGCCGGGCCGACCTTGTCCGCCTTGCGGTCGATGAACATCTGCCCGTACAGCAGCCAGCCGCGCCGGTCGCCGACCCAGCCCAGGACCTGCCCCGCGTATGCCAGGAGCATGTTGGGCCGTACCTTCGCCGCCGGGAACGTGACGTCGAACGCCGGCTCGCCCTGGGCCATGAGGTTCCAACAGACCAGGCGCGACTGCCCGTTGACCTCGAAGAACCCCGCCAGCTCGCGGCCGTCCGGCGAGAAGGACAGGCCCCGGCAGGGGAGCAGCCAGTTGGCGGCATTCCACGGCAGCGCACGCCGGCCGGCCGCGGTCCCCGTCTTCAGGTCCCAGACCCAGAGGTCCTCCGGCGTGACCACGGCCAGGTAGGCCCCGCCGGGGCTGACCGCCACCATGTCGCGGAGCAGCGGCACCTGCGCCCCGAGGGCCGGCCCGTCGAAGTCGCGCTCGCGCTTGCCCGTCGTCGCGTCCCACAGCCGCAGGCGCAGCCCGGCCCCCTGCCTCCCCGCCACCAGCAGCTTCCCCGGGCCGGCGAAGTCAACCACCTCCGTCGGCAGGCCGGTGTCGATCCGCACCTTCTTGCCCGACGCCAGCGCCGCCACGTCCACGATCTCGCGCTCTCCGAACGGCAGGATGGCCAGGTGCGCCCCGTCGGGGCCGAGGAGCGCCGGGCTGGCCGAGTACCTTCGGCCGACCAGCTTGCCGGTCGTCGCGTTCGTCTGCAGGTCCCACACCTGGCGCTCGTCCTTGTCGTCGAAATTGTCGCCGACGGCGACGCAGGCACTGCCGGTCGTCATGGGGAAGACGACCTCGGTGTTGACGGCGCGGGCGGTGATCTCTTTCTTGAAGTCGGCGGGCACGTTCACCGGGGCCGCCGGCGGGTCGGCCTTGACGTTCCACGTCGCCCCGGCCTCCGGCTTCGGCGGATCGTTCTTCGGCTTCTGCGGGTCTTTTTTCGGCGGATCGGCCTCGACCCGGGGACGGCCCTGGGCCACCGGCCGGTCGTTTGGGTCGGTGCTGTGCGCCGCGGACTTGTTGGATTGCGACTTGTCGCCCCGGTCGGAGAAAGCCCACCAGGCGCCGAAGCCGGCCAGGCCGATCAGCAGGACCGCCCCGCCGACGCTGAGGCCGACAATCAGTCCCACCCGCGAGCCCCGGCGGCGGGCGCCTCCCTTCCGCGGCCGGTCGTCGTAGCCCTTCCGCCTCCTCTTCGTGGACGCCCCCGTCGCGACCGGCAGCACCTCGGGCGCGTCGGCCGCGAGCACTTCCGCCTCCGGCTCGTCCGCCGGCCTGACGGTGCGCGGGCGGGGCGGTCTCTTATCGGTCTTTTTCGACCTCCTGTTGACGAGGAAGATTTCCTCGCACTCGTCGCAGCGGTATCTCTCGCCGCGCAGGTCGGCGGGGATGACGTGAGTATGCCGGCACAGGGGACAGATGGCTTCGACGTACATGGTCGAACGGCTCCGCGAAGAGGTCGCTTGGCGCCCGCGCTGCGGACAAACTTACTTCGGCTTGTCCGCGTCGAATTTGCTTACCGTCAGAACTCTCTTATCGGGGGTGCTACCGGTCGCCAGCGTCACGACGTGCTCGGTCCCGACTAAATGGCGCGGGATCGGACTCCCCATCGCGGGCGGCGGCGGCAGGAAGGTGGCCAGGCCGGGCTTGTTCCGCTCGACCATCGTGTAGCCGAACAGCAGCCAGCCACGGCGGTCGCCGAGCCAGTCGATGGCGTGTCCCCGGTAAACGTCCTGAGGCCAGGGCTGGATCCGGGTCTGTTGCGGGAAGAAGGTATCGCAGGCGACGTCGCCCTTGACCACGTCCCAGCAGATCAGGCGGGGCCGCTGCCTGAGAACGGTGAACACGCCGGCCAATTCGCTGCCGTCCGGCGAGAACGACAACCCCAGGCATTTCAGCGGTCGTGGCCCCAACCCCACCTCCTTCGGCACGGGTCGCTGACCGACTGCGGCGCCGGTTTTTAGGTCGTAGACCTGGAGGTTCTCGCGGTCCACCAGCGCCAGGTAGGCGCCGCCGGGGCTGACAGCGACCGCGTCGGCCACATGGCCTCCCACCGTCCCGGTGACGAATTCGCGCTCCGGTTTGCCCGTCGCCACGTCGTACAGCCGGAAGGTCGTCCGATCGCCGCCGAAGCGCCCGGTCAGCAGCTTGCCCGGCCCGGCGAAGTCCAGCAGATCGATTGGGAAAAGGGGAGATCCAATGTCGATATTGACCTTCCCACCCGGCCTCAAGGTCCACACGTCTATCGTGCCCGGATTTTCGATCGGCACGAACGCCAGGTGCGCCCCATCGGGGCTCAGGACCGGGTTCTGGCTTGACCGGATCGCCCCGAGCACGTTGCTGGTCATCTTGCCGGTCCGGAGGTTCCAGATCTGGCGCTGGTCGTCGCGGAGCAGGTTGCTGCCAATCGCCACGAACGGGCTTGGACTCCGCGGGAAGATGATTTGCCCCGTCCGCCCGGGAACCGCTATGTCCGTCTTGGGCTCGGCAGGCAGCTTGACCGCGGCCGCCGGCGGATCGACCTTCACGGTCCACTCCACCGGCGGCTCGACGTTCGGGGGTTCGACCTTGGGCGGTTCGACCTTGGGCGGATCGACCTTGGGCGGATCGACCTTGGGCGGGGCCTGTTTCTTCATGGGTTCCTTGCCCGGCCCGTTGTTCGCCGGCGGGTTGGCTTGCGCCTGGGGCTGGGGCTTGTCGTCGTCGTCGGAGAGGGCCCACCAGGCGGCGACGCCGCCCAGGCTGAGGAGGAGGACCAGCCCGGCGCCCAGGCCGACGAGCAATCCCACCGGCGCGCCGGAGCGGCGCACCGACCGCCTCCGCGGACGATCGTAGTCGTCCTCCTCGTCGCGGCGGCGCTTCCTCGGGCGGTCGTCCTCCTCGTCCCTGTCGTCGCGGCGGGGCTTCGCGGCGGGGGCGGTCTTGACTCGGGGCGACCCCGATTGCACGGCGTCGTCGGGAATCTCCAGCACCTCCTCGTCGTCGGCCCGAGGCTTCTTCTTCGGCGCGTCCTGGACGAGTTTCGCCTCGGGCAGGACTTCGGCCTCCTCGACGGCGGTGACTTCGCCGTCCGGCTCGTCGGCGGGCTTGACCTCGCGCGGCCGGGGCGGCTTCTTGCTGGTCCGCTTGGCCTTCTTGCTGACGATGAACTCCTCCTCACATTCCTCGCAGCGGTACTTCTCGCCGCGCATGTCATCGGGGACGATATGGCAGGCGAGGCAGAGAGGGCAGATGGCTTCGACGTACATGGCTGGCGTGCTCCTCGGATCGGTCGAAGGGCTTCCAGGGAAGAGATTTATTCTAACGAATGACGGAGCAGGGGGGCAAAACGATTTCGGCGTCAGCGTGGCACTTCGACGCGCTCCAGCACGGTCGTCAGCACCTCGTCGCCGGTGGTGCCCTCGACGTAGGCGTCCGGCTGCAGGGTGATGCGGTGCCGCAGCACCGGACGGCAGACGAACTTCACGTCGTCAGGGATGACGAACGAGCGGCCGGCCATCAGCGCCCGCACCTTGGACGCCTGCAACAGATGCACCGCGGCCCGCGACGACGCCCCCATCAGCACCTTGTCCAGCTCGCGCGTCAGCCTTACTATCTGGCCGATGTACGAGCACACGTCCGGCTTGGCGGTCACGTCGGCGACCGCCTTGCGCGCCCCGCGGATCTGCTCGGGACTGATGCCGAAGTCGTTGCCGGCCGCCGTCTCCTTGTCGCGCGCCACCCCGAGGGCGTCGAGGGGATGGCCCAGGCCGCTGCGCCCCTGGTAGAGGCGCAAAATGCGATCCTCTTCCTCCGGCGGTGGGTACTCGACGTTCAGCTTCAGCAGGAAGCGGTCGAGCTGGGCCTCCGGCAATCGATAAGTGCCCTCGTATTCGATCGGGTTCTGCGTGGCGACCACCGTGAACAGGTCGCTGAGCGGGTGGCTGACGCCGTCGATCGTTACCGTCTTTTCCTCCATGACCTCCAGCAAGGCCGACTGCGTCTTGGGCGGCGTGCGGTTGATCTCGTCGGCCACCAGGATGTCGGTGAAGACGGGGCCGGCGCGGAACTCGAAGCGGCTGGTCTGCAGGTTGAAGACGTTGGTGCCGACGATGTCGCTGGGCATCAGGTCGGGGGTGAACTGCACGCGCTTGCAGTCGATGCGCAGCAGCCGGGCCAGGGTGCGCGCCATGAGCGTCTTGGCCGTGCCGGGCACCCCTTCGAGCAGGATGTGGCCGCCGCAGAAAAGCGCCAGCAGCACCAGCTCCAGGTTGTCCCGCTGCCCGACGACGACGCGCTCGGCCCGGTTCAACAGGTAATCGACCAGGTCAGGGACCGACTGACTCTCCTCAGCGCGCACGTATCATCTCCCGCTGAAAGTTGTCGAAGGCCTGGGACCACTCCAGGAGCTGCTGTTCGTTCACGTCGCCCTTGCGCAGGGCGGTGACGCCGCGCAGCAGGGCCTGCAAGCGCTGGGCCGACTCGCCGGGGTGCTGCTCCTGCCAGGCGCGCAGGACCTCGGCGGGCAGGGCGTTGCGGCGCAGGTGCAGGTGCTTCGTCAGCGCCGCCAGGAAGCCGCGCACCAGCGCCCGCGCCGGCAAACGGCGGGCGCCGGCACGCTCGTAGATGCGCGCCACCGCCGAGGCGTAGTCCACGGCGTCGGCCCGCGCCTCCTGCGGCCGCGGCACCGCCGGCCCCAGCCGCACCGCCAGCGACCACGCCGCCATGCCGGCCAGCAGCACGATCGGGACGAGCACCCAGTGCGCCCGATGATACGCCAGGTAGCCCCACGGCCCGCCGCCGGAGTGCAAGCCATGATGATACTCGTCGAAGTAGACCTTGCCGTCGCGGGCGTCGCGCCGCGCCACGTTGTAGAAGAAGACCGCGTTGTCCGCCCGGCGCAAGCCGCGCTCGGTCAGGAGCGACGAGTCGGCGACGAGGACGACGCGGCCCTTGCCCCGCTTCAGCAGGACGGCGCCCGGCCGGCCATCGACCCACCACGACGGCAGACCGCGCCGGCTTTCGAGGTAGTGCTTTCCCTCGACCGTGATGCGGTTCACCTCGTCGGTGTAGCGGCCGGCGTCGCCGACCTCCGCGGGGCGCGGGTCAATGGCCGCCGCCGTCTCGTCGGTGATGACCGTCACGCCCAGGGCCGCGTGCAGCCGGGTCGTGTGCCGGCCGCAGTAAAGGAGCGTGTTGCCCGCCTCGACCCAGTGCAGCAGCGCCTTGGCGTCGCCTTCCGGGAGCGCGTCGTCCGAGGTGGCGCTCGGCTCGACGAGGACGAGCAGGCCGCGGTAGCGCGTCAGGGCGATGGGGCGCGTGAGGGCGACCGGCTCCCAGCCGCTCTGGCGCAGGAAGCGGGCCGCCTCGGCCAGGCCGTCCGCCTCCTGCGAGTAGACGGAGTATTCGGGCATGCCCTTGCCCGCGGCGGCGCGCAGCCACAGCGCGTAGGCCACGGCGCCCGCGAAAGCGCCGAACAGCAGCAGCACCAGCAGCCAGGACAGCAGGCGGGTCATGACTAATTTCCGGCGAGCGGGGAGGCGCCAGCCCCCCGGTGAGACAAGAACCGGGGGGCTGACGCCTCCCCGCTCGCCAATTAGCGCTATTTCGCGCCGTCGCGCACCTGCGACGCCAACTCCAGACAGGTATCATAGTCGTCCGCGGCGCAGGCGCGCTCGCCGTACCACTTCTGCTCGAACAGGCGCGTCAACCGCCGGAACGGCTCGACCACCGTGCCGGCTTCGTCGGCCAAGCGCAGCTGCCGCAGGTATTCGCCGTTGGTCCGCGTCTTCTCGTAGCGGATCAGGTCGGCCCGGTGCAGCTGTGTCAGCACCGCCAGGTACAGGTAGCGCACCCCTTCGAGGTACTCGCCGCGCCGGGCCAGCGCCTCGGCACGGCGCCACAGGTCGCTCGGCGACTGCTCGTCCGGCTCCAGGCCCGGCCGCTCCGGCGACCCCAGCGCCTCGGTCGTCGGGGCCCGCGCCGACTCCGCGGGGTCCCGGTGACGCAGGAACAGGACCAGCGACACCGCCAGCACGGCCAACGCCAGGCCGCCCAGGAGCAGCCAGCCCAGGGTGCCGAACCCCGCGCCGCCGACCAGCGGCTCGACGGCCCCCTGCCCGCCGCCGCCGCCGTGGCCCGGCGGCCGATCCTCGGCGGGGTCGTCGCGCCGCACCTTGTCGTTCTTCTCCTCCCGCCCTCTGTCGTGCGGCTTCGCCCTGGGCGCCTCCTTATTGTCCTCCGACAACTCCTTGATCTGCTCTCGCGAGCGCCGCGGGACCGATTCGCCCTCCTCCGGCGGCTCCAGGCTGTCTTCCAACTCGGCAAGTTTCTCGTCCAGGTCGCTCAGCACTTTCAGCGTCCCGTCGCGGTCGCGCCGGCCGAGTCCGTCCAGGGCCTTCTCGAACCAGGGGACGCGCCGGGCGTCAACGCCCAGGTGGTCGTACAGCTCGCGCAGCCGTTTCTCGTAACGGCCGTCGCGCGGGAACGGGTCGGCCGCCTTCACCTCGTCGGTCAGCCGGCGCACTCCCTGCCGCACCTCGCGCACCGCGGCCAGCCGGTCGTCCTCGGCTCGCGCCGGCGCCGCGCCGAACAGCAGCCCGCCAAGCGCCAGGACGACCGCGGCGCCGCGGCCCTTGTCGAACGCGGGGAACAGCGAACGGACGCGATAGGCCAGGTCGAGGCCCTCGTGGCGGACCCGGCAGTCCAGGTGCAGCAGGAAGCTCGACGCCTCAAAGTACGGCGCCAGCAGCAGCCAGGCGAGGGCGACGAGTGCGATGAGGTAGACCGGGTTGCGGTACGACAGCAGCAGGTCGAGGAAGGCGACCTCCAGGCCGGCCAGGCTGCCGGCGACCCACAAACCGACCTGGACCAGCAGGTACAGGTTGAGCACGGCCAGCAGCAGCAGCGGTAGGCGGCTGAGGATGACGGCGCCGCAGCGGGCCGGCTGGCGCTGGGCGTCGCGGGCCGAGTTGGCGAGGGCGGCGAAGAATCGACCGTCGCCCACGACCAGGGTCGAGTGCAAGGTGCCGACGCTCACCCACAGCGCCAGGCCCGGCAGCGCCAGGAAGAGGCCGCTGAGGCCAACGCCCAGGAGGGTCAGGCCCCGGCCGGCCGCGTGCTGCGGCCCGCGCCGCAAGGCCGCTCGCAAACAGCCGCGCAGCGTCACGCGCTCGCCGCCGGTGCGGCGGCGCAGCAACTCCTGGCACGCCCCGGAGCCGAGTCCGGTCAGCGGCAGCAGCAGGGCCGCCAGCGCCGGCAGGAGGCACTTGCCCAGGATCGAGTCGGGAGTCGGCCGCGTTAGCAGCAAGAGGAGGGCGACGGCCGCGGGCACCGCGAACAGCCCCGACAGGGCCAGCAATGGCGGCGCGTCGGCCAACGCCAGTCGCCAGGCGTCGTCGAGCACCTCGCCGGCCGTGCGCGGCCGTAGGTCGATCGTTGCGTCGGTGGGCATGGGTTCCCATTCGTCTGTGCCGCTTGCGGCTTGGAAACTGTATCACAAACCCTCTTGCCGCTTGCGGCTTCGCAGGAACGATTGCGAAGCCGCAAGCGGCCAAGTCCTTGTTGTTACAGTTTCCAAGCCGCAAGCGGCTCGGTCACGGCGCCAGGCGCCCCTGCGCCAGCAGCAGCAACCCGAGCAGCAGCGCCCACGCCACCCCCAGCAGCGCCAGCGCTGCCAGCGCCGAGCCGGCCCGGCCGGGCGCCCGGGCCGCCCCGCGCGCCAGCGCCCGGAGGCACTCGTGACAGTGATTGATCCCCTGCAAGCGCGTGCAGCAGGCGTCGCAGATGACGGTGCGGCAGCGCACGCAGATGCCGACGCCGGGAGTGTCGGGGTGGTAGCGGCAAGAGGCCACAAGTCGGCTCCGGGGCGAGGGGGGAAAGACGCGATCACCGATCCGCGAGGAGGCGGAAACTGTCCATCGCCTCCAGCACCTCGGGCTCGATCTGCTCCAGGCGGCGCCGGTGGGTCCAGGCGAGGATGGCGTACACCTCGGTCCCGCCTCGCGGCCTCACGAAGCGGACGCGAAAAGCGAGGCTCTGCCCAAGGTGCTTCACGTCGAACAGCACCTCGGCCACCTCCGCCCCGTCCTTTGGCGGCAGGCGCTTCGTGTCGCGCAGGCGGAAGTCGGTGAAGGCCATCAAGTCCTCGACCTTCCTCTTGCCGGCGGGGGGTCCGTCCCGGTAGCGGTCGAGGAAGCGCTCGCGGAACTGGTCGAGCGTCTCGCGGCCAACGTCCTGGTGCTCTACCGCCATGAAGGCGTTCTTGGCCCGGTTGATTAGCAGCAAGTTGTCGCCGAAGTTCAGCTCCCGGGCGAATTCCGGCACGGCGACGCCCCAGGCGCGCGAGGGCCGGGTGATGCTGTAACCGTCCTGGCGTCGGACGATCTCCATCGGCCCGTCCGTCTCGACCTGCTTGGCGGCGACCTGTTCGCGGATGCGGTCGAAGACCTCGCCACGGCTGAAGGCGAACCCGGTCAGGGCCGTCAGGCCGCTGCCGAGCACGATGCCGAGCACCGCATAGCCGGCGCCGCTGACGCGGTCGCGGTGGCGGGCGATGCTGACCAGGGCGACGACGCCGAAGGCGGCCGCCACCGCGGTGCCGATCACGGTGAAGGCACCGACCAGGGCGAGGACGACGCTGGCCACCGCGTAGCCGCTGGTGCGCAGCTGCGGAGGCCGCAACGGCGGCACCTTCAGCGCCACCCCGCAATCGGGACAGGCGATCGCCTGGCCGGCGAAGGTGTCCTCCACCTCGAAGGCGGAGCCACAGCAACAGGACAGCGACAGGGCCATGATCGCTCGCGACTCTGCCGCTTGCGGCTTCGCAGGAACGATTGCGAAGCCGCAAGCGGCTAAGACCTTGTTGTTCAGGGCGGCTGCGCCAGCGGCAGCGTCTCAGCGCTCTTGTCGCCGCACAGCGTCACGAGCGACGGCACCCCCGCCAGCACCAACGAGCCTTGCCCGCGGACGCGCGTCGGCCGGTGCAGGGCCCACGAGCCGAACGCCAGGCCGAGCAGCACCAGCCCCAGCCAGAAGGCCGGGCGGAGGAGCAGGGCCGAGCCGCAAAGGGCGTCGTAGACGGCGCCGACGGCCGACCCCAGGCCGCCGAAGACCCGGCGGCTGCCGGAGAACTCCGGCACGTCGTGCTCCAATCCGAAGCGGAGCCGGTCCCTCAGCACCTCGCCCGGCGTCCCTTCGCGGAGGTATTCCTCCCGGGTGTCCTCCTGCTCGGGCTTGTTCCCGGGGGCAAACTTCGTCCGCGTGTCGGTCACCTTGCCGCGCAGCGGCTCGTAGCGCGTGTAATGGAGCAGCAGTGCCGGCAGGACCAGCGCCAGCAGCAGCAGTGCCCACGCCAGCCGTTGCGTCTTGGCCGTCATGCGCATCGGCAGCTCTTGCATCTGCCGGCCGTTGCACAGCACCCGCACAGACGCCTCGGGCAGGCGCCCCCGGGCCAGCGGCGTGACGTGGAACGTGGCCTTGGCCCCCGGGCGCGACACCTCCAGCGGCAACTCGGCCGGCACCACCAGCGCCCCGGGGACGACCGGCCGCAGCGTCACC
This sequence comes from Gemmataceae bacterium, assembly GCA_035266225.1. GTDB lineage: Bacteria > Planctomycetota > Planctomycetia > Gemmatales > Gemmataceae > DATFNV01. Next base: position 14,901 of record DATFNV010000023.1, read on the forward strand.
AGGACGCCGGTCGGCCCCTCGGCCGGCACCGCCGCCTTGCCCCGCGTCACCTCGACCACGAGCGGATAGACCCGCTGGGGCTTCATGGTGCAGTAGTAGGACACCCGCAGGGCGTACTCCGGGCCCTTCTCCGGGGGCGGGTCGCGCTGCGCCGGCTTCCCCTGGCCCAGGGGCGCCTTGTCCACGAGGTCCTTGGAGGGGGGATGCTTTTTCATAACTGGCCCTCTGCGCTCCCGGCGTACGAGGAATCGGTTCGCTTGTGAGTCTATCAGTCGCGGCGGGCAGACTCCACGGAATTTTGCGCGGCTGGCCAGGTCCCCGACAAAACCCTAGAATCGCTTTTTTCCTTCTTCCCGGCATTAACGGCGCGGCCCACCAGCGGCGGAGGCCAAAAGTTGCCCGCCTTCCCCACCTTTGCGATAGCAACCAGCGGGCAGGACCGTTACAATCCAAATCGTTTGCCCTCCCGGCATACGGACTCGCTTCCGCCGGGCGGACCTCACTCCCCGAGTGTTTGGGCATGATATTCCTGGACTTCAACCTGCCCAACGCCACGACGTGGTTCTACTTGTCCGCGCTGCTGGCGGTGGCGCTGTTCTTCAAGTTTTCCCGCTTCCTCAGCGTCCGCAACTGGGACGTGGTCGCGCTGTTCCTGCTGGTCCCCGGGCTGCTGCTGCTGCGCGAGCCGGGGGGCGAGCCGCTCGCCTACGTCTGGCTGTTCGCGGGCTCGGCCTACTTCCTCGGCCGTTGCCTGCTCGACTTAACGCTGGTGCAGCGACCCGCCCTGGCCCCCAACCTCACCCTGGGCGGCCTCGCCTGGCTGGCCGGCGCCCTGTTCATCTGCCTGGTCGCCGTCGCCGTCACTCGCCGATCCGATAACGACGCCGACGGCCCCGGCAAGGATCCGGACCTGACCAAGGCGGCCGCGAACCGGGCGGCCGACCTCGTCGATGCCCAGGTGCAGGCCAACAACGGGCCGGCCTTCGACGCGCGGCTGTGGGTCCGCCGCAGCCTGGCCATCCTGTGCCACCTGGCCATCTTCGCCGGCCTGGTCGTCGTCGGCCGCCGTCACTTCCACGACCTGCACGGCGGCATGGCCGCGGGCACCTTCTATCTGCTGCTGCCGTACACCGCCTTCCACGTCGATCAGTGGCACTACGTCTGGCCGATGGCCTTGGTCGTGTGGGCCGTCGTCTTCTACCGCAAGCCGGCGCTGGCCGGCCTGCTCCTGGGGTTGGCCGCCGGCACCGTCTACTTCCCGCTGCTGATCCTGCCGGTGTGGGGGAGCTTCTACCGCGGCCGCGGCACCGGCCGTTTCTTCGGCTCGTTCGCCCTGGCCCTCGGCCTGTGCCTGGCCGCCACCGGACTGATCCTGTGGTACGACAACGCCCTGGCCCACAGCCTCCAGTCGCTGCGGACGCTGCCCGCCTGGCAACCGTGGCTGCCGCCTCGCGGCACCCGGGGCTTCTGGACCGGCATGGAGTGGGCGTGGGCCTACCGCATGCCGGTGTTCGTCGCCTGCATGGCCCTGACCGTGACCACGGCGTTTTGGCCGTCGCCGAAGAACCTGGCTCACGTCCTGGCCCTGTCGGCGGCGGCGCTGATCGGCGTGCAGTTCTGGTACGCCGACCAGGGCGGCGTTTACGTCCTGTGGTATCTGCCGCTGCTGCTGCTGATCGTCTTTCGACCCAATCTGTCCGACCACCGCCCGCTGCCCATCAACCCCGAGAACGATTGGCTGTTCCGCCTCGGCCGGTTGGCGCTGCGGGTCGCGGCGCGCGTCGTGCGCCTGCCCGAGACGCCGGTGCCGCAGCGCTGAGGCGGGCTTCCCCGGAAAGGCGGATGTGGGTAAAACGATTTATCGTTTCGCGCACGATAAATCGCGAAACGATAAATCGCTCACGGCACGGAGGCCCCCGTCATGCGGCGCGCGCTCGTTCCCCTTCTCGGTATCGCCACGGTCCTCGCCCTGATCGCCGGGCCGATCGTCTACGCCTTCCACGAAGAGAAGCAGATGCGTAACTTCCGCGTGGTGCGTGACGGCGTCCTCTACCGCAGCGCCCGCATGACGCTGCCCGGCCTGAAGCGCGCCGTCCACGACTACGGCATCCGCACCGTGGTCAGCCTGCGCGACGCCGACTCTTCCGACCGGGCCGAGGAGGCCTTTTGCCAGAAAGAAGAGATCAACTTCTATCGCCTGCCGCCGAAGCACTGGGACACCAGCAACGGCCCGGCCGAGGCGGAGGTGAACGTGCGCCAGTTCCGGGACGTCATCGACGACCCGGACAACTACCCCATCCTGGTCCACTGCTTCGCCGGCGTCCACCGCACCGGGGCTTACGTCGCCATCTACCGCATGGAGCGCGAGAAGTGGACCAACGAGGAGGCCATCGCCGAGGTCCAGGCGCTGGGCTACGAGAACCTGCCCGAGGAGCTGGACGTGCTGGGCTACCTGGAGCAATACCGGCCGACGTGGAAGCAATCGAAGGAGCCGCCCGCCGCCCCGCCGACGAAGGGGAAGCCCCACCCGCGGAAGCGGCCGGCGCCCCGGGGCGCAAAAAAAGTCCCCTCCCAGGAAGGGTGGGGACAGTGAGCCGCCGACGGCTTCGCGGGGATCCGGTTAATCGTCGTCGCGCGGGCGGCGCTTGACGCGGCGGTCGTCCTCGTCGTCGTCATCGTCCTCGTCACGGCCCCGCCGGCGCGGCCGGTCGTCTTCCTCGTCCTCGTCCTCTTCCTCGTCACGCGCCCGGCGGCGCGGCCTGTCGTCATCGTCCTCGTCTTCCTCCTCGCGGCGCCGCCGGCGCCCACCGCGGCCATACTGATACTCGGCGCTGCCGAAGCCGAGGATCGGCCAGAAGTTCAGCGGGAGGAGGAGCAGGCCGACGGCGAAGCCTCCCTCCTTTCCGAAGGCTTTCGCCGTCTCGAAGATAAGCACGATACCGAAGTAGAAGTTGACGCACGGGATGAGGGTCCAGATGAACCAGTCCGGCTTCTTGACGATCTGGCACAGGACGTAGTTGTTGTAAATCGGGATGAGCGCCGCCCAGGCGGGCTGGCCGGCCTTGGAGAAGACCTTGCACATCCCGATGACAGCGACCAGACCGACTCCGAGGACCACCAGGGGGCAGACACATGCAAAGAGTCCTGCGCCGAGGAGCCCGCCGGCATCAGGAGCTTGCGGCGCCCCAGGCGCCTTCGCTTGCAAAATCGCTATCAACCCCAACATCAGCAAGTACATCAATCGCCTCCCCATCGCGGCCGAGACGGTCGTACCCCGGAACCCGCCGCGAAAGATGTCACCTCGGTTGAGTGAAGGAACTCATCCCGCCTCAAGGCCACGTCGCCGGGAATTCAGTCCACCCGGCCAGGACCAGGCCGAATCGCACTACCCCGAACGTCACGAACCCCGCCGCCGCGGTCAGGTAGAGCGGCCGCAGCGGCGCGCCCCACGCCGCCAGGCGCGAGCAGGCCGGGTGCCGCCAGCGCCGCGGCACCAGCGCCAGCAACCCCAGCCCGGCGCTCAGCGGGAACACCACCGTCCCGAGCGGATGATAGCGAAAGGCCCGGCGGACTTCGCCGCGCGCCAGGCAGGATCCGCAGCGCGTCACGCCACAGCCAGGACACGGGGCGTGCGTCATGCGCAGGCACGGACACAGCTCCACGCCCAGCCCGCCGGACGGCATTAGCACACAGACGACGGCGAACACCGCGCACGCCCGAAGGAACGTGTCGTTGAGAAACTGCCGTAACCAGGAGCTATGGTCGCCAACGCCCCGGCTCATTCGGCCCTCGGTGGGCAGGCGGATCGGTCACAAGACCCCAATGACTGGCCAGTTTACCGGCGCCACCAGCGACGGCAAGCGCATTTCTTCGCGAATTCGTCACTGCTTGCCTCGCCGACGTGGCTTCCCTCGCGCCAACGAACACTTCGGCACGATGCGCAAAAAGAAGCCCCGGCCTCGTCGGTGAGGCCGGGGATTCGAGGAGAGCGCGTTGGCGGTTAGGGAGGCACCCCTCTGCCAGGGCCTGCCGCCGCTACTGCCCCAGCGCCTTCTTGATCGCCTCAATGTCGGGCGGGGCCATGACGCCTCCGGCGATGTTGAGGATCACACCGACCGTGAAGACCAGCATGACAGGCTGGATGTTCCACTCGCCGGCTTTGACCCACCCATAAATCAGGGTGAACAGGAAACCGATGCCGCAGCAGAAGGTCAGCACGATGGCCAGGATGCCCAGGCCGGTCTGGCCGTTCTGGAACATCTTGACGATCACGATGATGTGGCAGATCAACATGATCAGGCCGCCAATCGAGCCCACGACGTTTCCGATCATTGTCATCGTTCGGTTCTCCAGCCCCGGGGCGCGCGGGCGATGTCCCGGCCGCCCCGGACCAAGGGATGCTGACAGGTGCGGCGTGTCTGCCCCACTCCCAAGGACATGGCGCGCCGCGAACGGTCACAATCGTAACGACTCCCGACCCGCGCCGCTAATGGATTTCATCGAATTCGGCCGCCCCGGCCGCGCGGACAGCCACACCGTCGCCCCTCTTGGAACCCCCCCGCGCGCTCATAGGATGAAGTGAAGCTTGCGACCCGATGACGCCGCTTGCGATTTATCGATTCGCGAAACGATAAATCGCAAGCGGCGTCGAATGCGCCCCTGGCCGACGACAATGCCGAAGCGCACCGACCTCAAGAAGATCCTCCTCATTGGCTCCGGCCCCATCGTCATCGGCCAGGCGTGCGAGTTCGACTACTCCGGCACCCAGGCCTGCAAGGCGCTGCGCGAAGAGGGCTACGAGGTCGTCCTCGTCAACTCCAACCCGGCCACCATCATGACCGACCCGGAGATGGCCGACCGCACCTACGTCGAGCCGGTCACCTGGGAGGTCGTCGCCAAGATCATCGAGAAGGAACGTCCCGACGCCCTGCTGCCGACCCTCGGCGGCCAGACCGGGTTAAACACCGCGATGGACCTGCACCGTCACGGCGTGCTGCAGAAGTACGGTGTGCAGATGATCGGCGCCACGCCGGAGGTCATCGAAAAGGCCGAGGACCGTGAGAAGTTCAAGCAGGCCATGCAGAAGCTCGGCATCGCCGTGCCGCGCAGCGGCGTCGCCCGCTCCCTGGCCGAGGCGCAGCAGGTGCGCGACGAGATCGGCCTGCCGTGCGTGCTGCGCCCGAGCTTCACGCTGGGCGGTAGCGGCGGCGGCATCGCCTACAACCGCGAGGAGTTCAACGAGCTGATCGCCCACGGCCTCGACCTGTCGCCGGTCGGCGAGGTGCTCATCGAGGAGTCGGTGATCGGCTGGAAGGAGTTCGAGCTGGAGGTGATGCGCGACCGCGCCGACAACGTCGTCATCATCTGCTCCATCGAGAACCTCGACCCGATGGGCGTCCACACCGGCGACAGCATCACCGTCGCTCCGGCGCAGACGCTGACCGACAAGGAGTATCAGCGGATGCGCGACGACGCCATCCGCATCATCCGCGAAATCGGCGTCGAGACCGGCGGCAGCAACATCCAGTTCGCCGTCAACCCCGACGACGGCTACATGGTAGCGATCGAGATGAACCCGCGCGTGTCGCGCTCCTCGGCGCTGGCCAGCAAGGCGACGGGCTTCCCGATCGCGAAGATTGCGGCGAAACTGGCGGTCGGCTACCGCCTGGACGAGCTGCGCAACGACATCACGCGCGAGACGCCGGCCTGCTTCGAGCCGACCATCGATTACGTCGTCACCAAGGTGCCGCGCTTCGCCTTCGAGAAGTTCCCCGACGCCGACCCGACGCTGACGACGCAGATGAAGTCGGTCGGCGAGACGATGGCCATCGGCCGCACCTTCAAGGAGTCGGTGCAGAAGGCGCTGCGCGGCCTGGAGACGGGGCGCTTCGGCCTGGGCTGCGACCGCGCCGACCGCTGGGGCACGGCCGGCCAGCCGTCGCTGGAGGAGATCTTCGCCAAGCTGGCGACGCCGAACGCCGAGCGGATCTGGTTCATCCGCTACGCCTTCAAGACCGGCCTGGGCGTCGAGGACGTCTACGTGCGCACCAAGATCGACCGCTGGTTCTTGAACAACCTGCGCGACATCGTGGACATGGAGGAGCGGCTGCGGCGGGCGCTGCCGGGCGGCGACGGGGCCGAGGCGCTGGAGAAGATCGACACGGCGCTGCTGCTGGAGGCGAAGCAGTACGGCTTCAGCGACATGCAGCTGGCCAACCTGTGGCACGTGTCGCAGTTCGAGGTGCGCCGCCTGCGCCTGGCGCGCGGCGTGACGGCGTCGTACAAGTTGGTCGATACCTGCGCCGCGGAGTTCGAGGCGTACACGCCGTATTACTACTCGACCTACGAGGCACCGACTATTTCCGTGCCCGTGCCCGTGCCCGTGCCCGATTTGTCAGCAATCGGGCAGGGGCAGGGGCAGGGGCACGGGCACGGGGACGGGACGGAAGATGAGACCCGTCCTCCCTCCGGCAAGGACCGCATCATGATCCTCGGCGGCGGTCCCAACCGCATCGGCCAGGGCATCGAGTTCGACTACTGCTGCTGCCAGGCGGCCTTCGCGCTGAAGGAGGCCGGCTACGAGACCATCATGGTCAACTCCAACCCGGAGACGGTCTCGACCGACTACGACACCAGCGATCACCTCTTCTTCGAGCCGCTGACCGCCGAGGACGTTCTCAATATTTGCGATCGCATGCAGCCCAAGGGGCTGATCGTCCAGTTCGGCGGCCAGACGCCGCTCAACCTCGCCAAGGCCCTCGCCGCGGCGGGGGCGCCGATCATCGGCACCAGCGTCGAGAGCATCGACCGCGCCGAGGACCGCAAGCTGTTCCAGGAGCTGGTCGATAAGCTCGGCCTGAAGCAACCCGAGAACGGCACCGCCCTGGACGTGCCGCAGGCGCTGCGCATCGCCCGCCGCATCGGCTACCCCGTGCTGGTGCGGCCGAGCTTCGTCCTCGGCGGCCGCGGCATGGAGATCGTCTACGACGACGACGCCCTGACGCGCTACATGGGCCGGGCGCTGGAAGTCACGCCTGGCAAGCCGATCCTCATCGACAAGTTCCTGGAGTCGGCCATCGAGGTGGACGTCGATTCGCTCAGCGACGGCCGTCGCACCCTGATCGGCGGCGTCATGCAGCACATCGAGGAGGCCGGCGTCCACTCCGGCGACTCGGCCTGCGTCATCCCGCCGCACAGCCTGCCGCGCGAAGTGGTCGAGGACATCAGGCGGCAGACGCGGGCCATGGCCGAGGAGCTGAACGTCAAGGGGCTGATGAACGTCCAGTTCGCCGTGGCCCGCGACGGCACCGTCTACGTCCTGGAGGTCAACCCGCGCGCCAGCCGCACTGTGCCGTTCGTCAGCAAGGCGACCGGTGTGCCGCTGGCCCGCTACGCGGCCCTGGTCATGGTCGGCAAAACGCTCGACGAACTGGGCCTGTTCGACGAGGTGGTGCCGAAGCACTTCTCGGTCAAGGAGAGCGTCTTCCCGTTCAACAAGTTCCCCGGCGTGGACATCATCCTCGGCCCGGAGATGCGCTCGACCGGCGAGGTGATGGGCATCGACGACAGCTTCCCGATGGCCTTCGCCAAGAGCCAGATCGCCGCCAACAGCCCGCTGCCGCGCGAGGGCAAGGTGTTCGTGTCGGTGGCCAAGCGCGACAAGGCGGAGGTGGTGCCGATCGCCCGGGCGCTCGTGGACATGGGCTATCAGATCGTCTCGACGCGCGGCACCGCCCAGGCGCTGCGGCAGGCCGGACTTGAGGTGGTCGAGGTGCCGAAGCTCCAGGAAGGGCGCCCAAACTTGATCGATTACATGAAGAATGACCAGATCGCGCTGGTCATCAACACGCCGTCGGGGAAGGGGGCGCGGACGGACGAAGGGAAGATTCGGGCGGCGGCGGTGGCGCACGGCGTGACGTGTATCACGACGATAGCGGCGGCGCAGGCGGCGGTGGCCGCGTGCCGGGCGCTGGCCGAGCAGGAGCTGACGGTCAGTGCGCTGCAGGATCGCTATTAGCCGCTTGCGGCTTAGCGTTCGCCTCATCAGCAGGAAGGGAACGCTAAGCCGCAAGCGGCTCCGCAAGGGGGACTTTTTTTCCCCGGCTCGCTGTTGCCCTCAAAGGGGGGGTGATATACTATAGTTGCCACGTCGTTTCTCCTGACGGCGTGCGGGTGGGTACCACCGATGCCTGCGCAGCTCCTGGCCCTGACTGACGGCCCCAGCATCGTGCTGGACAAGCCGATCCTGTTGCTCGGCCGGCACCCCGAGTGCGACATCCAGATCGAATCGCGCAAGGTGTCGCGGCGCCACTGCTGCATCGCCCAGGTGGCCGACTACCTGGTGGTGCGCGACCTCGACAGCACCAACGGCATTCGCATCAACGGGGCGCGCGTACAGGAAGGCAAACTGCATCACGGCGACGAATTGACGATTGGCAACAACCGCTACCAGGTGAGTTGGTCCGACGCGGCCCCGCAGCCGCAGGCCAGTCTCCTGAAGCGCGAACTGGCACCCGTGGCTCCGGTCGTCGATCCGAACGACGACGACGAGCTGCTGGAGGCGTGCGAAAACCCGGTGCCGCTCGCCGAGCCGGTGGGGTTGAAACTGCCGGTGGCGCCGCGCCTGGCCAAGCCGCTCAAGCCGCCGCCCCCGCCGGAGCCGGCACCCGAAGCGCTCATCCTGCCCGACGACATTCCCCTGGCTCCGGCGTCGGGGTCTCACTCGGGGCACTAATCTCTCGGCCGCATTTCTTACAGGCTGTAACTCTTTGGCGAGCGGCGCGGCGTCAGCCCGCCGGTGCCGCCGAAACCGGCGGGCTGACGCCGCGCCGCTCGCAAAGAGTTAGTGCTTCTTATCCCGGCGCGAACCGCGCCTGCGGGGTGCGGTGGACCGTAGCCGGCGCCTGCGCTTGCAGCTTCGCCACCTCCGCCAGTGCGGCGGCCACCCCCTCGCGCGAATCGAAGACGTCCAGCGCCAGCGTCGCCTCCCAGCGGCCTCCCGGCGGCAGGACGCGCACCCGGCCCTGCTGCCGCTCAAATGTTTTGAGATTCGGCAAGTTCGTGGACGGCTCCAGGCCGGTGACGTAGCCGTTCTCGACCGCCGCGGTGTTCTTCCAGACGACGAAGCACGGCAGCTCGCGCCGGCCGAAGCGCACCGCTACTCCGCGGTCGGCTGCCGCGTTGGCCAGCAGCGCCAGTGTGCGGCCGTGGCCGTCGGCCAGCAATTCGTAGGCGTAGACCTGCTCCGCGAAGCCGGTCGTCGGGCCGGCGTAGGTTTCGTAGGTGTCGATGCCCTGCGCCGCCCGTGGGGTCAGCGGGGCCATCTCCTTGATCGGCGCCAGGACGCGGCTGCCGGCTTCGAGGAACGGCGGGCCAACGTTGACGTGATAGAGCATCTGCATTTCCGCCGGCTGGGCGGCGCGGTTCTCGACGACGTCGTGGACGACGACGCGGTTGGAGCCGGGGACGGTGGTGGTGGTC
>DATFNV010000024.1:0-9072 GCA_035266225.1 Gemmataceae bacterium
CGGCGGCCCCGGACTTCCACTGCTGCGCAGAAAGGTCGCGCAGGCGCACGACGTCCGGCCCGGCCGGCACCGGAGGGGAGAGGTCGGGCGAAGGGGGAGAGGTCGGCGTTACGCCCATCGGTCTATCCACGGTTTCGCGGCAAGTACGCTCTCACACCTCGCTGATCGCGCCAGTGCTGCTGCCGAAGCGATCGGCCTCGATGCCCGTCTGCCGCAGCATGCGGACGAAGAGGTTCGACAACGGCTTGTTGTCCTTGCGGTCGAACGCCACGTGGCCGGCGTGCTTGAAGCCGCCGCCCGCGAGCAGGATCGGCAGGTTGTCACAGCTGTGGGCCGAGGCGTTGCCCATGTTGCTCCCGTAGAAGACCGCGGTCCGATCGAGCAACGACGACCCGCCCTCGTCGGTGCCCTTCAGCTTGCCGAGCAGGCCGGCCAAGAGTTTCATCTCGGTCTCCTCGATCAGCGCCAGCTGCTTGAGCTTCGCCTCGTCCTGACCGTGGTGCGTGGCGTCGTGGTGGCCAATGGCCACCCCCTCGAGGTCCGGGCGGCCGTAGGACCAGACCCACAGGGCGATCACCCGCGTCGAGTCGGTTTGCAGGGCCAGGTGAACCAGGTCGAACCACTGCCGTTCGCGATCCACCATGCGCAGGTCGGTGTAGTAGTCGTCGGTGAAGGGCTTGACGTCCACCTTCGGCTTGGGCCTCTTGACCCAGGCCTGATCCTGCTGCAAGCGCTGCTCGGCCTCGCGGATCGAGGTCAGCAGCAGGTCGAGGCGCTGGCGGTCCGCCGGGCCGAGTTCCTCGGCGAGCGACCGCGCCTGCTCGCGGACCCCGTCGAGGATACTTTCGCCGGCCTTGATCCGCTCGATCTCCTGGGCCACTTCCTCCGGGGTGCCGTTGATAAACAGTTGCTTGAAGACGCGGGTGGCCCGTTCCTCGGACGGCACCTTCACCCCCTTGAGGTTCCAGGAGATGGGACCGCCGCCCAGCGACAGGTAGGGGAAGCGCGTCTCGCCCCCGAGGCGCGAGGCGGCTTCCTGATCGAGTGAAATCGTGTTGCGGATGTCACCGAAGCGGACCCCTTCCGGCGCCACGCCCGTCAGCAGGGCCACCTCGGTGTGGTGCCCGCCCGGGTAGCCCCGGTGCGACAGGCCCGAAAAGACCGTGAAGTCCCGACGATACTCCTGCAACGGTTTGAGATAGCGTGTGGGCTCGTACTCCTTCCCGGTTTTTTCCGGGAAGAAGTAAGGGGCGTGCAGCCCGAGCGGCCGGCTGATCAGCAGCATGCGCCGGGGGCGGAGGGGGGCCGCCTTCTGCTCGGCGCGCAGGCCGACAGGGAGCATCGCGTCGAGCAGCGGCAGGCCGATGCAGACGCCGGCGGCGCGCAGGAACGTGCGGCGGTTCAGCGGAGAGCGGGACACGATGGAATACTCCTTTGGCGCTATTTGTTTATATTTGTTTAGCCGTCGCCCTCTGGGCGGCGCTCTCCTCGCGCTCGTAGTGACCCGATTTATCGGGTCATGTTCGTCATCGACCGCATAAATGCGGTCACTACCAGCGCCGGCCTGCGGGCGGCGCTCGTAGTGACCCGATTTATCGGGTCATGTTCGTCATCGACCGCATAAATGCGGTCACTACCAACGCCGGCCTGCGCGCGGCGCTGGTAGTGACCCGATTTATCGGGTCGTGTTCGTCATCGACCGCATAAATGCGGTCACTACCAGCGCCGGCCTGCGGGCGGCGCTCGTAGTGACCCGATTTATCGGGTCGTGTTCGTCATCGACCGCATAAATGCGGTCACTACCAGCGCGAGCAGAGTGCCGCCCCGAGGGCGGCGGCTAAACGGCGTCATGTTGACATCACTTGTTCAGAAACACCCGACTTTGCACCACCTCATGGACGAGCGAGCGGAAGCCGTAACCCCTCTCCCGGCACTTCCCCACCAGCTGCTCGACCACCTCTCGGTCGGCGAACTGGATGTCGGCGCCGGTCGCGTAGACGAGCAGCTTCTGGGCGAGGTTGCGCGCCAGTTGGTCCTTGTCGGCGAGCAGGAGGCGCTTGTACTCGTCAACGTCCTTGAAGGCCCGGCCGTCGGGCGTCGTGCCCCCCAGTTCGACGTCGGGGCCGCGGAAGACTTTGCGGTCCGGGTAGTTGGCCAGCTCGACGAGACCGCCGCGGACGGGTCGCGAGGCCCGGTAGAAATCGCGCCAGCCGCCAATGACGTCGAAGGATTCCAGCGCAAAGCCGGGCGGGTCGATGTGCCGGTGGCAGGCGGCGCAGGCCGGCGTGTTGCGGTGCTTGTCGAGTTGTTGGCGGATCGTGGTGGCGCCGCGGATGTCCGGCTCGATGGCCGGGACGTCGGGCGGCGGGGGAGACGGCGGCTGGCCCACCAGGCGATCCAGGACCCATTTGCCGCGCAGCACCGGCGACGTCCGGGTGCCGTCCGCCGTCACCTTCAGAATGCTGGCGTGCGTCAGGACGCCACCGCGGTGGCTGCCCGCCGGCAGTTTCACCTTGCGCAGCTCGCCGCCGAAGACGTCCGCGATCCCGTAATGCTGGGCGAGTCGTTGATTCAGGAACGTCCAGTCGGAATGAACGAAGTCCGTCAGGCTGAGGTCGGCCCGCAGGATTTCTTCAAAGAATAGCTCGGTCTCGCGCGGCATCGACCAGAACAGGAAGTCGTCGAACTCGCCGTACAGTTGCGGGTCCGGCGACGTGGCGTTGATGCTGCGCAGGTCCAGCCATTGACCGGCGAAGTTCGCGGTGAAACGGCGGCCACGGGGGTCGTTGAGCATCTGCTCCACCTGCGCCCGCAAGACGTCCGGCGTTCGCAATTCTCCCTTGTCCGCCAGCCGCAGTAAGGCAGCGTCCGGCCTCGACGACCAAAGGAAGTAGGACAACCGCGAGGCGACGGCGTAATCGTCCAGGGCCGTGCGATCGTCCTTTCGGGAGGCATCGACGCGCTCGAGCAGGAACAGGAAATGGGGCGAACAGAGAGCGGCCTTGTAGCCGCTGAGCATCGCCTCGGGGAACGAGCGGCCCTTGTCGAGCGCTGCGTGAACGAGCTTGACGTAGTGTCGCTGGAGTTCCTCGCTGACGGGTCGGCGGAAGGCTTGTGGGAGGAACGCGCGCATCAGGCGTTCGGCGTCCTCGCGCGGCTTGGCGGGGGCCACGACGAGGGGGTCGTAGATCCACCAGCCGTCCGGGCGGTTGGCGGGTTGCGGCGGGACGGGCCGGCCTTCGGCCTCCGCCCGCGCGACCGATTGCGGCTTCAGTGGGACGTCGCCGAAGAGTCGCTGATACCCGGCGGGCGGCCAGGGGCCGAGCGGCCCTTCGATCTCGACCCATTGCACCGCCAGTCCCGGACCCGGATCGGAGCCGGGCTTTCGGCCCTGGGCGGCGCGCTGGACCTCGCGCTCCTCGGGCAGCGACCACCCGTTGAGGACGATCACCTCGCGTGGGCGCAGCTCGAATTCGCCCTCGATGACGGCGGGCTTGTCGGCCGGGGCGTCGCGCACCGCCCGCACGTCGGTGTCCTCGCGGCCGTACTGGTCACGGCAGACGCACATCATCGGCAAGGGCTTGCCGCCGCTGCCGACCGCGGAAACCGAAGCCCGTACGCGATACCTGCCGCCCACCGGCGCCGGCGCGGTGCCACACGGAATGTATCCCGGGGTGCGGCTGTGCAGGAGGAGCGTGTCGCTGTCCAGCCGGGCCGACTTGCCGAGCAGCTCCTTGAAGAGCGGCATTTTCTCGGTGATCTGCCGCCCCGTGCGGCGTTCCTTGAACGGCGGCTGCGGCCGATTCGGGATACTGGCACGGAGCGCCTTTTCCGCCGCGTCCTGGTAGCGCAGCAGGTGCGCGGGCGATACGTCGAGGACCGCACTGACGTTGTCGAACCCGGCCGCCACGTTGTCCTCCGGGAGCAGGTCTTTCAGCTCGACCGGCGTGGCCAGCAGGTCGCGGAGCGTCGTTTCGTATTCCGTTCGGTTCAGGCGGCGCAGCACGACCCGGCCCTCGCGGCGCTGCTTCGTCAGCGAGGCCTCGTGCAACTCCCGCTGCAAGCCCGCGCTGACCGCACGGGCGTCCTTTTCCGGCGGGCGCGGCTCACCTTTGGGCGGCATCTCGCCGCGCGAGAGTTTATCGAGGACCTTCACCCAGGTCGTCGCCGACTCCTTGTCTCCGAAGGCCAGTGGGAGCGTATCCAGGCGCAGGCGGCGTTTCTGGACGTCCGGGCCGTGACAGGCGACGCAATGCTGGTCGAGGAAGCGCCGGAACTGGGACGCGAAGGCATCCGGCGCCTGTCCGAATGCCGGGCCGGCGGCCGCCAGGAACGCGAGCGCTACGACCAGACAACGTAAGGGAGAACCGCCCATCGATGGTGTCTCGCGAGGGAAGAATCGGCCCGGACCTCGGTCTCGATTTCACCCGTCTCAGCGTCTGTTGCGCCAGCCGCTTGCGGCTTAGCGGAAGCCCGGAATCCGCTAAGCCGCAAGCGGCTTGTGCAACTGACTCTCAGAGTAACCGCCGGGGAACGAGACGGCAAAGGTATTTCCGGGCCGCGCTCTCCGCCGTTCCGGGATGATATAGTATCGCCGGTGGAGGATCGCTCCTCTCCCCAGGATCCTGGTGCCTGCGTGTACCGCCACGAGACGAGGACCGTACGATGTCCAGAAACAAGCGATCGGCCGCGCGGTTGACGATCGGCAAGAAATGCCTGGGCCTAACCGTATTCAATGCCCTCTTGCTGCTGGCCGTCGCGGGGACGGGCTTCTGGGGCATCCGCCTGATTTCCGACGGCGCGGCGCGCATGCTCAAAGGGGACGCGAAGCTCGCCGAGCATTCCGCCGCCGCGCAGAACGACGTGCTCGAACTGCGGCGCTTCGAGAAGGACTCGTTCCTCAACTGTCTGGACCCCAAGAAAGTGGACGAATACGAGACGAAGTTCCGGGACGCACACGTCAGCCTGCTGGGGCACATCGACGCCCTGGGAAAGCTGGCGAGCACCCCCGAGGACCGGGAACGGGTGCGCGTCATGAGCGAGGAATTGAACGTCTACTGGGGCGCGATGGCCGTCATCCTCCCGAAGGTCCGCTCGGGTGAGATCAAGACCCCTCAGGACGGAAACCGGGCGATCATTCCGTACAAGGACTCGATCCGCAACCTTGAGCACGAGGCCGTCGGCTTCGCCCGCCACGCCAACGAGCACATGGCGAAAGTCTCGGAGGAGATGGCTGACGAGGGGCGGAAGACGCAGCTAGCGATGGGGACCTTCTCCGCCGCCGCCCTGGTGCTCGGAGTCGTGCTGAGTTCCGTGCTCAGCCGCGGCATCACCCGCCCCTTGCGCCGCATGACGGTGGTCCTGGATAACATCTCCGCGGGCGCGGGGGACCTGACGCAGCAGGTGCGGGTCGATAGCTCCGACGAGGTCGGCACCCTGGCCGGGCTGGTCAACGCCCTCATCCAGCGCATCCACGACCTGGTCGTGCCCATCCGGGTCGCGGCGATCCAGCTCAACGCCACGGCGACGCAGATCGCGGCCACCGCGGCCGAGCAGAACGGCACCGTGCAGACCTTCAACGCTTCCACGACCGAGATCGCGGCCTCGGTCCGACAGATCGCGGCCACCGGCACCGACCTCAACCGTACCATGGGCGAGGTCGAGGAGCGGGCCTGCGAAGCCGCGGCGCTGGCCGACGCGGGCGGGGCGGGGCTGCGGCAGATGGAAGAAACGATGCAGCAGCTGAGCGACGCGACCGGCTCCATCTCCGCCAAGCTCGGCACCATCCGCGAGAAAGCCAACGGGATCAACCTGATGGTGACGACCATCACCAAGGTCGCGGACCAGACGAACCTGCTGTCGATCAACGCGGCCATCGAGGCGGAAAAGGCCGGCGAGGCGGGACGCGGCTTCCTGGTGGTGGCTCGCGAGATTCGCCGCCTCGCCGACCAGACCGCCGTGGCCACCCTGGACATCGAGCAGATGGTGCGGCACATGCAGACAGCCGTCTCCGCCGGCGTCATGGAGATGGACAAGTTCAGCGAGCGCGCCCACGCCTGCCTGGGCCAGGCCGCCGAGGTGAGCCGCCAGATCGGCCAGGTGCTGGAACAGGTGCATTCCCTCAGCGACCGCTTCCAGGCCGTCAGCGCGGGCGTGGGGCAGCAGACCGAGGGCGCTCGTCAGATCGGCGAGGCGATCACTCAGCTGGCCACCGGCGTCAAGCAGGTCAGCGCCTCGGTCAAGGAGTTCAGCTCCGCCGCGGAGAACCTGCGCACCGCCACCCAGGGGTTGCAGCGCGAAGTGGGGCACTTTACCGTGGCTTCGTGAGGGCCGGCTCATGCTCTTTCTGCTGTGCCAGGCGGGCGGACACCGCTTCGGCATCGACGTCCACGACGTGGTGGCCGTGCTGCCGCGCGTCCGCTTCCAAACGGCGGCGGGGGCGCCGCCGTGGCTGGCGGGGTTGTTCGCCTACGACGGCCGGCCGACGCCAGTTATCGACCTGGCCTTGCTGGTCCGCGGCACGCCCTGCCCGCACGTGTGGGGCAGCCGCATCGTCCTGGTTTCGCTCGACACGCCCGCCGGCCCGCGCCGCCTCGGCCTGCTGATGGAGCACGTGGAGACGGCGCAGCTGGCCGGGCGGCCCGACGAGGGCCTGACGTCCGCGCCCGGCCTGCCGGACTGGGGCCCGGTCGTCCTGCACGAGGGAGAACTCGTCCAGTTCCTGGAGTTGCCGCGCGTGCTGGCCCAGCAACGGCCGCCGTCCCTGCTCGCCGCCGCCGATGTGACGGAGGACGTATGACCACCAGGCCAACGGACCCCCTCACCGTCATCGAGTACCTGCTCCGCCGGCACATCGGACTGGAGCCCAACACGCTCGGCCGCGACCGGATCGCCCAGGCCCTCGGCGCCCGCCTGGCCAGCCACGGGCAGGACGTCATCGCTTACCTCCGCCTGCTGGACGAAAGCGAGGACGAGCTGCGCGCCCTCGTCGATGAAGTCGTGGTCCCCGAGACGTGGTTCTTCCGCGACCGCCAGGCATTCCGCCACCTCCGCCGCCAGGTGCGGGGCCGCGGGCCGACACAAGCCCGAAGCGCCAGCGAGGGGACACAAGCCCGAAGCGCCAGCGAGGGGACTATGCGCCCATTCCGCGTCCTCAGTGTCCCCTGCTGTACGGGTGAGGAGCCGTACTCGATCGCCATTGTGCTGCTCGATGCCGGCCTCGGCGCGGACGACTTCGAGGTCGTGGCGGCGGACGTGAGCCCGGCCGCACTGGCGACGGCGGCGGGCGGCAGCTACACGGAACTGTCCTTCCGCGAGCGCGACCCGGAGTTCGTCGGGCTGCGGGAGCGCTTCTGCCACCGGGACGGCGAGCGCTCCGTCGTCGCCGAGGCCGTCCGTGGCGCGGTCCGCTTCCTCCGGGCCAACATGGCGGCGCCGCAGTTTCTGGACGTGGAACTTCCATTTGACGCTATCTTTTGTCGCAACCTGTTCATCTACCTGGACGAGCGGGCCCGGCGCACGGCCCTGGGGCACCTGCGCCGCTTGCTCCTGGCGAGCGGGGCGCTGTACTTTTCCGCGGTCGAAGCCGGGTTTGTCGATTCGGGGTTCCGGCGGCTGGATGAGGAGTACACGTCGGTCTTCACCCCGAGCGCGGCGAAAGAGGTGCGGCCGCCGGCCACCGTCCCTTCGGGCAGGGCCCCGGCGCCCGCAGCGCCAGGCGTGAGTCGCAGGGCCCGGGAACGAATCGGGGGTGCGCCTCCCGCCCGCGCCGGTGGGATTGCGGAAGCGTTGGTGAAGGCGCGCCAGGCCGCCGACGCCGGCCGGTTGGAGGAGGCGGCCTCCCTGTGTGCGGCCCTTGCGGACCGGGGGGGACCGCGGGCGGACGTGTTGTATCTGCTCGGGGTCGTGCGCCAGGCTCAGGGAGACTTCGCCGAGGCGGAGCGGTGCTTCCAGCGCGTCCTGTACCTGGACCCCCGACACGCCGAAGCCCTGGTCCACGTGGCCCTGCTGGCCCGGCGGCGCGGAGACCAGCGCCTCGCGGAGAACTTCCTTCGCCGCCTGGACAAGTCCGTTTAGAAACTGTCTCGACACCCCTCTTCCCGCTTGCGGCTTCGCAGGAACGATTGCGAAGCCGCAAGCGGCCAGATGATTCTTGTTACAATTTCTAAACAAGGAGATGGAACCGTGCTGCCGGTGCTGGACGACTGCTGGAATCGGATCGGCGTGCGGGGCGACCACAGCTGCCCGGAGCTGGCGGCGGTCATCCACTGCCACAACTGCCCCGTCTTCTCCCGGGCGGGCCGGCGGCTCTTCGACCGCCCGCCGCCGGCGGAATGCGTCGAGGAGTGGACGGAGCGCCTCGCCCGTCGGGAGGGCGAGGAAAGCGGCGACGTCCTGGCCCTGATCGTCTTCCGCGTCGGCCCGGAATGGCTGGCCTTTGACGTCCACGCAATGGTCGAGGTGGCCGAGCCGCGCCGCTTTCACCGCATTCCGCACCGCCGCGACGCCGTTTTGCAGGGCATCGTCAACATTCGCGGCGAGTTGCAGCTGTGTCTGTCACTGCGCGACCTGCTGGGCATCGCCGCCGAGGGGTCGGCGCCGGGTCGCCCGGATCGGACCGGCTGGCTGCTGGTGACCGAGCACGAGGGCCGGCGCTGGGCGCTGGCCGTCGATGAGGTGGCCGGCGTGGTGCGCGTGCCGCGCGCCGCGGTGAGCAACGCCCCGGCCACCCTCACCGGCAGCCGATCCTCCGCCGCGCAGGGTGTGTTCCTCGGCGAAGACCGGCGGGTGGGCTGTCTGAGTACGGAACGGCTTTTCGACATGATCCACACGTCTCTGAAATGAGAGTCAGTTGCGACAGCCGCTTGCGGCTTGGCAACCTTTCCTGCGAAGCCGCAAGCGGCGTTCGCAACTGACTCTGAACGCGAACGGCGCTCTCACATAAAGGTGAAATCGTCGGCGGAGGAGGTCGCGGAGGTGCCGTAGGCCGTCACCACCGTCACGTTCACCGTCCCCGCCACGTGCGACGGCGAGTACGCCGTGATCGATCCGTCCGAATTCACCACGAAGCTC
>DATFNV010000025.1:0-14038 GCA_035266225.1 Gemmataceae bacterium
GCTGAGCTTCGACAACCGCTACCTCGCCCCCGGGCTGATCACGGCGATCCTGGTGGTGGGCCAGCTGACCTACGGCATCATCGAGGTCCACTCCAGCCCGCTGCTGTCGCGGCTGACGGGCGGCCTGTTAAGCACCTACTCGCCGACGTTTGTGGCCATCCTGGTCTGCATCGTCATGGAGCTGGTCCTGGGGCGGTTGTTCGGCGGCCGCTGGCCGCACTTGGCCAGCGCCTACATCTCCGGCATCAGCGTCGGCATCCTGATCCGCTCGCCCGAGCTGTGGCCTTACATCCTGTGCGGCGCCCTCACCATCGTCTCCAAGTACGCGATCCGCTTCCGCGGCCGGCACCTGTGGAACCCGTCCAACTTCGGCGTCAGTCTGATGCTGTTCCTGGCGCCGTTGAGCGTGGCCAGTCTCAGCCAGCAGTGGGGCAGCGAAATCTGGCCGATACTCGTCATCTGGTGCCTCGGCGCGCTGATCCTGTGGCGCCTGGGCAAGCTGCACATCACGGCCACCTACGCCGTCACCTTCGTCCTGCTGGCCCTGCTGCGCAGCCAGGTCACCGGCCAGAAGTTCCTCACGGCGCTGGGGCCGATCACCGGGCCGATGTACCAGCTGTTCATTTTCTTCATGATCACCGACCCGAAAACGACGACGCGCACGAAGGCGCGGCAGTGCGTCGTGGCCGTGCTGGTGGCCGTCGCGGAAACGCTCTTCCGGCTGACGGAGGAGCTGCACGCGCCGTACTACGCCCTGTTCACGGTCGGGCCGATCACGAACCTGATCGAAATCCTCTGGGACGGCCGGCGCGGCGCCGCGAAACAACACGAGGCGCGGAAGGCCGCGGGCCCGGCCGTAGCCGAGCCCTGCGGCAACGGCACGACCGCGATGGCCGCTGCGTGTCCCGCCGTCCCCAGCGCGGCGCCGCCGGCGGACGAGTCCGCGGGAAGTCATTGCTAACATTCGCGAGACTCGAGCAGGGCGAGTGTGCCGGATCAGCTCCGTAGGAATCGGGGAAAGAAAGTTACGCCCGGGTTTGACAAGTGTGCGGGGTGAGCTAAATTTTCCACGGAAGGAAGTCGGTCCGTGACGGCCCGGCGTCCTACAGATCCCAGGGCAAAGCCGACCCCGCAACTCCTGTCCAACCGCGGGGGCGATTTTGTTCGGTCCGCACACACTTCTCTCTTGCCCGGAATCCGGCCATGATTACCGCAATCCCTGCCCTCACCGTCTCGACGATTTACCTCGCCTGGGACGTCTGTCGCCGCGAACAGGAGCGCCGCGATCGGGTGCTCCGCGAACGCGTCGCCTACATGCTCTGGGTCGCCGCCAACGGCGGAGACAGCGGAGACGACGACGACGACGAGCCGCCGGACGACGACCCGGAACCGCGGGGGATACCGCGCCCGCACTCCGACCGCAGCTAAGAGTCTGTTCGGAAAGCCGCTTGCGGCTTAGCGGAAGCCTGGAATCCGCTAAGCCGCAAGCGGCTTGCACAACAGACTCTAGGCAGGTGTCCCGGCGCCCTGCCGCGCCAGCTCGCGCAGGCACTGTTCCTCCAGCAGCGCGCGCGTCCCCGCCAGGTGGGGGTGCCGTGCCAGCACCGCTTGGCGGATCGCCTCGCGCTGGTCGTCGGGTAGCGCCTGCCACACCGGCGCCCACGCGGCCCGGAACTGCTGCTGCTCCGCGCGCCGCCGCGCCTCGTCTTCGAGCTCCTGGCGGCGGCGGGCCTGTTCGTCCTCGCGACGGGTCTGCCGCTGCTGCTCGTGCGCCAGCAGCTTCAGCGCGTCGGGCAGGTACTTCTGGGCCGCCCCGCTGAAGGAACGGCACTCCGGCCACTCCTTCCGCACCACCGCGGCCAGGTGCGGCAGCAGCGCCTGCGCCTTGTCCTCGCCGTACTCGCGCAGCAGTGCCTGCGCCTGTTCCAGGTCGCGCGCCCCCGGCAGGGCCGACCCGCCGAGCCCGCGCAGGCGGTAGAACTCCGTCACCAAACTCGTGGGGCAGGCGGCCCGCCTGCCGTCCGGCTCGACAGGCTGGCAGCTTGCCCCACGAGCCTCCGACTCCTTCTTCCCACTGGCCTTTTCAAAGTGGACCCGCCACACGCCCGCCCTCACCTTCTGGTAGCGCGCCTCGACGTCGGCCCGCTCGAGGAAGCCGATCTCCTCCAATTCGGTGATCGCGGGGGCCAAACGGCGCTTGAGGATCGCGACATTATCGCTCTCCGTCAGGCCGACGTGGCCGCAGGCGAACTCCACCAGGTCCAGCGACAGGCGCGGTGTGTTGTAGAAGCGCTTGTCGAGGAAGCGGTACATGCGCTGGGCCGTCGGCGAGCGCAGCGAGAAGAACAGCTCCAGGTCGAGGCGCTTGATGTTGCCCTTCTGCAAGGAGTCGTGAAACTGCGGCGTCCACGTCACCCAGCTTTGCAGCTCGGTGTCGTCGCGGCGCGGGCCGCTGACCTGGCGGGCGATGCGGTAGGCGGCGATGATGCCGGTCGCGACCTCCTCCTCATAGGCGCGGCCGGCGGCGTCCCACCAGGCGTTCTCGTAGCGGATGTTCAGCGACTTGAGCCGCCGCAGTACGCCGCGCAGCCGCCGGTAGCTGCGGCCGTTCGGCGACCAGCCCATGATCTCGAAGAGCTGCCCCGGCGCGAAATGCACCGTGGCGTCGGCAAAGTTGGTGCTGTGCTTGGCCACGTAGAGCAGGGCCAGGATGACGTGCTCGTCGGCCGGCGTCGGCAGCCCCTCGCGCGACGACGATTGCAGGGTAACGCGCTGGGTGACGCGCTGGCGGCTGGCGGGGTCGAGGCGGCTCGATTCGTAGACGATGGTGTCGAGCTTCTGGCCGTCGGCGTCGCTCGGCTGCTGCCGCTGGAGGACGGAGATGGGGAAGTCGGCGAGGTTCATTTCGTCGCGGCCGTCCTGGTAGCGCCGCCGTAGCTCGGGTGCCGCCATGTCGCTGTCGCCTTCGCTGTGGAAATCCTGATGACAAGCCACACACGTCTCTTCCACTGAGCCAGAAACGCCGCCTGTTCGCAAGGGCTCCCGGCCGGTTTGTGTGAAGTTGGTCTTCGAGGTTTTCGTCATGGTTTGCCGCGGACGGCAGGCGCCGGGAAGACGAATGCCGGTAAGGAGTTGCGCCTGGCGCGACTGGGGCGAATGTGCGCGGCGGCACGCGGACCGCGCGCGCGACGGCCCGTTGATTCGCGTCGAAAGGTGCGCCGTGGCACGCGGAGGATGTGCGCGGCCGCACGGAGACTTGTTGCCGAATGTGCGCCGCCGCCCGTCAATTCCGTTGCGACCGGCACGACCGGGCCGGCTCAGCTGCACTCATGCAGCTGCGCAGCTGCTAGCGCCAGCTGACGGGACGAGGGGTGGGACGATTTCCGGGTAGCGGCGCATATTTAGGCGGGGGTTGGCGTGCGGCGGCGCACAGTTTCGGCGAGCCGGCGGGCTTGTCCCCGCGGTCAGGACGGGAACAGGAGGGAAGTTGACGTGCGGCGGCGCACATTTTCGGGGCGACGGTGACGATTCGTTATCACCTGTACCCCGTCAACCGCCTGACAAATGTCCTTGCCGGCGCGTAACCTCCGCGCGACGGCGGTGTCATCAACAGGGAGGCGAGGCGCATGAGCGACGCCGCGGCCGACGACCACAATCCGTGAAGTGTGGATTCAACGGGATGCCCTGATCCTCGAGGCGATGAAGGAGAGAAGCCGTGTCGAGCCTGATCGTGGAAGTCTGCAAGATCGACCGGGTGGAGCAGCACCCGAAGGCCGATCGGATGGCCATTGCGGTCATCAAGGGCTGGCGGACGTGCATTCAGCGCGACGAGAAGACGGGGGCCACGCAATTCAACGAGGGGGATCGGTGCGTTTACATTCCCCCGGACACGGTGCTGCCGCTCCCGTTGGCCGACCGGCTGAACGTCACCCGGTATTGCTCGCCGGTCAAGGACGCGGCGGGCAACGTGCTGGGCGTGCGCGGACGCGTGGCCCGGCTGCGGGGCGAGCCGTCCTACGGCTTCCCGATGGCC
Source organism: Gemmataceae bacterium (assembly GCA_035266225.1). Taxonomy (GTDB): domain Bacteria; phylum Planctomycetota; class Planctomycetia; order Gemmatales; family Gemmataceae; genus DATFNV01. The sequence continues at coordinate 4,034 of DATFNV010000025.1, forward strand.
GTGGAAGACCCGGCCTGGCCGGTGGGCTTCAGCGTGGTCGGGCACTACGGCCTGGGCAAGTGGGAGCCGCCGCTCGATTCGACCGACGGCGACGCCGAGCGCGACCACCCGGCCTTCCACAAGTATTTCGCGCTGGAGAACATCAACAACTTCCCCGACGTACTCAAGGACGGCGAGGAAGTGGTGTTTACGGAGAAGATTCACGGCAAGAATTGCCGGGTCGGTCTGATCCGGGACACCCGGGAGGACGGCAGCCCGGTCTGGCGGTTCATGGCCGGTTCGCACGACGTGCGCCGCAAGGAGATGCAGACGCAGCGGAAGCGCCGCCCGGTTTATCACCCGGACGGGAGGATCGCCACGGTCAAGGTCACGGACGAGCAGACCGGCGAGGAGAAGGAGAAGGACGTCGAGTGGTTCTACGAGGTCACGAAGCGCTCGCAGTTCTTCGAGGCCCTGGACAGGCCCGGCGTCCGTGAGCTGCTGCTGTCCCTGTCGAACGGCCGGCACAACGTCGTGGTCTTCGGGGAGATTTACGGCTCCGGCGTGCAGGACATGGCCTACGGCCACGCCAACGGCCAGTGGGACTTCCGGGTCTTCGACGTCACCGTGGACGGCAAGTACCTGGACGTGGATGAGAAGCTGACGGTCTGCAAGCGGCACCTGGTCGCGACCGTGCCACTGCTCTACCGCGGCCCGTTCTCCCGGGCCAGGGTCGATGAATTCGTGGGCGGTGCCACGACCGTCTGCGACCCGGAGAACGCCGGTTCCTTCAAGGAGCGTGAGGGCATCGTCATCACGACCGTGAAGGAGCGGACGGAAAGCCATCCGAGCAAGTTCTTCGAGCGCGCCGCGCTGAAGGCGATCAACTTCGCCTACCTGGAACGGAAGGGCGGGACTGAGTACCATTGAGCGGCATGCGGACGGCGTGGCTGGGCCACTCGGCGCTTCATTGCCAGCGGTCTGCGACGGCCAATAACTGGGCCAACGGCAGCTCAAACCCGGGCAGGAGGGGACTGCGGTAGGTCTCGCCTTCCCGCACGACCAGTTCTTCAGGTGCTTCCGGCGTCCCCCGACATACGGTCAGCGTCCGGCGGAATCGGTCGAGAATCCAGTATTCGGCGATGCCGAGATCCCGGTATTCCTGGCTTTTCTCCACGTAGTCCCGGCGCCAGTCGCGCTTGGACTCAGAAACCCATTCGACCACGATGCTCGGCAGATCCTGCGGGGGGTGGGGTTGGCGCCCCAGCCCGGTCCAGATGACTCGATCCGCGCGCCGGCGGTTGGTTCGGGTGACGACAGTTTGCTCGGGGAGCGTGGCGTCCAGGGCGGCGCCTTGAGGATGAGCGCGGCGATAATCGCGAAGCCAGTGGCCGAGTTCTTCGTTCGGATCACGTTCCGCTTCCAGGGGTGGCGGGGTCACGATCAGCCTCCCGTTGATGAGTTCGTACCGGTAGTCCCGATCCGCCTCTTCAATGGCATCAAACTCCTCCGGCGTGAGGAAGATCCCCGCGAGTTTCGGACCCAGCACGATGCGAGGGGGCGCGATTGTGCTCATGTGAAGCCTCCGTCTGGTACCAGGACCATTATCGTCGATTTCAGGATCGCGGGCAACGGCTGTGATCACGAGAACGGTCGATCTCATGACCCGCGTCGCCACCGACCGGCGCTAAACGCATCTCTCATCCCGTTCCCTTCTCCTGTATCGTGGAGGCCGTCCACCGTCGAGAAAAAATCTTGCCCCGGCGCGCACACGCGGCGCGGCGGCGGTGCCTGGGAGAGATAGGCGACGCGCATGACTCCCGATGGGCTCAACCTGGAGGGGTTCCGCGATTACCTGCGGCTGCTGGCGCGGGCGCGGCTCGACCCGCGCCTCCTGGCCAAGCTCGACCCGTCGGACGTGGTGCAGCAGACGCTGCTCGAAGCGCACAAGGAACGGGCCGCCTTCCGCGGCGGCACACGCGCCGAGTTGGCGGCGTGGCTGCGGCAGATCCTGGCGCGGAACCTGGCCAACGCCCTGCGCGACTTCCGCCGCGAGAAGCGCGACCTGGCCCGCGAGCGAGCGCTGGAAGCCATCGTCGAGGACTCGTCGGCCCGGGTCGAGGCGTGGCTGGCGGCGGAGCAGTCGTCGCCGAGCGACCGCGCCGAGCGCCAGGAAGAGGCGGCGCGATTGGCGGCGGCGCTGGAGGCGTTGCCGGAACCGCAGCGCGAGGTCGTGGTGCTGCGCCACCTGCACGGCTGGTCCTTGCACGACATTGCCCGGCACGTCGGCCGCAGCCGGGGAGCGGTCGCCGGGTTGCTGCATCGCGGCTTGCGGCAGGTGCGGAGCGAATTGCAACGGGAGGGCGAGCGATGAACGAGACACCGGACGATCTGCTGGGCGACGTGCTGGCCGCGTACCTGGAGGCGGTCGATGCCGGCTGGGCGCCGGAACGACGCGCGTTCCTCGATCGCTACCCCGTGTTGCGCTCCGAGTTGGAGTCGTTCTTCGCGGCGCAGGATCAGGTGCAGACGCTCAGCGCCTCGATCCGCACTGATCCGCCGTCCGCGAACGGGGCCGTGGCTGTTGCCCCATCGGCGGCACCACGTTCGTTCGGCGATTACGAATTGCTGGAGGAGATTGCCCGCGGAGGGATGGGCGTCGTCTTCCGGGCGCGGCAGGTGTCGCTCAATCGCACCGTGGCCCTCAAGATGGTCCTGGCCGGCGACCTGGCGTCGTCGAGCGACGTGCAGCGCTTCCGCAACGAGGCCGAGGCCGCCGCCCTGATGGACCACCCGAACATCGTCCCCGTCTACGACGTCGGCGAATTGGGCGGCTGGCATTACTTCAGCATGAAGCTGATCGAGGGCGGCAGCCTGGCGCAGCTGATCGGTCGCGGGGACTGGACGCTGGGGACGAAGGACGACTGCCGGCGGGCGGCGCGGCTGGTGGCGGCGGTGGCGCGGGCGGTCCACTACGCGCACCAGCGCGGCATCCTGCACCGTGATCTGAAGCCGGGCAACGTGCTGCTTGAAGCCGACGGCGCGCCGCTGGTGACCGACTTCGGCCTGGCGAAGCGGTTGGACGAGGGGCAGGCGCTGACGCAGACGGGCGCCATCGTCGGCACGCCGGGCTACATGGCCCCGGAGCAGGCGTCCGGCAAGCACCGCGAGCTGACGACCGCCGCGGACGTCTACAGCCTGGGGGCGATCCTGTACGAATTGCTGACCGGTCGGCCGCCCTTCCGGGGCGAGAACGTGCTGGACACGCTACTGCAGGTGCGCGAGGCGAAGCCGGTGCGGCCGTGGGCGCTGAACCCGCGCGTCGATGCCGACCTGGAGACTGTCTGCCTGAAGTGCCTGGAGAAGGAGCCGACGAAGCGCTATCCCAGTGCGGAGGCGTTGGCCGACGACCTGGAGCGCTGGCAGCGCGGCGAGCCGGTGCGGGCGCGGCGGGCCGGGCTGTTGGAGCGGATGTGGAAGTGGGCGCGGCGGCGGCCGGGACTGGCCCTGATGACGGGGTTGATCACGGGATTCCTACTGCTGAGCGCAGGCTACGCTACCACCTCGGCCAATCTGCACGAGGCAGAGCAACGGCGGGCAGATGCCGAGAAGGCTGAGGAGACCGAGAAGGACCTGCGGCAGAAGGCCGAGAGCGCCAATGAGAGGGCCGAGGCGGCACTGTACTTCAACCGCGTCATGCGGGCCCACTTCGAGTGGAAGGAGAACGCCGTGGCGCGGGCGGATCAACTCCTTGACGAGTGCCCGCGACATCTCCGCGCCTGGGAATGGCATTATGTCAAGCGCCTCTGCCATACTGACTTGCTCACCCTCAAGAGGCACACCAGCGCTGTCATTAGCGTCTGCTTCAGCCCCGACGGCCAGCGGTTGGCCGGTTGCGCGGGCGGGGCAGTGCTGGTATGGGACGCGGCGACGGGCCAGGAGGTGCTCACCCTCAAGGGGCACACCGCTACCGTCAACAGCGTGTGCTTCAGCCCCGACGGTAAGCGGCTGGCCAGCGCCTCCTGGGACATGACGGTCCGGATGTGGGACGCCGAGAAGGGCCAGGAGGCGCTCACCCTCAAGGGGCACACCGATCGTGTCAACAGCGTGTGCTTCAGCCCCAACGGTAAGCGCATCGCCAGCGCCTCTGACGACAACACGGCGAGAGTATGGGATACAGCGACGGGCCAGGAGGCGCTCTCCCTCAAGGGACACACCAGCGCTGTCCAGGGCGTTTGCTTCAGTCCCGATGGCAATGACCTCGCCAGCGCCGGCGTGGACAAGACGGTGAGGGTGTGGGACGTGGTGATGGAAAAGGAGGTCTTCACCCTCAGAGGGCACACCGATCGTGTCAACAGCGTGTGCTTCAGTCCCGACGGCAAGCGCATGGCCAGCGCCTCCTCGGACGGGACGGTGAAGGTGTGGGACGCGGCGGAGCAGGAGGCGCTCTCCCTCAATACCCGCGGCAGTGCTCTTGACGTGTGCTTCAGTCCCGACGGCAAGCGAATCGCAAGCGCATCTTTTTCCAAGACGGTGGAGATATGGGACGCAGCGACAGGCCAGGAGGCGCTCTCCCTCAAGGGGCACACCGCCTTTTGGGTCAATGGGGTGTGCTTCAGCCCCGACGGTAAGCGACTGGCCAGCGCCGCTGATGACAGGACGGTGAAGGTATGGGATGCGGCGACGGGCCAGGAGACGCTCTCCCTCAAGGGGCACACCGATGGTGTCAACAGCGTGTGCTTTAGCCCCGACGGTAAGCACCTAGCCAGCGCCTCCTCGGACGGGACGGTGAAGGTGTGGGGCGCCGCGACGGGTGAGGAGGTCTTCACCCTCAAGGGGCACACGAGGCGTGTCAGCAGCGTTTCCTTCAGCCCCGATGGCAAGCGGCTGGCCAGCGCCTCCTGGGATGAGACCGTAAAGGTGTGGGACGCGGTCACGGGTCAGGAGGCGCTCTCCCTCGAGTGCCAACGCCAGCCGGAGCATGATGTTGATGTGACGCTCAACCCCAAGGGGCGCACCGACATTGGCATCAATGGGGTGTGCTTCGGCCCCGACGGCAAGCGGCTGGCCAGCGCCTCCTGGGATGGGACGGTGCGGGTGTGGGACGCGGACAAGGGGCATGAGGTTCTCGTCCTCAAGGGGCACACCGGCCCCGTGGTTGGCGTGTGCTTTGGCCCCGACGGCAAGCGGCTGGCCAGCGCCTCCGATGACGGGACGGTGAAGGTGTGGGATGCGGTGACGGGTCAGGAGACGCTTTCGCTCCACGGGCACACCGCCGCTGTCACCAGCGTGTGCTTCAGCCCCGACGGTCATCGCTTCGCCACCACCTCCCTGGACGGGACGGTGAAGGTGTGGGACGCGACGCCGCTGCCCGACTCACACGCGGACAAGCCCGCGCCGCCCCGCCCGTAGCTCAAATCAGGCCGATGTCGGTACGCGACGAGCGCGGGACGCCGGCTGGCAACTGTGGTAGCATGTGAGGTGGAAAGGAGGGAAGTCATGCCCCTGGAAGATGTCCTGGCTCTGCTGCGGCGCCGGCCGTTCGTGCCGTTCGTCCTTCACCTGACGGATGGCACGTCTCACGAGGTTCGCCACCCCGAGATGTTGATGCCGGGCGCCCGATCGCTCGTCCTGGGTATCCCCGGCGACCCGGCCGTGCCCGTCTACGCCCGCACGGAAACGATCGCCCTCGTTCACGTCGTGCGACTCCAGCCCCTTGAGGAGACCCCGACCACGTCGAACGGCCAGCATTAGAGCAAGCCCGCAAGCGGAGGGCAGCGCAAGGCGAGGAAACAGCGATGAAATACTTCACCCCCGAACTGGTCAATCGTTTCCGCTCCCTGGACGACGACGTGGCCGATGCGGCCGACGATGAGTGGGAAGAGGCCATCAAGCGCTATCACCGGCGGATACGAAAGATCAAGCCGCACTTCCCCGAGGATCTGCGGCGCTTCAAAGAGCAGCACGTTTGCCTGCACGACGCCGAGATTTTCAGCATGGGCCGGCAGGGCGATCAATTCGTCATGCTCCTCGAAACCGAGCCGCCCTCCGCCAAGCCCGTCGTCCTCACCTTCATCCTGGAAGAAGCGCCCACTATCGAGACCCACCTGGTGAAGGATGCCCGCCAGGGGAAGCCGTTTTACTGGGAGTACGAGGAATGGGACCTCGATCGGCGAAAGCGGCCCACGCTGGAAGTCCTGCTCAGCGACGGCTCGGTCCTCAAACTCGTCTTCCGCGACTTTCATTACCTGGTCGCGGAGCCGTTCGTGCCGTCGGTGAACGGGCAGGCTGCCCAGCCCGCCGGGGTGGTTTCGTGTGGTTCGTAAGACACACCAGTCTTCCCCCCGGAGCGGCGGGCGAGGGAGTCGGCGTCCGTGAGGCCGCGGTGCCCGGCCTTGAGGTCGGCATCGACCTCGACCCGGGTCTCGGCCGGGGCCGCCGCCACATCTGAGCACTCGTGGGCGCAGGCGGTTGACACGAACCCGACCGGGCGGGAAGAGCGGAGTTCCCTGCGCATCGAGGGGGAATCCGGGGATTGTTACTTGTTCCCTTGCTTGGGAAGTATCACCGCGGATAGACTAATTCTCGCTGCAAGGCTCCCGACGCCGCCCGAACCCTGACCTGGCAGCCGGAGCGGCTGACTCCTTCCTTGCCCACGAACGAGGACGCGCGATGCCCTACTCCGCCCCCATCAACAGGGCTAACCCGACCGCCCTGGTCTTTCTGCTGGACCAGTCCAGCTCCATGCTCGAGCCGTTCGGCGCCCAACCGGAGAAGAGCAAGGCCGAAGGCGTGTCCGACGCGCTCAACCGCCTGCTCCAAAACCTTGTCCTGAAGTGCGCCAAGGCCGACGGGGTGCGCGACTTCTTCCACATCGGCATGGTCAGCTACGGCGGGCCCGTAGCGTCGGCCTTCCGTGGCTCCCTGGCCGGGGGCGCCCTCGTCCCCGTGAGCCGTATCGCCAATAGCCCCCTGCGCGTCGAGGTTCGCACGCGCAAGGCCAGCGACGGGGCCGGGGGGGTGATCGAGCAGCAGTTCAAGTTCCCGGTCTGGTTCGAGGCGCGGCCGGGAGGCCGGACGCCCATGTGTGGCGCCCTCCGCCTGGCCCAGGAATACTTGCGGGACTTCCTTCGCACTTACCCGAGTTGCTACCCGCCCATCGTCGTCAACATCACCGACGGCCAGCCGACCGACGGCGATCCGCACGAGCCGGCGGCGGAACTTCGCGCCCTGGCCTCGCAGGACGGCAACGTGTTGCTGTTCAACGCCCACCTCTCGGACAAGCAGAACCGGCCCATTGAATACCCGAGCCACGAGGCGGAACTGCCCGACAAGTTCGCCAGGCAGTTGTTCCAGATCTCCAGCCAGCTGCCGCCGAAGTTGGCGCAGATGGCCAAGGCGGAGGGCTTCGCGGTCGGCCCCCTGTCGCGCGGCTTCGTCTTCAACGCCGACTTGCTGGCAGTCGTCCGCTTTCTGGACATCGGCACGAAGGTAGCCCAGAAGGGGAATTGACCGATGCCGGCCACCGAGTCGCCGTGGCGCTGGCGGGCGATTCGCCTGCCCAAGCACGGGTATCCCGAGGAAGAATGCGAGGACGCCTGGGCCGCCGACCCGGCCGCCGGGCGCTTCGCCGTTGCCGACGGGGCCTCGGAGTGTGCCTTCGCGGCCCTGTGGGCCCGGCTGTTGGCAGACACTCTGGTCGCCGCCCCCTGGCCGGGCGCAGTCGCGGCCTGGCTGGACGCGCCGCGCCGCCTGTGGTTGAAGGAGGTCATGGGTCTGGAACTCCCCTGGTACGCCGAAATGAAGCGCGACGAGGGGGCTTTTGCAACGTTGCTGGGCCTGGACCTGCGTGCGCCGGTGGGGAACCGGCCCGGAGGCTGGCGCGCCGTGGCCATCGGAGACACCTGCCTGGTCCGGGTGCGGCGCCGCCACCAGGTTCAGGCCTTTCCTCTGTCCCGGGCGGCGGACTTTGACAACCAACCGTCGCTCGTCGGCTCCCACGACGTTCCGCCGCCGGAGCCGCTGCGCTGTGCCGGTTCGTTCCGCCGCGGTGACCGGCTCTTGCTGATGACCGACGCCCTGGCGCAGTGGTTCCTGGGCGACTGGGAGCGCGGCGGGAGGCCGTGGGACGCCATTGCCCGACTCCTTTCCACAGCGCGGCCGGAGGAGGCCTTCGCCGCATGGATCGAGGACTTGCGCGCCGCTGCCGAACTGCGCGACGACGACGTGACCCTGCTGAGCATTGACTCTTCCTGTGTCCCCACGGAGTGATTTTTATGGGCTGGCCCCTCTCGCACGATTATAATGAGGCCGTCCAGACCCCCGCCGCTAACTTCGCCGACCCCGACCTGAAGAGCTGGCAGGTGGCCACCCACGCACTGGGGCTGCCCATGCCCTACACGGGAACCGTCGCCGACGTCTACCAGGTTGGCTGCCCGAACGGCTTCTCCTATTCACCCAGGGAGTGACCATCATGAGCTGGCCCCTGTCGCAGGATTACAACGAGGCCGTCCAGACCCCCGCGGGTAACTTCGCCGACCCCGACCTGAAGAGCGGGCAGGTGGTCACCAACGCCCTGGGGTTGCCCATGCCCTACTCGGGCAACTTCGCCGACGTCTACCAGGTTGGCTGCCCCAACGGCGTCCGCTGGGCCGTCAAGTGCTTCACGCGTGAGGTGCCGAGCTTGCGCGAGCGCTACGAGGCGATCAGCCGCCACCTGCGTCAGGCGAAACTGCCGTTCACCGTGGACTTCACCTACCTGGAGAAGGGTATCCTGGTCGGCGGTGGGTGGTACCCGGTGCTGAAGATGGAGTGGGTCGAGGGACTGACGCTCAACCAGTTCGTCGGCCAGGCCGCCGACAAGCCGGCCACGCTGGAGGCACTGCTGCTGATGTGGGGGCGCCTGGAGAAGTACCTGCGCGGCGCGGAGGTGGCCCACGCCGACCTTCAACACGGCAATGTCCTGCTGGTGCCCGGGTCCGGCAACAACTCGCTAGCCTTGAAGCTGGTCGATTACGACGGCATGTGGGTGCCGGCGCTGGCGGGAGGTAAGTCGGGAGAAGTGGGGCACGCGTCGTACCAGCACCCGCGGCGGCTGCGCGAGGAGACGTACAGCCGGGAGGTGGACCGCTTCCCGCTGCTGCTGGCCGCGACGGCGCTGAGCGGTCTGAAAGCGAGGGGGCGGGCGCTGTGGGACAAGTACGACAACGGCGACAACCTGCTCTTCACGGAGGCCGACCTGCAGGCGCCGACGAAGTCGCACCTGTTCCGGGACCTGCTGCACTCGACCGACAAACCGACCGCGGCGCTGGCCACGCGGATGATCGATGCGCTTCAGGGCGGCCTCGAATCGGTCCCGCTGCTTGAAGAGGTAATGCCCGAGGCGCCGCGGCCCGCATCGGTCCGCCCGCCGAGCCCCAAGGCCGTGTCGCCATCGAAGGCGGTGAAGGTGACCTCCGTCGCGGTTGGGACCGCGCCTGGTGCCGCACCCTCCCCTGCCGCAGGCGAAGCCGACGCCGTGGAGGTGACCTTCGTCGCGGTTGGGACCGCGCCCCCGTCCGGGGACGAGGCGCTGAGATTCGACGAGCCGCCCGCCAACGAAGCCGCACCCGCTGCCCACTCCAAGACTACGAGGAAGAAGCGGGGAGGTGTGCCGGTCCTCGGGTGGGTGGGAGGAACCGCTACTTTGGTCATCCTTGCAGGGGTGGCCATCGCGATGTGGGCGTTTGGCGGCTGGGGAAACGGAGACGCCACAAACAAGACACCTCTACCGCCGACCGGGGTGGAGATCGACCCCAACCCGCAGATCGTCGTGTCCTTCCACGACACCCGCAAGAACCTGAACTACCCGGGCCTGCTCCCAGGGACCATGCGCTTCGGCCTGGTCTTGCGCACCGAGGCCGAAGGCGGCAATCCGAAGAGGCTCACCTTCGACCAGTACGGCTGCACCAACAACACCTGCCTGCGGGTGGACGGCAAGGACGCCCTGTTCGGGGACACCCGGGACGCCCGCTGGGTCGATCGCGG
>DATFNV010000026.1:0-2165 GCA_035266225.1 Gemmataceae bacterium
TCGCGCCTCGGAGTTCAGTTGCCGGCAAACGCCGAGGAAAACCCGCGGTCCGCTGAAGGAAATGAGTGCAGCGAAGAGAAGTTGGGCTCCTGCGAAAATCGGCGAACAACGGCCAGCGGTCGGCCTCATCCGCCGCGGCCAGGTAATGCTCGATCCGCGGGCGGCCATCACCGGCGGCTGCGGCCTTCCAGGCCGCCTCGAAGGCGTTGCACGCGGCATCGAGGCGCAGCTCCACCGACAGGGGCAGCGTCTCTTCGGGCATGAGTCGATCCCCTCTCTATTTCGCCCCATTCCTCGAACTGGCCTGACGGCGCGGCGTTGCTGTATCCCGTAAGGTCCACGAATCCCGGCGGAACCCGTCATCGCCTCTCGGGGGAAAGGCCGTCTTCCCAGGTCTTGCGGATGATCCGCAGGCGGCGCTCGACGGTTGCCAGGGCGCAGTCGAGCCGCTTGGCGATTTCCTCATTCGTGTGGCCTTCCATCTTCCAAACCGCGATCGAGCGCTGCTCATCGTCGCCCAGCTTGTCGAGCAGGCGGTCGCACTCCTCGGCTACCTGGGCGGCGAACTCCGGCGTCGGCTCGTGGCCCACGACCGCGTCGATGCCGCCGCCCTCCGCGGGGTCGAGCAGCGCCGACTCGCCGCGGAGCTTGCCGCCTCCGTGCTTCAGCCGGCCGTGGCGGGCGAGCAGATCAAGATATTTGCGAGCGGTAATAACGACGAGCAGCCGCCAAAGGTCGTCGCGATCGGCCAGTTGCGGAAAGCGGCCGTTGGCGGCGCCGCGACAGAAGCTGTCGAAGGCGCTCAGCGCCACGTCCTCCTCGTCGGCCTCGCGGCGGCGGGCGCCGCGCAGCCGCTTGCGGGCTAGCTCCACCATGCGTGGGAAGTACCGCTCCCACAAGGGCTGGGCCGCACCGGCATCCCCTTCCCGGAGCTGAACGAGCCAGCTGAGTACCGAGCCTGACGCGGACATGGGCTACCTTCCATCCAGATCTGCCGCACCTTTAAACCGAGCTTTCCCCGCGGGACCCCGTTCGGGGCCTCGGCCACGAGTTCAACGGCTGAGGATAGCCCTCTGCAGGTGCTATTGCAAGAATTTTCCCCCCAATAAGTGCTGCCGGGATCCGACACATGAAACAGGAGTACACCGATTCTTAATGGCGGCTGCCCGGCCGAAATAAGCTTCAACAGTCAGGGTCATCGTTGGTCCTCCGGCGCGTCTCTCGTGGGGGAAGTGCGCGCTCCCCTTGTACGAGGAGCCGCGGCACGCGGAGAACCGCCGCGGCCTCCCGCCTTTACCGACTGGCCCCGGCGGCGTGCCAACTCCGCCAGCGCTTCGGCTCGTGCGGCGTCGATCCGCTGGGCGTCCTGGGCCAGGGCCTGGTAGTCGGCCAGCTCTTTTGGCGTGAGGTCGCCGCGCTCGCTCTTCGCGATGAGTCTTCGGAGGCGGCGCTCCGCCGCGGCCGGGAGACGGCCCCGGGCGGCCTGGATCAGCGTCGCTTCGACGGACGGCAACCTGGCCATGGCGATTCCTCCTGTCTTCCCTCTTCATCCTACACGACGGCCCGCCGCCGGGTCACTCGAAGAACCGCCGCACCGGCACGCGGAAGTCGCCCAGGATGTCCGGCAGGTGCAGCTCGTCGTCGCCGTGCAGGGTCCACGGCAACTCGTCGGCCCGGCACACCAACACCCTCTCGCTCATCTGGTCGAGGAGGCACACGACAGAGACGCCCGCTTCGAGGTACTCTCCTGCCTTGGCCAGCAGCCGCGGCCAGCGATCCGTCGGCGAGCGCACCTCGAAGACCAGTTCCGGAACGACATCCAGATACCCCGCCGGCAGTGGCCCTTGCGGCACCCGCGCAAAGCTGTAGAAAGCCACGTCGGCGCCGCGCACCGTGTCGGGGTTGTGCTCCGTGATGACACCGGAGTCGTTAATCACGACCCGACCCAGGCCGTGGTCGTCGGCATAATTGCCGACGAGCCGGTCCACCTTGCTGCAAATCTCGCCGTGTCGTGGCGCCGGCACGTTCATCTCAATCACCCTCCCGCGGACCAACTCGGTCGGGATTCCCCGGTCGGGGATCTGCGCATACTCCGCCGCCGTGAGCAGGCGGTGGGCGGTGGCCGTAATCATCAGTGGGAGCCTCCTCGGTCGATCTTCGGAAAC
>DATFNV010000027.1:0-4240 GCA_035266225.1 Gemmataceae bacterium
TTCCCCGCCGACCGGCTGGCGGACGTGGAGGCGGCCGTCTGGGCGTGGGTTAACTTCGGTGGCCTGGGGGCGAGAACGCGGCGAGGGTGCGGGGCCTTGCGCTGTCGCACGGGGCAGCTGATTCCGGCGAGCGCGGGCCAAGTAGGTGATTGGTTTCGGCACGGGATCGGCGCTCACCTCGCGGCACAGGGCCCGTCTCGCCTCTCCTGGCCGGCGTTGCCTCCCCGCCTGCTGAAGCGGGCGGACAGCGGATCGGCTTTGGAGGTTTGGGACTGGTTGACGGGGCGGCTTCGGTATTTCCGGCAGGGACCGAACTTCGCCCGTAATTCGGGGCAAGGCCCTCGGCCTGGGCGGTCGCACTACCCCGAGCCGGAGACGATCCGGCAGATGGCAGGTGCCAATCGGGGCCTGAGCGGACATCAGCGCCTGGAGCAGATCCCGGCCGACGCCTTCCCCCGCGCGGAATTCGGCCTGCCCATCGTGTTCCACTTTCAGGGCCGCGGCGAGCCGCCGGACACGACGCTCCAGCCGGTCGTCGAAGGCGAAGGCCGGGAGCGTATGGCCAGCCCGCTGATCCTCAAGCCGCTGGCGCTGGCGGACGGTCAGGCCGTGCCGATCATCGTCCCGCTGCTCACTCCCATCCTCAGCGAGGTGGAGCTGATGCAGGGGAAACAGAGTCGAGGCCGCCGCGGTGCCGACGCCATCCGCCATCCACGGCTGGCGCAGTATCCCAACTCTCCCCTGGCCGGCCTATCGAATCAGGGCTCGGCCCTGGAAGCGTTCCTGAATTTCGCCCGCCGTCCGGCGTCCGAGGACGGCCCCGGATTCGTGGAGATCACAAGATGACCGCCCACCTGCTTCAACTCGTGATCGGCCCCGTGCAGGAGTTCATCGCCGCCGCCCGCCGCACCCGCGACCTGTGGTTCGGGTCGTACCTGCTCTCCGAGATCAGCAAGGCCGTCGCTGTTGCAGTGTCGCAGCACGGGGAGTTGATCTTCCCAGCTTCCCCCAACGCCCCCAATGTGGCGAACGTAGTTCTCGTCGAACTAAGTCCGGGGGAAGACCCCGCCGCCATCGCGTCCGCCGCGAAGAACGCTGCTCAGAAGAAGTGGCGGGCGTTCGCGGACCCCGTCATTCGTGATCAGGATATCGCGGCCGTCGTTCGCAATGAACCATCGTCGGAACACGGCGACATCTGGACCGAACAGGTCGATGACGTCGTCGAGTTTTACGCCGCATGGGTCCCACTCCCGACGCCGGCCGACTACAAGAGTGCCCGCGACCGCGTCATGCGGCTATTGAACGGTCGCAAGCTCTGCCGCCACTTCAAGCCGGCCGTCCCGCACCCCGGCCTCCCGAAGTCGTCGCTGGACGGCATGCGGGACACAGTGCTTCGCGGCCCGGCCAAGGGCGAAGACCCCTTGACCTACCGGAACTCATGGCCGAAGGCGGCCCACCGAAAACTCCGCGTGCGGACCGGAGAACAGCTCGACGTGGTCGGGGTCGTGAAGCGGGCCGCGGAAGAGACGAAGTCGTACCCATCGGTCTCGCGGGTCGCAGCGGACCCCTGGATTCGAGGCATCGTAAGAGCGGGCGGTCGGTCCACGCTGGATAGGCTCACGGAGGCGTGCCAGAACTTGGACGTCGTCCACCGTCTCGATACCAGCGTTTTCCCTCAATACCGCGCGTTCCCGTTGGAGGGAACGACCCTCTTCCGCAGCCGGCATCATGAGTGGTTTGAGGAGACGGAGGGCGCGCCAAACCGCCGGAACGAACGCCGTGAGCCGCCGGCGTGGTATGGGGATGTCGATGCCGCCCTTCGTGAGGTCGAGCAATTCGCAGCCGCGAAACGCCTCGGCGCGGAGCCTTATCCGTATTTGGCTGTGATTCTCGCCGATGGGGATCAAGTCGGCAAGACGTTGTCGAAGCTCGATAGCGCCCAGCAGCACCGCGATTTCTCCAAGACTCTGGCAAGGTTCGCGGAGAGGGCGAAGAAAACCGTCCAGGACCACTCCGGGGTGCTGGTTTACTCAGGTGGCGATGACGTCCTGGCGTTCGTCCCCGTCGATCGATGCCTGGATTGCGCCCGCAAACTGCACGACGAGTTTGGGCACCTGCTCGCGGCTTACGCGACTGCGGACACGAAACTGACCCTCTCCGTTGGCGTCGCCATCGGGCACTTCATGGAGAACCTCGAAGACCTCCGGGAGTACGCCCAAACCGCTGAGAAGCACGCCAAGACGCCGGACACGAGCGGGGTAAAGGACGCGCTGGCGGTCCACCTACACAAGCGCGGCGGCGCCCCGGTCAAGGTCCGCAAGCAGTGGACGGAGAACCTCGACAAGCGGCTCGAACAGTACGCGGGCTGGTTCTGCGACAGGGAGGTGTCCAACCGCACGCCCTACGAACTGCATCGCCTTGCGGTCCTGTACGACGGCTGGGAGCCCGCCTCGCTGCCGCAAGCGATCCAGCGCGACGCGGTGCGGGTCATCGAGAGAAAAAGGCCCGCGGGTGAGACCAGCCGGATGGGGGAAATCCGGACGGCGGTCGAGGATCGGGTGGTCAACGCCGATGGCCTGCGCGAACTGGCGGACGAGTTTCTGATCGCCCGGCAACTGGAGGTCGCACTGCGGCAGAGCGGAGGAAGGCAGAACCCATGAGCACGTTCCTTCGGATCAGCGGACGCGATCCGCTCGTGGCCCGCGACGGCCGGCCCTTCGGCGCCGGGCAGGGCAACCGGATGCACTCGTCCGACTGGCTGTATCCCAGCGTCGTGGCCGGATCGTTCCGCACCACGCTCGCCAAGGAGGCCAATCGCCGCTTCGACGCGGCGACGCAGGACGAGTTGCTGATGATCGACGTGGCCGGCGTGCTGCCGGTGGTCGGCAAGCAACTGTATTTGCCCGCACCGAATGACTGCGCGTTCGAGGACAAGGGCAATGTGTTCAGGGCGCGGCCGGGGAAGATCGAGGAGGGGGAAGGCGCGGACTGGCCCGCGGAGCGGTTGCGTCCGGTGCTGCTCGATGCCGACCACGATTTCAAGCCGGAGCCGGGGCCGGCGTTCTGGCCCGTGAGCTGCTACGTCGAGTGGCTGACCGACAAGAAGATCGACCCGCGGAGTGACGACTTCCTCCGTGCCCCCCTGGCGGACCTGCGCGACCACGTCCGCCTCGACCCCGACAGCGGCGCGGCTGAGGAAGGGCAGCTGTTCACCACCGCCGGCATCAGCTCGTCGGCGCTGCCGAAGCACGGCCCCCCGCCCGGTCCAGCGAAACCCACCGGGAAGCCACGCCGCGAGTGCTTCGCCGAGATCGAACTGGCGACCCGCGTCGAGAACGTGCCCGACTGGGGACAGCAAGCCCTGTCGAAACTCTCGATCTGGCACCCGCTCGGCGGCGAGCGACGGCTGGCGCACTGGCGGACTGAAGAGGACGAGACGGCGTGGCAGTGTCCAGTGATCGTCAGCGATGAACTGGGGAAAACGAACCGGATAACGATGACCCTGGCAACGCCAGCGATCTTCCGCGACGGCTGGAAGCCGGGCTGGCTTGGTGACGATCTTCAGGGATCGCCGTTCGCCGACGGGCCCCGGCTGACGCTCGTCGGCGTATGCATCCAGCGCTGGCGTGCCGTGTCGGGCTGGTCGTACAAGGACGGCGGACCGAAGCCGATCCGGCGAGCGGTGCCGGCCGGTGGGGTCTACTTCTTCCAGTCGGAGAGCAACGATAACCGCGCCCTGGCTGGTCACTGGCTGCGCTCCGTCTCCGATGGCGAGCAGGAGCGGCGCGACGGCTTTGGGCTGGCGGTGTGGGGAACCTGGTGAATCAGAAGCGAGGACCCGACGAGATGCCGAACAACACACGACTGTACTGGCTGCATTGCCTGTCCCCGACGCATATAGGCACGGGGCGCGGCGTCGGCTACATCGACCTGCCGGTCTACCGCGAAAAGATCACCAACTGGCCGGCCTTCCCCGGCTCTGGCTTCAAGGGCGTCTGGGCCGATCATTACCACCACCAGGCGAAGATCGCGCTCCGCGACCGGGGGAAGGATGACAAGCTCAAAGCGGCCTTTGGCCTGGCCGACGACGGCGCTGGCAACAGTTCCCAGGCCGGCGCCCTGATACCGACCGACGCCCGGCTGGTGTGCCTGCCGGTCCGCAGTTTCAAGGGCACATTCGCCTGGTGTACCTCGCGGCTGGCGCTGCACCTGCTGCACCGCGACCTCACCCTGGCCCAAT
>DATFNV010000028.1:0-6725 GCA_035266225.1 Gemmataceae bacterium
AGGTCCTCGCGGAAGCGCCCCGCGGCGACCTCGGCCGCCAGGTCGCGATTCGTCGCCGCCACCACGCGCACGTCGCCGGCCCGAGTCCGCGTCTCGCCGACGCGCTCGTAGCGCTTCTCCTGGAGCAGGCGCAGCAGCCGCGGCTGCACCGTCGGCGGCAGGTCGCCGATCTCGTCCAGGAACAGCGTGCCGCCGTCCGCGGCCGCCACCTTGCCAAACGTGTCGCGCACCGCCCCGGTGAAGGCGCCGCGGACGTGGCCGAACAGCTCGCTCTCCAGTAACTCCCGAGAAAGGCTCGGGCTGTGGACGGTGACGAACGGCCCGGCGGCGCGCGGGCTGCGGGCGTGGACGGCCCGCGCCAGGACTCCCTTGCCGGTGCCGCTCTCGCCGCAGATCAGGATCGTCGCCTCGCTGGCCGCCGCCTTGAAGGCCAGCTCCAGCGCCTGTTGCTGGGCCGGCTCCTGCGTTTCCAGATCGACCTCGGGCACCACCGAGCGCACCTGGTCTTCCAACTCGTCTACCCGGGCCGTCAGGCGCCGCACCTTCTCCGAGCGGTCCAGCGCCACGCGCAGCCCGTCGGGGGTGAACGGCTTGGGCAGGTAGTCGAAGGCGCCGCGCCGCATCGCCTCCACGGCGGTCTCAATGGTGGCATAAGCAGTCACGATCACGACATGCAACCCGGGTGCCAGGCGCAGCAGCTCGGGCAACACGTCCAACCCCTGCTCGCGCGCCAGCCGCAGGTCGAGGAAGGCGAGGTCGAACGGGCGGTGGCCGAGTAGCTCCAGCGCCTGTGCGGAATTGGCCGCCTCCGTGACGCGATGGCCCATCGACTCTAACGTGATGCGCAGCGTCCGCCGCACGCTGCCGTCGTCATCGATGATGAGGATGTTCATGGGATGACTCCGGCGGCCGGACACGCAATCCTCCCGCCAGCGTGCATTTTGCACGACGCGGCTCGCACAATGCATGGCGCTCCAAAGTCTCTCTCGCGGGGCCCTCACCGCTAACTTATGGCTCCCCTGTCTTTGCGGCCCTGCCCGGCTGACGGCACGGGACGTGCAGTCCCTAACGCGGCCGCAAGGGGCCGATGACTCGCGGCCCGGCCGTCGCACGGCCGACCCCCGAAGAGCTGCAGCGGAGAAGAGAGACATGAGAGAATGGGCAAAGGTCCTGCTGGACCGGGCGCCCTTCTATGCCGTGACGCGGCCCCTGGCCGGCGCGGCCCTGGGGGCCGTCGGCGGCGGGCTGTATGGGGCGCTCTGTGGCGGCGTCTTCGGGGCGCTCAACGGCATGGTCGCACTGGCCGTCCCCTGGGCCCTCGCGGCCGCCGCGGCCGGCGCGACCGCTGGTTTCCTGATGGGCGCGTGCAGTGCCCTGGACCGAGCCGCCTGCCGGCTGGATTCGTCCGCGGAGCCGAGGCCACGGCCGACCGCCGGGCCCTCGTCCAACGGCCACGCCCCCCGCGCCCGCGGCTACGTCCACCGCCTGAGCCGCGCGGCCCGGCTCGTGACGACCGCCGCCCTCCTGCTTTCCGGCTGGGTTGCCCACGGCCGCGGCAGCGCCCGTGCCAGATGAGCACGATGGTACGCGACTACCTCGTGGAATCTCGATACTCTCTTGAGTAACATTGCCATGGAACCGTTCAACCTCGCCCTCTGGTTACCGGCCCTGTTCCTGCTCGGCCTCGTCACGATGGCCCTGCTGTTCGCCTTCGTCGCCGGCTGCGACAAGGTTTAGGAGGAAACGCCGTGATCTGGCTTGCCGCCGTCGTGCTGCTGTTGCTGTTCGTCTACCTGCTCGCGGCGCTGCTGCGCCCCGAGTGGTTCTGAGGTTCTCCCGTTTAGCGGCGGCTCGCCGAGCCGCGCGCTGGACAACGCGCGGCTCGGCGAGCCGCCGCTAAACAGAAGGAAGAGACGTCCTATGTGGTTTCTCCCGGCCCTCATCATCCTCACGAGCGTGGCCCTGTCGATCCCGGTCGGCCTCTACCTGGCCTGGATCATGGACGGCCGCTACCGCGCCCCGCGCGTGCTGCGCTGGTTTGAGGAGCGGCTCAACACTGGGCCGCAGAACTGGAAGCAGTACGCCATCGCCCTGATGCTGTTCAACACCGTCATGTTCGTCTTCGGCTTCGTCGTGCTGTCGCTCCAGCCGTACCTGTGGCCCAACCCCGACGACAAGAAGGAAATGCTGGCGCCGACGACGATCTTCAATACCGTTACCTCGTTCCTGACCAACACCAACCTCCAGCATTACGCCGGCGAAGTACATCTCTCGTACGCCAGTCAGATTTTCTTCGTCGTCTGGAACATGTTCGTGTCGGCGTCGGTGGGCTTCTGCGCCCTGTCGGCCATCGTCCGCGGCCTGCGCAGCGACAAGCACATGGGCAACTTCTACGTGGACATGTGGCGTGCCGTCGCCTACGTCTTCATCCCGTCCAGCCTCCTCATGGGCGTGCTGCTCCTGGCGGCGGGCGTCCCGATGACGCTGGACAAGGCCGGCACGGTGGCGACGCTGGAGCAACCGGCCGACGCCACGGAGCCGCAGACGCAGGCCATCGCCCGCGGCCCGGTCGCGGCCGTCATCCCGATCAAGCACCTGGGCACCAACGGCGGCGGCTTCTTCGGCGCCAACTCGGCCCACCCCTACGAGAACCCCAGCGCCTGGACCAACTACCTGACGTGTCTGAACATCCTCATCTTCCCACTGTCGCTGGTGGTGATGTTCGGGCGCATGCTCAACAACCTGCGCCATGCGACCGTCATCTACGGCGTGATGATGACGCTCTTCCTCGTCATGATCGGCTGGGCGATCTACTGGGATACCCTGCAACCCAACCCGGCGCTGACCCGGCATGACGAACGGAAGGACACGCTGGAGGCGGTCGGCGCGGACGGCAAGCCGGTCGAGCGGACGCTCGAGACGGCGGCCCTCGGCGACCTGCCGGTCGATCAGGAGGCGCTGGGCAATCTGGAAGGCAAGGAACTGCGCTTCGGCACGTCAGCGGGGGCGACCTTCTCCGCGGTGACGACGGCGGTGACTTGCGGCTCGGTCAACTGCATGCACGACAGCCTCAACCCGCTGGCCGGCCTGACGCCCTTCACCGGCATGTGGCTCAACTGCGTCTTCGGCGGCAAGGGGGTCGGCATGGTCAACCTGCTGCTCTACCTGATTACGGGTGTGTTCCTGGCCGGCCTGATGGTCGGGCGCACGCCGGAGTACCTGGGCAAGAAGGTCGAAGCGCGCGAGATGAAACTGGCCATGCTCGGCCTGCTCGTCCACCCGATCCTGGTGCTCGGCGGGACCGGCCTGTTCGCCGCCGCCGACTGGGGAACCAAGGCGACCAACAACCCCGGCGCCCACGGCTTCTCGGAAATCCTCTACGAGTTCTCGTCGGCGTCGGCCAACAACGGCTCCGGCTTCGAGGGCCTGGGCGACACCTGGGGCTTCAACGACAACAAGGACGCCGCCCCGTACAGCCCGCAGTGGGACATCGCCACGGGGCTAGTGATGCTGCTGAGCCGCTTCATGCCGATCATCGCCCCGATGGCCCTGGCGGGGAGCCTCGCGTCGAAGAAGCCGACGCCGTTCACCGCCGGCACCATGCGGACCGATACGCTCACCTTCGCCTTCGTCCTGCTCGGCACGATCCTGCTGGTGGGGGCGCTGCTGTTCCTGCCGTCGGCGGTGCTCGGCCCGGTGGCCGAGCACCTCGGGCCGATCCCATTCGGCGGGTGACATCCCGGCCGCTTGCGGCTTCGCATGCCTTGCGAAGCCGCAAGCGGCGATCCCAGAGAATTGACCCATGAGCACAAGCACGATACCCACCGCCCCGCCGACGGACGACCTCAAGATGGCGCGGCGCCTCAGCCGGCGCCAGGGGCTTTTCGCCCCCGACCTGCTCAAGGCGGCGCTGAAGCAGGCCTTCGTCATGCTGCGGCCGGACATCCAGTGGAAGAACCCCGTGATGTTCGTCGTCGAGGTCGGCACCGTGCTGACCTTCGTGTTCACCGTGGACCTGATCGCGCGGGTCGGCTTCGACAAGAAGACCTGGTATCTGATCGCCCTGGACGTCTGGCTCTTCCTGACGGTGCTGTTCGCCAACTTCGCGACGGCCCTGGCCGAGGCGCGCGGCAAGGCCCAGGCCGATACCCTGCGCAAGACGCGCCGCGAAACGCCGGCCTACAAGGTCCTCGAGGACGGCAGCATCGAGGAAACCGTCTCCACCGCCCTGCTCGCCGGCGACCTCGTCGCCATCGAGGCGGGGCAGTTCATCCCCGGGGACGGCGAGATCGTCGAGGGGGTGGCCTCGGTGGACGAGTCGGCCATCACCGGCGAGTCGGCCCCCGTGGTGCGCGAGGCAGGCGGCGACCACTCCGGCGTCACCGGCGGCACGCGCGTCCTGTCCGACCGCATCGTGGTGCGCATCACGGCCAGCGCCGGCAAATCGTTCCTGGACCGCATGATCGCCCTGGTCGAGGGGGCCATCCGCCAGCGCACGCCCAACGAGATCGCCCTGTCGCTGGTGCTGGCGGCCTTCACCCTGATCTTCCTGATCGTGACGGCGGCGCTGTGGCCGATGTCGCGCCACGCCGAACTGTACATGACCGATCGTCTGCAAAGCAGCGATGCGGCACGCTTCCAGGTCACGGACCAGTCACTGGCCTCGCTGCGGGACGACGGAGTGCCCGACGCCGTGCTGACCAAGCTCACCGCGCTGAAAGGGCGGGAGCCCGCGACCCGGGCCGACTTCGAGAGCGAACTTGGCAAGGTGCTCGACAAGGGGGAGCTGGACGAGTTCCAGGACCGCGCGTTGAAGGCGACCGGCGGGAAGGTGTCGAGCCTCGGGACCGACGTGCCGACCCTGGTGGCCCTGCTGGTGTGCCTGATCCCGACGACCATCGGCGCTCTGCTGGCGGCCATCGGCATCGCCGGCATGGACCGGGCGTTGCGCGCCAACATCATCTCCAAGAGCGGCAAGGCGGTCGAGGTGGCCGGCGACGTGGACACGCTACTGCTGGACAAGACCGGCACCATCACCATCGGCAACCGCAAGGCGACGCGCTTCATCCCCTTTGGCGACTATACCGCCGAGGCCCTGGGCCGCCTCGCCGCCCTGTCCTCGGTGGCCGACCTGACCCCGGAAGGCAAGAGCATCGTCGAGTTGTACCGCGGCGCCGGGCACGCCGCGGTGAGCTTGCTGGACGCGGAGGTCCCGGCCGGGGCCCGCTTCGTGGAGTTCACGGCGCAGACGCGCATGAGCGGCATCGACCTCCCCGACGGCCGGCGCGTCCGTAAGGGGGCGCCGGACTCGGTCATGCGCTACGCCCAGGCGGAGGGCGGGACGCTGCCGGCGGGCGTGCAGGAGCAGGTGAACGCGGTGGCCTCGCAGGGGGCGACGCCGCTCCTGGTCTGCGAGGGCAACCGCATCGCCGGCCTGGTGGTACTGGAAGACATCCTCAAGCCGGGGATGCGCGACCGCTTCGAGCGCCTGCGCAAAATGGGCCTGCGGACGGTCATGGTGACGGGCGACAACCCGCTGACCGCCAAGGCCATCGCCGGGCAGGCCGGCGTGGACGACTACATCGCCCAGGCCACCCCCGAGGCCAAGCTGGCCTACATCCGCAAGGAGCAGGCCGGGGGCAAGCTGGTGGCCATGATGGGCGACGGCACCAACGACGCCCCGGCCCTGGCCCAGGCCGACGTCGGCGTGGCCATGAACTCCGGCACCCAGGCGGCCAAGGAGGCCGGCAACATGGTGGACCTCGACAGCGACCCCACCAAGCTGATCGAGGTCGTGGAGATCGGCAAGCAGCTGCTGATGACGCGCGGCGCCCTGACGACGTTCAGCATCGCCAACGACCTGGCCAAGTACTTCGCCATCGTGCCGGCGCTGTTCGCGGCGACGTTGCCGTGGCTGAAGAAGTTCGACATCATGAACCTGCACTCGGCGACGTCGGCGATCATGTCGGCGGTGATCTTCAACGCCCTCATCATCCCCCTCTTGATCCCGATCGCCCTCAAGGGCGTCACCTACAGGCCGGTCGGGGCCGACGCCCTGCTGCGGCGCAACCTGCTGATTTGGGGCCTCGGCGGCGTGATCGTGCCGTTCATCGGCATCAAGCTGATCGACCTGTTTATCGCGAATATGCTGCACCTGTTTTGACCACACGATTCATCGTTTCGCGAAACGATGAATCGAGTCGCGCGGATAAACGGAGTGATTTTCATATGATAGCGCATTTGCGTGCGAACCTGTGGCTGCTGCTCTTCACCGTGGTGCTCTGCTCGGTGCTGTACCCGCTGGTGCTGCTCGGCATCGGCCAGGCCGCCTTCCGCGACAAGGCGGAGGGCAGCCTGATCGACGCCGCGGGTGAGCCGACCACCGACCCGGCGAAGGCCGTCGGCTCCCGCCTGATCGCCCAGAAGTTCTCCGGCGACGAGTACTTCCAGCCGCGGCCGTCGGCGGTGTCGTGGAACGCGGCCGCCTCCGGGGCGAGCAACTTCGGCGCCTCGAACCCCGCCCTGCGCGAGCGCGTGGTGGCGGCGCTCGGACCGATCCTCAAGTATCGCAACGGCGACCCCATCGGCCCGGACGTGGAGCAATGGTTCGTCGTTACCGACGGCCAACGGGCGAAGGCCGGGGAGTCACCGCTCCTCGTGGAGTGGGCCAAGGCTCACTCGGGCTTCGCCACGGCATGGGTGAAGGACCACGCCGAGGCCGTCGC
>DATFNV010000029.1:0-3099 GCA_035266225.1 Gemmataceae bacterium
AACCCCGAAGTGTACTGCCTCGCCCTGTCGCCGGACGGCCGGACGCTGCTCACGTCCCAGGGCGGCGACGCG
Source organism: Gemmataceae bacterium (assembly GCA_035266225.1). Lineage (GTDB taxonomy): Bacteria > Planctomycetota > Planctomycetia > Gemmatales > Gemmataceae > DATFNV01. Next base: position 73 of record DATFNV010000029.1, read on the forward strand.
GGCCTGTGGGAGGTGGCCGCCAAGGAGCCGCGCCGGTTACGCCCCGGCAAGTCCGTGGCCGACGACCCGGCCAACGGCAGTGTGGTGTCGGGGCGATTCTCGGCTGACGGCCGTCGCGTGGCGATAGGGACCTTCGGCTTCCAGACGCCGCGCGACCGCTGGGCGATCCACGTCTGGGACGTGGGTACGGGCAAGGAACTCCAACGGGCCACGGGCGAGGTCTGCCTCGGCAACGCCCCTCCCGAGTTCGACCGCTTCCTCGCCGACTACGCCCTTTCGCCCGACGGTGCCTCGCTCCTCACGCTGGCCAACGAGCCGGGGGAGGCCAAGGGGGGCGTGCCGACCACGGTGCAACTCATTTCGCTCTGGGACGTGGCAACTGGCCGTCCCCTGTGGCGGGCGGAGGCGGAGGCGGCGTTCCGTGCCGCGGCCTTCGCGCCGGACGGCCGGTTGCTGGGGGTGGCCATGGCCGACCGCATCGTCCTGGTGGAGGCGGCCAGCGGCAAGGAGCGGGCGCGCCTCAAGGCGCCGGCGCAGGCGCTGGCGTTCGCCCCGGACAGCCGGACGCTGGCCGCCGTGGAGGGCAGCGCCGTGCGGCTGTGGGACGTGGGCCGTGGCGAGGCCCTCGGCTTGCTCAGCGGCCACCAGGCGCGCGTCGAGGCCCTGGCGTTCGCGCCGGACGGCAAGGTCCTGATAACAGGCAGTGCCGACAGCACGGCGCTCGTCTGGGACATGACCCGCCTGGTGCCGCAACCGCGCCTGGCGGAGTTAGGCCCCGGCCAGGCCGAGGCGCTCTGGGGCGACCTCGCCTCCGACGACGCGGGCAAGGCGTTCCGGGCCGTCGTCGCGCTCGCCGCGGCGCCGAAGGGGGCGGTGGCGCTCCTCAAGGAGCGCCTTAAGCCGGTCGCCGCGGCGGACCCCCGGCGTGTGGCGAAGCTGATCGCCGACCTGGACAGCGACGCGTACGACGTGCGGGAGAAAGCGGCGGCAGAATTGGAGTCGCTCGCGGACCAGGCGGCGGACGCCCTGCGCAAGGCCCTGAAAGGCTCCCCCTCGCCCGAGGTGCGCCGGAGCGTCGAGGCGCTGCTGGAGCGGCAAGGGCCCTCCGGGCGACCGGCGCCGGAGCTCCTGCGTCAACTGCGGGCCGTGGAGGTGCTGGAGATGCTCAAAACCTCAGAGGCGCGACAGGTGCTGGAGGCGCTGTCGCGTGGCGCGGCCGGCGCCCGGCTGACGCGCGAAGCTCGGGCCACGCTCGACCGGCTGGGACGGTGAGGCGATCCGGTCCGTTTAGCGCGGCAAGCCGCGGAGCCAAATGACCTCACACGGGCTTGTGCATGTCCCCCATTTTCTCAAGACTGTAGCATCCGAGGTGAGGCGGTGAGACCCCTGCCGGGCAAGCCGGCAGGGGTCCGATTCCCTCACTGCTGATGCTACAGTGTCGAAGTGGCGTACGATTTCCTCGACGCGAGCGCGGGCCATGCCGAGCCTCGTGGGACGGCGAGTTCATGCCCAGTCGCACTCCGTGACATCGCTCACGCCGCCACGCGCAGGGCGATCACCTCACCCGCCGCTCGCTGCCGCAGCCGCCACGCCTCTTCGGCGAAGCGCCCCGCGACGTGCCGCACCAGGTCGTCCGGCGGCGCCCCCGCCCAGCGGCTCTGCACATCGACGTCGCACTGGTCGTTGACGTAATCGATCGCCAGCACGGGGAGCGCCCGTCCCGGCACGGCCTTGCGGACGACGTACTGGCTCGCCTCGCGGCCGTCGCCGAGGCACAGCTCCGTCGAGAACCAGTCGAGGCCGCACAGTTCGGCCAGCCCGGAGGCGTAGTCCAGCACCGGGTCCAGCCCCAGGCGGCGCACCTCCGCGGTCGTCACCCGGCGGTAGCTGAGGCCGCCGGGCATGGTGTCGGCCGGCCCCCACCAGAAGGGGATCAATTCGCCCAGGCAGTACAGCAGGCGCCAGTAGGCCGGCCGCTCCACGCCGTCCTCGCACGCCAGGCGCGGCGGCCGCACGGCCCGCTGCACCAGGCAGGTGTCGTTGCGGTCGCCGTCGCGCGCGGCGCGGACGGCGGCGGCGATCCCCTCGGAGTCGGTGCGGTCGGCGCGGACCACGCCGCGGCCGGAGAAGCCGTTGGCCAACTTGACGTAGGCGCGGGCGCCCGGCTCGTCGAGGCCCAGGCGGGCGCGCTCGGCGGCGGTCAGCGGCCGATCGGCCGCCCACGGCCGCAGCACCACCGTCTCCGGCACCCCGAAGCCGTGCCGCAGCAGCTCCGCATGGGCCGCCGCCTTGTCCGTGAAGAAGCGCGCCCGCGCCGGCGGGTTGACCGGCCGGCCGCCCGCGTCCTGTACCGCCTGCGACAGCCGGGCGAAGCGGTCGTCGGCGACGTGCCACAGCGCGAAATAGTCGAGGTGATAGCCGACCGTCAGCGCGCCCGCCGTCAACCGGCGGACCGCTTCCTGCGCGACGGCGTCGTGGATGAGGGCGCACGACAACCCGCGCCGCCCGGCCTCCTCGGCCAGCCAGCGGATGAACGCCTGGAACTGAACCTGGTTCGGCGTCGGTTGGCTGATCGTCACGTCGTAATGCGGCTGCAGGTCTTCCGGCCGCGACGGCACGATCAGAGCACGGCGCGGCGCTGGCCCCCCGCCCCAGATCCTCAGGTCCGCCCCCTTGTCCTGCCTGCGAAAAACTTCCTGGACCGCGTGCATGGCACGTCCTCCCGACGTTTACTTTCTACTCGGTAGTAACTAGAAGAGGGATATCGCCCGATCTCACAAGGAGCTACCCGATGCGCAAGTCCCCGACCCCCGTCGCCGGCCGACTGCCCGTTGCCCACAGCTACCTGCGCTTCTCGACCCCCCGTCAGCAGTGGGGCGACTCGACCCGCCGCCAGGTCGAAGGCACCCAAGCCTGGAGCGCTCGGACAGGCGTTCCCCTTTCCGACCTGTCCCTCGCCAGCCTGGGGGTGTCGGCCTACGACGGCAAGCACCGCTCCGAGAAGCAGGCCCTCGGATGGTTCCTGGA
>DATFNV010000030.1:0-14529 GCA_035266225.1 Gemmataceae bacterium
CGAGGGGTCTGGGTAGGCAATCGGCCCCGGCCGGCCGCTACCGGGGTAGAGGCCGGTTATCAGGATATCCACGGTGATCGTGCTGGACTTATCGACGAACCGGCGTTTTCCCTTCGAGGACGGGTCGTAGTTCTTCGGGACGAAGCGCCGGCGGAACTCGTCAAAACCCTCCTGCGTGAGCAGGACGTCCACGTCGTTGGTGGCGCGACGATGGTTGTGCGCGAACACGGCCATGCCCCCCACCACGACGTAGGGGATTTTCGCCTTTTCCAGTCGCTTGACGATCCGGCGCATCGTCTTGTGGACCGGGTCTTTTCCCTGGAAGAACAAGTCCAACTCCTTCACGCGCTCCATGAACGTGGTCGGCCGTCCCGCCGTGGCCATGACTCAACCCTCGCGGTTACTGGTAATCCTTCGGCCCCGGCTCCTGCACTTCCTTGAGCAGCATGGTCACGAGCTTGTCGGGCGTCACGCCCTCGGCCTCGGCGTGGAAGTTCGTCATGATGCGGTGGCGCAGCACCAGCGGCGCCACGTCGCGGACGTGCTGGCAGGTCACGTTGTACTCTCCCGCAATCGCCGCCCGCGCCTTGGCGCCCAGCACCAGGTACTGCACCGCCCGCGTGCCGGCGCCCCAGTTGACGTACTCCTTCGCGAAGCCCGGCGCGATCTCGTCCTCGGGCCGCGACGACCGGGCCAGGTTGACGGCGTACATGCCGACGTGGTCGCTCACCGGCAGCCGGCGCACGATCTGCTGCAGGTGGATGATCTCCGGCCCCGTCAGCGCCTTGGCGACGATCACCTCCACGTCCGACGTGGTGCATTTGGCGATCTCCAATTCCTCATGCGGCTTGGGGTAGCTGATGCGGATGTCGAACATGAAGCGGTCGAGCTGGGCTTCGGGGAGCGGGTAGGTGCCCTCCTGTTCGATCGGATTTTGCGTCGCCAGGACGAAGAACGGCCGCGGCAATTCGTAGGTGCGGCCGCTGACCGTCACCTGCAATTCCTGCATCGCTTGCAGCAGGGCCGCCTGCGTTTTCGGCGGCGTGCGGTTGATCTCGTCGGCCAGGAGGATGTTGGCGAAGACCGGCCCCTTGACGAAGCGGAACGTGCGGCTGCCGGTGGCGCGGTCTTCCTCGATGATCTCCGTGCCGGTGATGTCGCTGGGCATCAGGTCCGGCGTGAACTGCACCCGGTTGAATTCCAGGTCGATGGCCCGGGCGATGGTGCGGACCATCAGCGTCTTGGCCAGGCCCGGCACGCCGATCATCAGGCAGTGGCCGCGCGCGAACAGCGCCGTCAGCAGGTCATCGACGATGTGCTCCTGGCCGACGATGACCTTGGCGATTTCCTCCTTGAGCTTCTTGCGGGCGCTGCCGAGCTTCTGGATCGCCTCCAGGTCGCTCGCGCTCGCCGACGGCCCCGCCTTGAGCGGGTTGGCTTTCGTGGACACGGTCATTTCGTCTCTCCGTCACGATTCATCGTTTCGCGAAACGAGAAATCAGGTCAGTTTTGCAAGGCATACGCCACGACGTTCACCGCCAGCTTGCGGCACGTCTCCGCGTCGTAGCCGTTGCCGTAGGGGTCGCTCACCTGCTTCAGCTGCGTTATCGTATCGTTCTTCGAGTAGACCAGCACCAGGCGGTTCTTGATCGTCAGCCCTTCCAGCTCCAACGGGCGAGCCTCGCCGCTCTGCTTGTCGCGGGCTTCGCTGACCGTGAAGAACGACTTGTACAGCGGGCTGTCGGCAGCAATCTTCGTCAGCTTCTGGTCGGGGAAGAGTCGGGCGGCGAGGGCGCGGACGTGCTGGTCGAAGGCACTGCGGCCGCAGCAGTTGTTGACGAACAGGAAGCCGCCCGCCTCCAGGTGCCGCCGCAGGGCCGCCACCTCCTTGTCGCTTAGCTTCGGGTCGCGGTGGCCGGTCATGTACAGGAACGGATTTGCCGCCAGCTCCCTTTCGTTCGCATCGACATATTTCAGGTCGAACCCCACCGACAGACTGGAGTCGCCGGCGACGTGGCGCAGCCACTGGTAGACGCTGTTCGGGTCGGGATTCCAGTCGCCCTGATGGCGGAGTTGAGCGAAGGTGAACTGCTGGCGCGGGCGGGCGACCGGCGACTGGATCTCGCGCGTCACCGCCTGCGCCTCGCCGAGCTGCCGCAAGGCCGCGGCGTAGCTGACGATGTTGATGCCTAGGCGCACCGCGTCCTCGGGGATGAGGCGCGAGCCGCGCTCGTGCGTGTGGCCGTCCCAGCCGCAGCTCATGTCGAACGGCGTCAGGATGACGGCCGTGCGGCAACCGACGTTCATGCCCAACAGCTGCGGCGGGCCCTGGAACTCCTTCTTGGTGCCGTTGTCCCAAATGAGATAATTGACCTTCGTGTACTTGTAATAGGCCCGGTAGATCGGGTGGTCCGACTCGAGCAGGTCGAAGGAGCGGTCGGGGAACATCGCCTTGACCTCGCGGCGGAAGGAGTCGGCGAACTCCGGCCGGCCGCAGCAGGCGTCGCCCAGCAGCGTGCCGCCGTCGAGGACGTACTGCTTGACGGCGGCACGCTGGGCGTCGGTGAACTGGAACGCCTCGTGCCCGCTCATGTACAGGACCGGCACGTTGGTCGGCTTGTCGGCCTTGTGGGCGGCGACGACCTCGTTGACGTTGATGTGCCGCCAGCCGTACCAGAGGTTCAACTGGCTGCGGAAGTAGCGCATCAGGTTATCGACGTCGCCGGGGTCGGTGTTCCAGTCCTGGAAGGTGCCGTACTCCATCTTGGCGACCATGAGCGGCGGCGCCGGCTCGGCCTTGGGTTCGCTGCGGCGCAGGGGCACGGCGGGCAAGGGCAGCGGCGGCACCCCCTCGGCGGAGGTCTGGCGCTCGGGGTTCTTGCGCGGCGGCGGGCCGCAGGTGCCGAGCTTGCGGTCCTGCTTGTCCTGCCCCGTGGCGGCCGCCCCCGTTAGAATGAGCAGGATTTCCGCCAGCAGGAGCCCCGTGCCGGTCATTTGCAGCAGGCGTTTCATGGTCCAGTCCTCCACAGCCGCTTGCGGCTTCGCACGTCTGACCTGCGAAGCCGCAAGCGGCCTAATTGCGAATCCGCACCCCCGCGTCGCCCGCGGGCAGCTTGATCGTCCCCACGTCCAGCGCCGCCTTCTCTTTCGTCACCTTCAGCCCGCCGAGGGCCCCGTCCAGCGTCACCGATTTCTTGTCGTAATCGGTCTTCTGCAAGCGCTCGCGGTACAGCACCAGGAACAATTCGTCCTGCACCTTGATCCACGTCTCGTCGGGCTTCTCGAAGCGCCACACCTCCAGCCGCCAGATGATCTCGCCCGGCTTCGACTCGTAGAACGGCTTGGTCCGCCGCTTGTTCAGCACGACGACAGCGTGCTGGATGTTGCCCTTGATCGCCAGCACGTCGATTTCGTCCTCGAATTGGTTGAGTTCCTGGGCCTTCTCCTTCAGCGACTTCTCGTCCTCCTTGCTCAGCGGCTGCTCAACTTCGTAGTCGGAGCGCGGCACCGTCAAACTGACCCCTTCGAGGCGAGCCTTGCCGAAGTCGATGAGCAGGTCGTAGGCCGCGCCAAGCGGCAGGCCGTCGATGGTGAACTTGCCCGTCTTGGCGTCGAGCTTGCCTGGGAACTTCTTGTCGTCGCTCCGATCGATGGCATTAATCGCCGTCACCTTATCCGCCTTGTCGATGACACCGGTGATCGAGCCGGTTTCCGCGGCGGCGCGCGGCGCCACCCAGGCGATCAGGACGGCGGTGAGCAGCAGTCGGTTCATCGCTCTCTCCTCAGCGCTGGTAGGCGGGCAGGAAGTGCTGGTAGATGTCCAGCACCAGGCACGCCATCGCGGTGGAGTAAATCTTGTTCGGCTCGATGCCGGCCTCGCTGGTGCCGGGCGGCACGTCGAAGCTGCCGTCCGCGTTCTGCTTTTCCAGCAGCAACTCGCGGATCTTGGGGTGCCACTCATTCCATTCCTTGCCGCCGGCCTGGTAGAACGCCTGCACGGCGTAGTAATGGAAGTAGTAGAAGTATTGCGGCCCGCCGGCGCCCCAAATCACGGGGATCCCCGCCAGGTATTGCAGCGACTTCGGGATGTTCGGGTCGTCGTGCTTGCCGAGCAGTTGCAGCGACAGCACGCCGGCCGCCGTCGTCTGCGGCCCCGCCCCCGGCCCGGTGTAACCGTAGCCGCCCGTCGGGGCGCCGCAGGCGCGGACATACGCGATGGCCTTTTCAATGGTCTGGGCCGGCACCGGGACCTCCGCGTTGTTGGCGGCGCGCAGGGCCACGATCTGCATGACGCTGACGCTCAGGTCCTGATCGACCGGCGCCGGGGTGTAGCGCCAGCCGCCGGCGGGCGACTGCGTCTTCACGATCAGGTCAACCGCCTTGCGCAGCTTGTCCTCCAGCGCCGGGTCGGGGTCCATGCCGTACGTCTCGGCCAGGGCGAGCGTCGTCAGGCCGTGCTCGTACATCGGCCGGCCGCTCAGCGCCAGCACGCCGTTCGGCTGCGCCGTGCCGAGGATGAACTTCTTGCCCTTCTCCAGCACGTCCCGGTACGGCCCGCGCCCGGGAACGTGGCCGCGGCCCATGAACGCCAGCAGGGCCAGCGCATTCGGCGCGTGGTTGTCCTTGCACCAACTGCCGTCGGGCTGCTGCTTCGAGGCGAGATACGCCAGGGCCTTGTCCGTCGCGGCGTTGACGCGCTCGACGATCTTCATCTCGCTGAGCGGCTCCGCCCCGGTCGCCGGAGCCGGAGCGGCGGCGGGCTTCGGCTCCTGCGCCGGCACGACCGGCATTAGCGCAGCAAGGGCGCCGAGGAGGAGGACCAGTCCAGTAATCGCCATATGTTTACGCATCACGACAACCCCGCCAGTCGGCGCAGTCCCACGTCGAGGGAATACACGAACATCAGCACGGCCAGCATCAGCCAGTTGTCCCACAGCGTCGCCTCGCGGTGGCGCTCGGCGTACTTCGTCTCGCCCTTCAGCTTGTCCGCGATGGACGCCAGGTCGGGCAGCTCGACCATCTGCCCGCCGGACGTGCTGGCCAACAGGTCCAGCGCCGGGCGGTTGACGTTGGGGTGGCGCAATTCCTCGGGCGAGACGAGGACGCGCACCCTGGCCTCGACGGGCTCGGCGGCTGCCTCGTAAGTGAAGCGGTACTCGCCGGGCGACGGCAGCGGGAAGCGGCCGGTGTAGCGACCCCTCGCCGCCGCGTCGGCACTCAGCTGCACGGTCGTCGCCGAGCCGCCGCCCACCACGCGCACCGGCAGCGTCGCCTCGGTCCGCGGCGAGCCGTCGGCGTTAAAGGCCATCACATCGACCTGCGCGGTCTCGCCGGGCTGGGCGCGGATCGGGCGCACCTCGATCCAACTCTTCTTCGCTCCGCTTTGGTCGCGGCGGGCGACGAAGCGGACGGCCTGGCCCCAGAACTTGTAGAAGAAGCGGTCGCCGACGTTCTGCCGCCACAGCCAGGTGGAGTCGGTGCCGACGAACAGCACCTTGCCCGAGCCGGCATAGTGGTAAGCGACGAGCGGCTGCTTGCCGTAGCGTCCCTGGACGCTGGGGTTCCAGGCCAGCACCGTCGCCCCCGGCGCCGCCCGATCCGTGGCACTGCACCAGTAGTACGGCGGCATCCGGCTCCAGGCGTTGCCGTTGCGGCCGGGGTCGTCGTAGTAGCGCATCGCCTCGTGCAGCGAGCCGTCCGGCGTCAGCTCCAGGCGGAACGGCTTGTACACCGGTGCCTCGACCCCCGCGGCCTGCGAGCGCAGGCGCACCGGCAGCAGGTCCTGCAAGCGCTCGTCGTACTGGTGCGGCATGCTCAGCGGGCCGGCCTCGACGATCAGGCCGACGCCGTGTTCGCGCACCGCCTCGGCCAACATCGCCACGAACTTCGGCGTCAGCAGCTTCGGCGACACGTCGCCGAGGATGACGGTGTGATATTCGGACAGCTCCTTGACCGACCCAGGCAGGGCGAGGGCCTGCTGCACCGGCGACCGGCGGCGCCACTCGGCTTCGAGAACAACCTCCGGCTCCTTCGACACGCGGCCGCCGAGCCCGTGGTCGCGGCGCATGGCATTCTTGAGGAAGCGGAAGTCCCAGCGCGGCAAGCCCTCGACGTAGAGGACGCGCAGCTTCTCTTCGCTGACGCGCACGAAGGCCACGTCGGTGTTGTTGCTGCGCAGGTAGTCCGGCTCTTCGGGCTGCGGCGGCACCTGCACCGTCAGGTAGCGCGCCCCCGCCTCCTTGGCCTCGAACGTCAGCTCGACTTGCTGCTGCTCGGCGGAGTTGAGCACGATCTCTTTTGTGTCGAGCAGCTTGTCGCCGTCGCGCAGCTCGACCTTCACCGGCCGCTTGTCGAACCCCTGCGACTCGATGGTCACCGCCACCTTGACCGTGTCGCCGACCGACACCAGGCCCGAGGTGAACACGTCCACGATGGCCACGTCGCGCAGCCGGGTCGAGGAGCCGACCGGCACTGCAAAGATCGGCGCCCCCGCCGCCCGGGCCGCGTGGGCGACCTCCGAGGGGGCGCGGCCGCCGGTGTTCTGGCCGTCGGAGAAGACGACGACGCCGGCCACCTGCCGGCCGCCGGACTCGTCCAGCACCTTGCCGACCGCGTCGCCGATGTGCGTCGCCGGTCCGCCGGGGTTGGGCGGCTCCGGGAACTCGGGCTTGGCGGGATCGACGCCGAGCGGCGTGACCTCGCGGCTGAACGAGTAGTATTGCAGGTCGTACTTCTTCGCCAACGGGCCGAGGAAGTCCTTCGTCCCGTTCTGCACGACGGTTTGGGCGAGCTTGGCCCGGCTGATGCGGTTGAGCGCCTTGCGCGCCTCGGTGTCGATGGGGCCGCTGCGCGTCTGGTAGCCGGCCGCCTGCGCGATTCGGTCCAGTTCGCCGTCGCTCTCGAACGGCCCGGCGGGAAGCTGCATGCTCTGCGAATGGTCGAAGAGCAGGGCGACGATGGGCTTCTTCTCGCTTTTGTGATCGAACTTGATGTACGGCCCGGCGAGGACCAGGACGAGCAGGGCGAGGACGACGACCCGCGTGGTGGTCAGGGCGAGGCGCAGGCCGAAGGGGACGCTCGGCAGGTTGCGGCGCTGGCGCAGGTAAATGAAAGCGCCGACCGGCACCAGGAGCGCGAGGCCGACGATGAGCAGCAACGGATGCTGCACCGCCACGGCCGTGTCGCCGAGGTGATCGACGAACTCGTCGCCGATGCCGATCTTTTTGAGGAGCCATTCGAGCATGAACACCGACCCGATCGTTTCGTTCGTTTAGCCGCCGCCCTCCGGGCGGCGCGGTTAGCCTCACACAGTGGACGGATCGACCACAATAATCCCCGGCCCGAACCCCGCCAGGCGGGCAAAGTGACCCACGTTGAACGTCAACAGGTGCGTCACCTTGTTGACATGGCAGACGGCAACGAGGCGGGCGTCATGCACCTGTTTGCCGATGATCCCTAGGCCATCCACCAGCGCCTTCCAGGCCGGGAAGATGGTGTCCGTTTCGGGTAACAGCTTGAACGCCGCCTCGAAGATCGTCGCCCTCGCCAGGGCTTGTGCGGCCGACAGTCCCAATCCATTCATCGCCTGGGGGCGAGTAGCCGCACTGCGGAACTCCACGAGGTTTTGCGGAGTAATGTGCAGTACCTCCCCGCGCTGACGTAGTTCCGTCACTGCCCGGTCGGCCGTCGGAAACTGCGGGTCAGCTATGTTTGCCAAGCGACCGAGAACGCTGGTATCGATCAGGTAGGCCATCAGTCGTACAGTCCTTCGCTGCTCAGGGCCTCATTGGACAGGGAGACCCCGCAGTCCGTGGCCGCACTTCGCAGGAGCCGCTCCCAATCATCGCGCGGTTCCCGAAGTTGCGGGCGGGGAAGTAGGCGCTCACGGAGCGTCTTGACTGCGAATTCCTCGGGGGAGATACCCTGCGCCTGGGCCCGCTCTCGCAAAGCGGCCTCAAGGATGGGTTCAATCGCGATGACCACTGCTCTTCCTCCTCTGTTGGCGTGCCCGGCTGGTGTCCGCCAGCTAGGCCATTACTCGTAGAGCCCTTCGCTGCCTAGAGCCTCATTGGAGAGACTCACCCCGCAGTCGCTTCCCACCGCGAGGAGGCGACGCTCCCAGTCATCGCGAGGCTCGATGGGTTGCGGACGCGATAACCGCTCTCGCAGCGTCTTCATGACAAGTTCCTCGGGGGAGACACCCTGCGTGCGGGCTGCCTCTTTCAGTACGGCCTCAAGATCGGTTCCGAGAGTAATCACCATTGCTGCCCCTCCTCTGTGTCCTGGTTGTGGGATGACCTCCTGACCGTGCCACGCCTGCCACCGCAGGTCTCGCTTTCAGCCCGGAGACATTCGTTCGGTTGCCATGTACTCGCCTAGAGTTCGACCGCTCTGCGGGGGGGGGGATAGCCGGGGCGAGAGGAGTGACGCCCGACCCAATCCGCTGCCACTGCTCGCGAAACTCATCGGTCGCGTAGTCGCGCGCCTGCAACCAGAAGCTGGCCTTGCCTTCCTTTTCGCACCGATGTGCCAGCCGGCGGACTTCCTCCGGAGTAAGGATGAAACACTCCGGGGTCTCCCTCATGACATGCCGGCAGACAATTACACAATCCCCGAACAAGCGGTCCAGCTTGTTTCCCAAAGGAACATCGCCCGCGTGTGATCGCGTCTTCACTTGGATCGTTTTCTTTCGGGAGGCATCTTGGCTGTATATGAGAATGTCGATGCCCTTGGCGTTTCGTGCCGTCGGCATGACGTTCCAATCAAGCCTCGAAAGGCGGTAGCAGACGTAGAACAAACCGATGTTGCCCACGGTCTGCAGGTTGGAGATCCGCTCGGGAATCTGAACTTCGTCCACCTAACACCTCCCGTCTTGCCCTCGAACGGCCGCTTGTCACTCGCAGCCCCGAGGGCGGATGCACTGGTTGAGGCACGGTCTCCTAGCCGTTCCACCGGCTCTGATCGAAGGTCTACCATCGGCGCGGAGACCTGGTTAGCGTGAGCGCCCTTTTATACCTCCAGCCCCTACTCGGTTGGCAATCGGTCAAGCAGTTCGGTCGTCCAATTACACGTTTCTTTGATCTTCTTTCGGTGCCAACCAATCAACTCACCAAAATAACGCGCGGCGTCTGGGTTCGCTTTGTTCGGAAACGGCCAAAAGCCCAACTGGCTTGGTGTCAGTTGTACGACGTGCCCCTTGGAGTATGAGAGCGTTGCGTAGTCGATGATAAGGTCTCTGGCGAACCCTCCAATCTCCTTTTCGGGATCGGCAAACGCTAGAAACGTAGCTTCATTGTTCACCTGATAGAATGACGTCGTACCGTTTTTGTCATCCGCACTCGCGCAATCGGCCAACAGCGGAGTATAGCGCTTATGATAACAGTTCAGGCGACTTGCACTATTCAATGTATCTTCGATGACGATGAACAAGAAGGCTGGTAGTCCAAGACCTTTCCAGTAGTTGATGGTCCGCTCATCTACTTTATCAGCGCCCGTTAGCGTGTACTTGGCAAGGCCGTTCAACTCTGACTTGCCAGCCGGTTCGCATTTGACCCTGTCGCTTGTCGTGGCTTTGACCTGTGCCGAAAACAGAATGCCCCTGGGCCGGTCTCCGTAGGTCCATTCGCAGAGAAAATCAATTCCGAGATCGTTCTGTCGCGCGATTCGATGGGGGATCGCGTTATCAACGATCAGCGATTCAAAGAAAGCTTCGCCTTTGATTCCTCGACGTGCGCTTTCCGTGTACCTCTTGTAGTTATCGTCTGCCATCGGTTCACTCCCGCTTCCGAACACCCGATTGTTTAGCGGCCGCCCTCGGGGCGGCGCGGCGGACGCGCCGCTCTGCAAACCGCCGCTAAACGAGTTGTCACTTCGCCTCCTTCACTTCGGTCAGCTTCTTGAAATACTCCTGAATGAACTTCCGATACCCCTCCGGTCCTTCCTCCTTCATTCCTTGCAGCAGTTCCTCGCGCACCCGCGGCGGCATCAGTTGGCTCGGTTGCTGGCTCGGCGTGTCTCAGGGGAGTGGAAGGATCTCTACCAAACCGCCCAGTACCACGTCGATCACCAACTTGTGACCGGCCAGTAGCTTCATTCCCAACAGGGATTCGTTCCCGACGGCTGTCACCAGCACCGCCCGCCAAGTGCCGCCCCAGTCTACTTCCGCGGCAAACGTGTCATACTGGCAAACCGAGCCGTCCCCCAGCCGTGCGATTCCACCCGTTTGCCGAACAAGACCCAGGGCGGTTATCATCGTCGCTAGCAGTGTCAGGGACGAAGTGAAACCAGAATCGATGATCGCATCGACGTCTGACTCCCCGCCTGGCCCGCGCAGACGCAGGCGGACAACGGCCTCAAGGCGGGCGTTCACGGTGCCTCGGATCATCGGACCGCTCCGATACGGCACGTTGTCGGGAAGCCCGCCTGCATCAGCCAGATATCGGCCGCCGGTTTCCGCGAGCGCAGGCGAGTGACGGCCGTATAGTCGTCCTCGTCAATTTCGTAGTCGCCGGTCTCGACATCGATGGCGACGTATTTGCCGTGATCCTCTGGCCGGAGCGCCGGCCGCACTTGCCGGTCGAACATCGCTTCCCCGAGACGGGCGAGTTCATCGAGGGGGCGTCGTCGTTGGGTGGTATCCACGGTAAGTCCTCCCGATAGTTTGCCGGGCGCCTTCATGATATCGCACGCGGCGACTCACTTCGCCCCCTTCACCTCCGTCAGCTTCTTGAAATACTCCTGAATGAACTTCCGATACCCTTCCGGTCCCTCCTCCTTCATCCCTTGCAGCAATTCCTCGCGCACCCGCGGCGGCATCTTCAGGATGACCGTCCGCGTCGCCGGGTCGAGCTTCGCCAGTTCCGCCTCTTGCGGCGTACCGGTCGGCGGTGTGCCGTGCAGGTCGCCGGCCGTCGGCTGAGTGGACGGCGGCATCGGCTGACCCGGTTGCTGATTCGGCTGCTGACCCTGTCCGCGGCCCTGCTGGTGCATCCGTTGGGCCATCGCCATCGCCTGACGCATCAGGTCCGACTGCATCATCTGCGACAGCGACTCGCCCTTTTCCCCGTTCAGCGCCCGCTGCAACTGCTGCAACATCTGCTCTAGCGCCTGCGCATCGGATTGCAGACTCTGCTGCGCCGCGTTGGCGTTTTGCATCTGCTCCTGCTGGCGGCCTTGCAAGTCCTGCCGCTCCTCTTGCGGGCTGCCGCCCTCCTTCGGCTTCTTGGCGACTGGCCGCTTCTTTTTCTCATAGCGCGGATCGGTCTTCTCCTTGGGACCGTTCAGCGCCGGCATGAAGTACTTCTCATCTTCGTCCTCTTCCGGCTTGTCCTTCTTCGTCTCGGCGTTCGGCTTGGACGGGTCGGCCTTGGCGTTCTTCTTGTCGGGCTCGTCGGGGTCTTCCTCCTTCGGCCGCACCGGCTTCTCGCCCTGCGCCTCCGGGTTGTAGGGCTGGTCCGGCACGTCGGGGCGGCGCTTCATGCGCTTCATCTTCTCGCTCATTTGCAGGTCCTTCGTCTTCTTGAAGAGGTCTGCGAGGAGCTTCTCCAGGTCGAACTGTTTCTTCTCCAGGTCGGGCAGTTTCTCGTCGGGGGCCTTGGCCGTCTCATCCGATAGGTCCTTTTCCTTGCCCTGGGCCTTCTTCAACTCGTCCATCAGCGCGGCGAGGTGCTTCTTCAGCTCCTCCAGTTCACGGGCCGTCAGGCCGGCGGTCTGCTTGTCCATCTCCTCCTTCAGCTTGCTGATGGCCTCGTCGAGGTTATCGCGCAGCCCCTTGCGGGCGCGGGTCAGGGCTTCCATGCGCTCGCGCAGCGCCTCCAGTTCCTTTTGCAGACGGTCGCCCTGGGCTTTCATCCCTTTCAGGTCGGGCGTGCCGGCTTTCGGGTCGGCACCCTGCGCCATTTTCGCGGCGAGGTCCTGCAACGGTTGCAAGGCGCTCTGCTGGAAGGCTCGCTGCAGGGCCTGCATCTGCTCCAGCACCGGCTTCGGGATCATCTGCAAGCCGCCCGCCTGCTGGGCGCTCTTGTCCAGGTCGCCGGCGATTTGCTGGGCCAACTGAGCGTTCTGCTGCTCCTTCGCCGCGAGCTGGGCCATCTGCTGTTGCAGCTCTGCCAGCTCCTTGGCGCTCTGCGGGTCGAGCTTCAGCGGGGCGGCCGTCGGCGCCGGTTTCGTGGGGTCATTCACTTTCGGGGCGCCCTCGGGCGCCGGACGGGTCTCGGCCTTGGCGGCCTCGATCTTCTCCACGAGCGGGGCGTACTTCGCCTCCATCTTTTCCACGGCCTCGCGCACCTTGGCCTGCTCGGCGATGAGGTTCGCCAGCTTTTCGCGGAAGGGGTCCTGCGTCTTCTCGAAGGCGTCAAGCTGCTTGTCGTCGGCGTTCGGGTCGGGGGCGATGCGCACCGCCAGCTCCGGCGTTAGCGCCTTCTGTCCCTTGCGGTCGCGCGCCTCCAGCCGATAGTGCAGTGTCTCCCCGGTCTGCACCTTCAGCGCGGCCAGGTCGAGGCCATAGGCCACGTTATCGCTCCGCTGAGGAGAATCATACTTGCGCACAGGGCGGCGCTCCGGCTCGGTTCGGTCGCCGCGGCGCAGCAGGATGTCGATGCCGGCCAACCCGTAGTCGTCGAAGGCGGCCATGACCAGCGGCACCACGCCCGGTTCGCTGCGGACGATGTCGGCCGTCGGCCGTTCCAGCACGATCTGCGGCGCGTTGTCGGGCAGGGCGGCGTACTTCGCCTCCTTTTTCGTCGGGTTGGCGTGGCCCAGCGCGTTGCGCAACTCGGGGCGGAACAGCCCGGTGCCGGTCAGCGGAAAGCGACCCGACCACTCGTTGGGCCCCGTCTCCTTCATGGCGAAGGTCCGCACCGGGGCCAGCTCCAGTTCCTCGGCGCCGGCCGAGTGCCAGTACGCCTGTCCCCCGTGGAGCGTGAACGACATGCCGTGCAGGCTCTTGCCCGCCAGGTCCACCAGATCCGCCGGCACTTCGAGGCGCACCCACTCGCCGGCGGCCGGCAGCGGTCCGACGTGCCGGCAGCCCGGCGTGTTGGCCTTGCCGATGCGCAGCACATCGGCGCCCCAGTAGGCGCGGTGCTCCCAGCCGGTGCCGTCGTGCCACTGGACCATGACCGCCTCGGGCTTCTGATCGGGCACCAGGTAGACGTAGGTGAACAGCGTCTCGCCCCTGGCCACGGGGAAGCCGGCGGGCGTGTCCTGGAACCAGTGGCCGTGCGTGCCCAGGGCGGCCGGCTCGGTATGTGTGACGCGGCCGTGCTTCTCGCCGTCCCATTGCCAGGTGCCGTCCGCCTGGGCTCCGGGCGGCAGGCGGTCGTCGAACCAGAGGCGGTCGGGGCGCTCCTTGATGGCGGGGTTGCGGCGGCGCGGCTCCAGGATTTGCACCTCGCCCTCGGCGACCTGCCCTTCGGACTGCACGACCACCTCGACCTCGCTCCCGTCCGGCCCGGTCACCTCGGTGGCCTGCGGGGGATCGACGCGCGGCGGCAGGGCCATGTACTCGGGGAAGTGCAGGACGGTGTGCTGCCCCACGATGCGCGGCCGTTCCACCATCGTAATGCGGTGCTTCTTGCTCCAGGTGCCGCCGCCGAAGACGCGGTAGGTGAAGCCGTCCTCGAAGCCGGCCGACAGCGTGCCTGACAGCGTCAGCTTCCAGTCGGCGCTCTTTCCCTTCTGAAGATCGTGCTTGAGGGTGGCGGCGCCGTGGTCGCTGTACAACTCGACCCACAGCTTCTCCGGCGTGCCCTTCTGGACATGGGCGATGAAGACGACGTCCTCGCCGCGCAGCACCGAGGCGGTGCCGGGGCTGACCGTGTACTCGACGCCGGTCTTCGGCGGGATGTCTTCAAACGGCTGCAAGATGCGGGCCAGCGCCGTCGGCACGCGCTCGGAGAAAACGACCCAGAGCAGGCCGAAGGACAGCGAGCCGATGAGGGCGAACGCGGCGGCGCGGCGCAGGCTGAGGAAATCGACCACGCGGCGGGGGCGGAAGCCGCGGACGCGCTGGACCGCCTCCGTCACCAGCCGCCGCAAGAAGATGGGCGACGGGCTCGCCTCGGTCCCCTTCCCGGCGAGGTCGATGCAGCTCACCAGACGGCTGTGCATGCCGGGAATGTGCGACTCGATACGGCGGGCGACGGAGACGGGCGGCAGGCGCCGCAAGGCCGGGCGGACCACCCCGGCGACGAACGCCCAGGCCGCCGGCACCGCGACCAGCAGCAGCGAGGTGAGGCGCAGCGCGCTCGGCAGCGGGACGAGGAGGTCGATCACCGTCACCGCGAACAGCGTGGTGAGCACCAGGCCGCCGGTGAGGGCCGCCCCTGTGACCAGCCAACTCGAACGCAGGAGGGCGCGCGTCCGGCGGACGAGCCGGAAGAGCGGGGCCGGGTCGGGGGACGCATTCGGCGACACGTCGTTACGCATGAACGGCATCTCCGGACTTTGGCGAGGCGGGCGAGGCGGGTTGGGCGCGGTCCAGGGCGGGGGGAGGCCCCGGGAAACGTCTGGCGCAATTGGACCCTATTC
>DATFNV010000031.1:0-5698 GCA_035266225.1 Gemmataceae bacterium
CCGACGCTGGCCGAAATGCCATGCTTACCCCCGATTTCGCCTTGGTAAAGTATGCGTTGACCCTGCCACCCCACCTGGCTCGGCGTGCCGGTCGTCGTCCTGACGGGGGCCGCCGACGTGTCGCCGGACGACGTGCGCGACCTCGGCGCCGACGACCTGCTTCGCAAGCCGGTCGATGCCGACGAGCTGATCGCCACCGTCAGTCGCTACGCCTGGGCGGGCTACTGACGTCGCGGCGCCATTCCCGCGCCGAAAGCCGCTTGTCAGCGGGCCGCTCAGCGTGTCTAATTGGGGTGTCTTTCCACCAGCCCGAGCGACTGGTTGCGTACTCCGCGATTCTGTCGGCGGCGTCGTGCCGCCGTTGTCATCGTTTCGTTCCTATCGTCCGATGCGAGGGAGACCACCATGAACCCGAAACGCCAGGGGTCGAGACTCCTGTGGGGGGCGCAACCGCTGATGGCCATTGCGGCGGTGCTGCTGCTCCTCAGCTCATGCAGCAAGGACCCCATCGAAGACCCCAAGCCCTCCGAAGAGAAGGGGGAGCCCTGGTTCCTGGACATGACCGGGGCCAGCGGCATCCAGTTCACCTACGACAACGGCCAGAACGTGGCGGCCCTGACCATCGACGGCAAGCCGATGCTCGATAAGGACGGCAAGCAGATCCTCGATAAGGAGGGCAATCCGATCGGCCATCTCGCCATCCTCGAGTCGCTCGGCGGCGGCGCCGGCCTCATCGACTACGACGGCGACGGTCTGCTCGACATCTTCCTCCCCGGCGGCGGCACCTACGTCGGCGAGAACCGGCGGACGATCATCGGGCGGCCCTGCAAGCTCTTCAAGAACATGGGCCACTTCCAGTTCAAGGACGTGACCGCCGAGGTCGGCCTGGACAAGATCAACTTCTACACCCACGGCGTCGCGGTCGCCGACTACAACCGCGACGGCTGGCCCGACCTGCTTGTCACCGGTTGGGGCCATCTCGCCTTGTTCCGCAACGACCCCGTGGACCCGAAGGACCCCTCCAAGGGCCGCAAGTTCACCGACGTCACCAAGGAAGCCGGCCTCGACAAGGATAACCTGTGGAGCACCAGCGCCGGCTTCGCCGACTTCGACGGCGATGGCGAGGTCGATCTGTACGTCGATCACTACGTCACCTGGCAGTTCGGCAAGACCGAGGACGCGGAGAAGAAGACCCATCCGGAATGCACCTACGACGGCAAGACGCGCGACGTCTGCCCGCCGAAAAACTTCGACGCCCTACAACACATCCTGTACCGCAACAACGGTAACGGCACCTTCACCGACGTGAGCAAGAAGGCCGGCCTGCGCGTCCACCGCGAGGAGGAAGATTACAAATCGCTACACGACGACTATGTCGAAGAGGTGCGGGCCAGTGGCCGGGCGGAGCGCGAGGCGCGGCGGCAGTTCACGGCAGACTTTCTCAAGCGCAAGTTCGGCGAGAAGCTGCCGGAGGCGAAGGAACGGGAGGCCGCCGAGACTGAAGCCGAGAAGGAACTGGCGAAGTTGCCCGCGGCGATGATCCAGGAGCTGACGGGCAAGGCAGCGGAGGAGGCAGCCGGGGACATTTGCAAGCGCCTGCGCGCCGCCGACGCGGCCAAGGAATACGGCAAGGGGTTGGGCGTGGTCATCGTGGACATCAACGGCGACGGCAAGCCGGACGTCTACGTCGCCTGCGACACGGTCGATAAGTTGCTTTACGTCAATCGCAGCACCAAGGACAAAATCCTGTTCGAGGAGATGGCCCTGGGCGCCGGCGCGGCCCGCGACGACAACGGCGCGGCCAACGGCAGCATGGGCATCGACGCCTGCGACTGCGCCGGCACGCTGCGGCCCTCGCTGTGGGTCGCCAACTACGAGAACGAGAAGCACGGCCTGTACTACAACGATTGCACCGGCGACCGCGTCGTCTTCCGCTACGGCACGCAGACGTCTGGCATCGCGGCCATCGGCCAGGCGTACGTCGGCTGGGGGACGCGCTTCGTCGATTTCGACCTCGGCGGCTTGGAGCACCTGTTTGTCTCCAACGGCCACGCCATCCGTTTCCCGCAGGGGAAGGCGAAGCGGTTCCAGAAGCCGCTGCTAATGCAGTGCAGCGAGGCCCAGGTCGAGGTCGAGGATCCCAAGACCAAGATCAAGGCGCACGTCACGAAGCGCATCTTCAAAGACATCACGGCGAAGCACGGCGGCCCTTACTGCGAGAAGGACCACTGCGGCCGCGGCGTGGCCTTTGGCGACCTGGACAACGACGGCCGCGTGGACATGGTGCTGGCTCACCTCAACGAGCCGACCGCTGTCCTGAAGACGGTGGCAGGCCAGGGCCGCCACTGGGTCGGCTTCGACCTGAAGCGCAAGGACCACAAGGATCCCGTCGGCGCCAGGGTGATCCTCGAGGCGAACGGCAGGAAGCAGGTGCGCTTCGCCAAGGGCGGCGGCAGTTACATGTCGGCCAACGACCCGCGCCACGTCTTCGGCCTCGGCGCCGGCGAGAAGATCGACAAGGTCACGGTCATCTGGCCCGACCTCACGGAACAGACCTGGGACGGGCTGGCCATCGATCGGTACTGGAACCTCGTCGAGGGCACGAAGGAGCCGCAGCGGACCCAGTACGCGCAATGACGCTGCCCTGGCCGCTTGCGGCTTCGCAGGTTGAACGTGCGAAGCCGCAAGCGGCTATCTCGTCTTTTCTTCCGCGGGGGCTGCCTTACAATGGTCCAACACTCGCCCCCCCGCCGCGCGCTGCCCCGGAGCCCCGATGACCGTCAAATACATCGTCCGCCACGGCACCATGCGCTTCCTAGGCGAGTTCGAGCCGGGCGAGGGGGAAACCTACGGCCGCGCTGACGAGGTCGTGCTGCGCTCCGAGCGCGGCCTGGAGGTCGGCCAAGTGCTCTGCGAGGCCAACCCACGCGCCCTGGAACTGCTGGCGGAGCCGACGCAGGGGCGAATCCTGCGCCGGCTGAGCGAGGAGGACCGCGCCGCCCTCGACCGACTGCGCGCCACCGAGGCCGACGAACTGGCCGCCTGCCAGGGCTTCGTCGCCCAGCGCCGCCTGCAAATGGAACTGGTGGACGTGGAGCACCTCTTCGGCGGCGAGCGCGTTGTCTTCTACTTCCTGGCCGAGAAGCGCGTCGATTTCCGCGACCTGGTCCGCGACCTGGCCCGCACCTACCAGACGCGGATCGAAATGCGCCAGATCGGCGTCCGCGACGAGGCCAAGCTCCTGGCCGACTACGGCGACTGCGGCAAGCCGGTCTGCTGCAACACGCACATGACGCAGATGCCGCCGGTGTCGATGCGCATGGCCAAGTTGCAGAAGTCCACGCTCGACCCGTCGAAGATCTCGGGCCGCTGCGGCCGGCTGAAGTGCTGCCTGCGCTTCGAGCAGGACGTCTACGAGGAATTTCAGGCCGAGCTGCCGCCGCCCGGCTCGCGCGTCGTCACGGCCAAGGGGCAGGGGCGCGTCCTCGCCCAGGAAGTGCTGGCCCGCAAGGTCCTCGTGGAATTCGAGGACGGCCGGCGCGTCCTGGTCGCCGCCGGCGAGATCCTGACTCGGTTGAAATGAGGTATCACTCGTTTAGCGGCCGCCCTCGGGGCGGCGCGTTGCCGACGCGCCGCCCCGAGGGCGGCCGCTAAACGCGGAACTTTGTGCGATGAGCATCTACCAACCCCGGATCGCCGACATCGTCCGCCGCGACCCGCGCTACGCCTACGAGGCTTACGAGTTCGTCTTCGCGGCCCTGGCCCATACGCAGAAGGCGCTGGGCCGAGTGCCGCGCGGCGAGCCGGGCGAGGAGGCCGAGGCGTCCGACCACGTCAGCGGCCCGGAGTTGCTGCGCGGCATCCGCGACTTCGCCCTGCGCGAGTTCGGCCTGATGGCCCGCACCGTCTTTCGCCGCTGGGGCATCAACCGCACCGACGACTTCGGCGAAATCATCTTCAACCTCATCGAAGCCAACCTGATGAGGAAGACGCCCGAGGACAACCGCCGCGACTTCCACGGCGTTTACGACCTCGACCAGGAGCTGGTCAATGGGTACCGCATCTGCCTCGACGAGGCCCAGTGACATGAAGCGCCGTCGCTGGCTGCTGGCCGTCGCCGCCGGCCTCTTCGCCGCCTGGATCGCCTACCTCGGCTTCCTGGCGCTGACGGCGAGCCATCCCACCGTCCTTTCCCACCCGCAATTCCTCGTCGCCGACCTGTGGGTCATCGCCGAGGTGAACGACTTCGACAAGCCGGTTAAGGTGGTCGAGGTGACCTGGGCACGGGAAGACGTGGAGAAGCCGGAAAAGGATGCGACGGTCGAGGTCAGCAACTTGGCGAGGTGCAAGGAGGAGGGGACGAAGGCGGGGCGGTACATCCTGCCGCTGACCCGAGAAGGGAAGGGCTATCGCGTCACGGACGTGCCGCACAGCCCGGGGTACGGCCCCCTCACCCCGCAGTGCCGCGTCTACCCTGACACGCCGGAGACGCGCGGCCAACTCGACCGCCTGCCGCGGCCCTGATCCGCCGCGAGCCGCCGCCTTACTCCGCCGCCACCGCCAGCGCCAGCACCGCGACGACGAGGAGCAGCGCCAGCGGCGCCAGCAAGCGCAGGGCGCGCATGACCCTTTTCCCCCGCGCCAGCAGACCCAGGACCGGCGCCAGGGTCGCGCTGCCGAGCGAGCCGACGGCGAACATCGCCCCGTAAGCGGTGCCGTGGGCGTTGGGTGCCGCGCCCAGGGCGACAGCCACCAGCGTCGGGAAGATCGGGCCGAGGGCAAAGCCGAGCAGAATCAGGCCCCAGGCGGCACTGCGCGGTTTGCCGGAGCCGGCCAGGTTGCCCATCATCGCCGCCGCCGCCAGCGTCAGGATGAAGATCACCCACGGCGCCCGGCTCGGGTCCAGGCTCTGCGAGTGGAACAGCAGCGTCATCAGGACGCGACCGACCAGGAAGGCCAGCCAGAAGAACGTCATGATCCAGGCCGCCCGGCCTTCGCCGTAGCCCTGATCGACGGTCAGGTAGGTGGAGCCCCAGGTGCTGACCGCGAACTCCAGCGGGGCGTAGAAGAGGAAGGCCACGGCGGCCAGCACGACCGGCACCTTGCCGAAGACCTCCAGCACGTTGGCCTTCTCGGCCGGCTCGACCAGGTCGCGCGGCCAAAACAGCAGCGCGGTCACGGCCGGGATCAGGCAGACCAGCGCCAGCAGGGCCAACGTCTTGTGGAAGTTCAGCGTGCGCAAGAGCAGGTCGGTCAGCGTGGGCGTCATCAGGGCGCCAAGGGCGACGAAGACGTAGCCGAGGTTGACCGACGCGGCCAGGCCGTGTTCCCCGAAGAAGGCCAGCGGCATCAGCACGACGCTCGCGGTGCTGAGGCAGGCCGAGCCGGCACCGAGGACGAGCACGCAGCCCAGGGTGGCGAGGTAGCTGCGCCGCAGCGACAGGCTGAAGACGGCGACGGCCGCCAGCAGGGCCCCGACGACGAGCACGAAGCGCACCCCGAGCACGTCGATGAGCAGGCCGCTCAGGAGCATCATCGGGATGAGCGCGAGGCTGAGGGCCCCCAGCAAGCCACCGACGCGCCCCTCGCCGATGCCGAGTCGCTCGGCGAGCTTCAATTTCAGGGCGCCGAGCAGCGCCAGCAGCATGCCAAACACGAAAGCGGCGGTGCATGTTACCACTGCCACGGACGACAAACC
>DATFNV010000032.1:0-9827 GCA_035266225.1 Gemmataceae bacterium
CACGGCTTTCCGGACATGCTGTTGTCCCCTCCAGGTTTCCCCTTCAGGTAGGTCAGGCGACCCAAAGGTATCACGCTCAACCTTTCCCGTGTTACACGGGGATCAACGACGCCGTTACTCGGCGCACCGTGGCCGGTCTGCCGCGGCACCTTGTTCGGCAGGAATATCTACCATGTCCCCTTTTCAATTCGCCGATGTTCCTTTTTCCATTCGCTCAAACTCCGCCCGAGTAACGGCCCGGCTCCGGCCGATCGCGATGCGCGCCTGCTGGTCTTCCAAATTCGGGTCGAAGTGGCGGATTTTGAATTTGTTGAAGTTCGACAGCCCGAGGCCGATGAGGCACAGCAGCAACAATACCGACCAAGCCGCGACCATCTTCCCGAAGTCATGGTCATTCGGACGTTCCAGGTATGTGACACTGCAATACAGTGCGATGACGGCAGAAAAGCAACCAAACACGATCACCACGAGCATGACGGCCTGAATCCATAGCCATTTAGTTTCCAGCAACTTGGGGAACATGTAGCGCTGGTAGTGCCCGCAGGCGGGGCAAGGGACCGGGTCAAAATCGTTCTCAAGGACGGATTTCAGTGTGTCTTCCGCGGCCGATTTCGCGTGGCCTTCGGCGCCTTCATCATTGAGCCCGTACATACTGGTGCCGACGCCCGAACCTTCGCGTTCGATCAGGTAGACATACTCGGTCGAGCAGTTTTCGCAGGGCACGACCTTCAGAACCCGGCCATGCACCGTGGCGGTGTACTGCTTCCAGAAGACCGGAATAGGGATCATGAGCGAACTCCCGTTTGAGGCGCCGGTACTACTGACTCCGCACCCGAACGACATCGCTCTGCAGCCGGCTCACGCGTGAGAAGGCACTGGCGGCATACGCTCCTGGCCGTGTAGTCGTTTACCTCGCGGTGGCGGGGCACCGACGCCTGACGTCCGTTCGCCGGGTTCACCCACACGGAGTGGGCCCGGCCCTCGCGCAGAGGCCGACACCCGTGCCGCCGCAAGTGGCGGAACAGGTCCTCGCGCTTCACGGCACCACCACCCCCGCCGGCTCCTGGGACACCTCGGAGCTGGCTACCAGGTGCAAGTAGATCGGCTCCTCCAGATCCATCTCCGGGTCGCTCACTGCCGGGTCACGTCGGGGCGGCGGCCGCCTCGGCACCGAGAAGGCCGGGCAGCCCCAGGGCGCCGAGGCCGAGGCGGATCATGGCGTCGCGGCGGTGCAGCATCGGAAAGCCTCCTTCCCGCGGGGCGTCACTACTCGCCGCCGACAAAGGTAATCTGTCCGTAGTCTTCGTAGCGGTGGAAGTCCGGCAGCGTCAGCGGGGCCGTCGAGGACAGGTCCGGCCGCTCGTAGGCCACGGAGTAATCGTAGCGGCACAGGGCGAAGCGCCACTTCGCCCCCGACTTGGGCCGGCCACCCGTCGGCGCGAACGCCTTCCACGGGATGCGCCCCTCGACCGTCCAGCCCTTGTCCTTGTCCGTCCAGTCGTTGAGCGTCCCGTCGAGCTGCACCGCCGACTCCATGCCGAGCTTGCCCACCGGGGCGAAGCGCTGGTAGCCGCCGGCCCCGCGCGACGGCAGGAACATCTCCAGTTGCGTGTTCAGGGCGTTGACCTGGAATTCGTAGTAAGCGGGCTTGTCCTCGCTCGGCTTGAAGAACAGCTCGAACACGTCGTTCGTCCAGGCCATGCCGTTATGCACCTTCACGTCGGCGTAGAGATCGACGTCCTCCATCTCAGCGCAGAAGTAGAGGAACTGGTCGTCCCAGAGGAGGCGGGCCTTGGTCGCGCTTCGCGCCTTGCGCTTCTCCCAGAACGTGGAGAAGTCCTGCAGCACCTGCGCCTTCTCCCAGGCCACCTCGTCGAGGACGCCGTCGATCTTCATGCGCCCCTGAACGCGGCGGCACTCGGCCTCGCGGACGGCCGGCGGGGCCTCGTCGGCCGCGGCGGGCGGCGCCCCCAGCGGCAGGCGACCGGACAGCGCCAGACCGGCGGCCAGGCCGCACAGCGACAGGACGGGCAGCCATTTTCTCATCGGGACACCTCCGCGACATCGTTGGACCGCGCCCCGAAGGGGAGCGCGACCTTCCCAGCTTACCGCCGCGCCGTTCCGAAACAAGCGGCCGGTCCTGGCTTGCTTGCGCCGCGCGACCGGGGCATAATACCATCGTGGTCTCGCTTCCCGACCTACCGCAAGGAGTTCCGCTGATGGCCGGACTGCCCCGTCGCTGCTGCCCACCTCTCCTGATTGGCGCCCTCGCTCTCCTGCTCTGTGTCTTGCCCTCCCCCGCCAGGTGCTGCCCCTTCTGCACCATGCAAGGGCAAACGCTCACCGGCGACGTCGGCCAGGCCAGTATGGTCCTCGTCGGCACGCCCACCAACGCCAAGCTGACGTCCACCGACGGCCTGGAAGGGACCACCGACTTCATCATCGAGAAGGTCATCAAGAAGCACGAGATCCTCGACGGCGCCAAGAAGGTCCAGCTGCCCCGCTACATCCCCGGCGACGACAAGAAGTACAAGTATCTCCTCTTCTGCGACGTCTTCAAGGGCAAGATCGATCCCTACCGCGGTGTGGCCGTCAAGGCCGACTGTGACGTGGCCGCCTACCTCGAGGGCGCGGTGCAGGTCAAGGACAAGAAGCCGGGCGAGCGCCTCGCCTACTTCTTCAAGTACCTCGACAGCCCCGAGCTGGAGATTTCCAACGACGCCTACAAGGAATTCGGCAACGCCGACTACAAGGACTACAAGGACATGGCCAAGGACCTCCCGCCGGAGACGTTGGCCAAGTGGCTGAAGGACCCGAACACGCCGGGCTTCCGTTACGGTCTCTACGCCTCGATGCTCGGCCACTGCGGCAAGCCCGAGCACGCCAAACTGCTGCGCGGCATGCTCGACGATCCGGAGAAGAAGCTCATTAGCGGCTCCGACGGCATCCTGGCCGGCTACATTCTGCTGGACCCGAAGGAAGGCTGGGAGTACCTGCGCTCCGTCCTTAAGGACGACCGGAAGGAATTCACGCAGCGCTACTCGGCCCTGCGCGCCACCCGCTTCTTCCACGACTCGCGGCCGGACGTGATTCCCCAGGGCGACGTCGTCTCGGCCGTGGCCCTGCTCTTGGAGCAGGGCGACATTGCCGATCTGGCCATCGAGGACCTGCGCAAGTGGGGCTGCTGGGACATGACCGAGAAGGTCCTGGGCCTGTACGGCCAGAAGTCGCACGACGTGCCGATTATCCGCCGAAGCATCCTCCGCTTCGCCCTGTGCGCCCGCGAGGTCGGCGCGGACGGGTCGGTACACAAGGACAAGGCCAACCCCAAGGCGGCGGCCTTCGTCGCGGAGCTGCGCAAGAAGGACGCGGAGATGGTCGAGAACGCCGAGGAGTTGCTGCGCCTGGAGACGACGCCGGTGACGCCAGCCCCCAAGCCGGCGGAGCCGCGCACCGCGGGCGGGAAGTGAGGTTCCTCGTTGAGCGGCCGCCCTCGGGGCGGCGCGGATTCATCGTTTCGCGAATCGATAAAGCGAGGGCGGCCGCGAGCCATACGTCAGAAACGGAGGTCGATGTGAAGCATTCGCCGTGGATCGTTCTGGTGGGGCCGGCGCTGCTGCTGGCGGCGGCGCCGGCTCGGCCGTGCAGCCTGTGCGGGTTCAACTTCCGGCAAACCGCCACCTACCGCGAGGAGGCGGCCCAGTGCCATCTCGTCCTCTTCGGCACCGTCACCAGCTCGCGGCTGCTGCCGGCGACCGGCCCCGGCGACGCCGGCCAGGGGGTCAGCGAATTCCAGATCAAGACCGTCCTGAAATCCGACCCCTGGCTCGGGAAGAAGACCGCCCTGGAGGTCCCGCGCTACGTCCCGATCACCGACCCGAAAGACCCGCCGAAGTACCTCCTGTTCTGCGACGTCACCAAGGATAAGCTCGATATCTTCCGTGGCACGCCGGCCAAGTCGGAGGCGGCGGTCGCTTACGTCAAGGGACTGCTCGCCGCAAAGTGTACCGGCGACGTGCTGCGCCACTGTTTCGACTACCTGGAGCACCCCGACAAGGATTTGGCCGCCGACGCCTATCTCGAGTTCGCCAAGGCGACCGACAGCGACATCGCCGGCGTCGGCCCCAAGTTGTCGGCGGAGAAGCTGCGCGGCTGGCTGAAAGACCCGGCCACGGCGGAGGACCGCCTCGGCATGTACGCCTTCCTCCTCGGCGGTTGCGGCGGCGACGCCGACGCCAAGCTGCTGCGCGAGATGATCGAGAAGCCGACCGACCGCACCGCAAACGCCTTCGATGGCCTGCTCGGCGGCCTCATCCAATTGCGACCCAAGGAAGGCTGGGAGCTGGCCCATGCGATCCTGAAGGACGAGAAGCGGTCGTTCGGCGTGCGCTTCTGCGTCATCCGCATGCTACGCCTCTATCACGTGTGGAAGCCGGACGACACGCGCGAACCGGTGATGCGGGCCATGGCGACGATCCTGCGCCAGAGCGACATCGCCGACATCGCGGTGGAGGACCTGCGCCGCTGGAAGGCGTGGGACCTGACCGGCGACGTGCTGGCGCTGTACGGCAAGAAGGGCTACGACGCGCCGCTCATGCAGCAGGCGCTGGTCCGCTATGCTCTGACGTGTCCCAAACCCGAGGCCGAAAAGTTCGCCACCGACCTGCGCCGCCAGGATCCGGAGTTGT
The DNA here is from genome assembly GCA_035266225.1 of Gemmataceae bacterium. Lineage (GTDB taxonomy): Bacteria > Planctomycetota > Planctomycetia > Gemmatales > Gemmataceae > DATFNV01. The sequence continues at coordinate 4,689 of DATFNV010000032.1, forward strand.
ATCGCGTCGTGGCCGAGGCGCTCGAGTTCGAGAAGAAGTAACCGTTTAGCGGCCGGCCTCGGGGCGGCGCTTTGAGCGCCGCCCCGAGGGCGGCCGCTAAACGGACCTCATTTCTTCTTCATCAAATCCGCGGTCGGCACCACGTACAGGTCCAGACCGCCTTTCCCGCCGGGCCGGTCCGAGGCGAAATAGAGCAGCGAACCGTCACGGCTGAGGCCCGGCGAGCGATCGCCGGTCGGGCCGTCCGCGTTGTTCAGCTCCTCCAGCGCCTCCGGCTTCTGCCAGCCGTCGCTGCCGTATCCGCTGCGGAACAGCCCCCAGCGCCCCTTCTCCAGCGGCCCCTGAAGGTACATCGTCTTGCCGTCGGGCGTCAGGGTGGCGTGATGGAACCCTGCGGGCAATTCCTTCAGCAGCGCCGGGTCGCCGAAGCCGGCCCCGCCGGTGGCCTCCTTGCGCCGGGCGACGAGCATGCGCCAGCCGTCCTTCGTCTTGCGGCTGAAGTACAGGCTCTTGCCGTCGGCGCTGAGCCACGGGTGCAGCTCGTCCTCCTCGGTGGAGACCGTCGGCACGGGGGTCGGCGCGCTGAAGACGCTGCCGGCCCCCTGGCGCACGGCGACGTAGATGTCGAAGTTCTTTTGCGTCTTGTCCTTTTTCGTCGCGAAGTAGAGGAACTGCGGGTAACGGCCGTCGGTCGTGGCGAAGGCGCTGCGGTCGTCGGCCTCGGTGCTGACGTAGTCGTCAATGGGCTTGCCGGCCGGCCACGCTTGCCTCTTGTCGCGGCGGCGCGACACCATGATGTCCGACTTCTTCTGGGTGGTGGCCGTGTAGAACAGGGTCAGGCCGCCGCTGGAGAGGTGCGGGTCGTCCTCGTCGGCCTCGGTGTTGACGGAGAGGTTGGTGACCTTGATCTCCGCCCGCGCCGGGCAGGGACCGGCGGCGAGTGCGAGCAGCAGCAAGGGCGTCAGCAGGCGCTTCATGGATGGAGGGCCTCGCGGGTATCGGGATGCGGGACGGCGGCGCGCCGTCGCCTGGCGACATTGTAAGGAGTCGCCGTCCGAGCCGCTTGCGGCTTCGCAGGACATGCGAAGCCGCAAGCGGAATCGTTACCCCTTCTTCGCGAGAGGCAGGGGGGCGTGCGGCGCGGACTCGCCGAGCTTGTCGGCGCCGTACACGCGGCTGGAGTAGAGCAGCAGCCCGTGGACCGCGTGGTACATCGATCCGCCGTCGAGGCCCTGATGCTGGTTCTCCAGCAGCATCATCGCCAGGGCGCTGGCCGCGCTCTGTACCCACGGCTCGCGCAGCTCCTCGTCAGTCAGGGCCAGCGCCAGCCACTCCAACATGTGCCCCGTGGTGCGGATCCGCTCCCCCACGTCCGGGTTGTTGGCCCGGCCTTTGAACCAGTCGGTGGACAGCGCCCCGTCCGGGTTCTGCGTCTCGCGCGCCTTCTTCTTGTAGAGCGCCGTCTTGTCGGCGATCTCCTTCCAGACGCCGACGCTTTGCCCGCCGTGCCGCAGGTGAATGTGGTAGGACCAGCTGAGGCCGAACAGCAGGTGCGTGCCGCCGCAGGCCGCCTTGTCCACGTCCTTGTCCAGCTCCGCGCGGATCAGGTCTTCAAAGTGCAGTTTTTCGCCAGCGGCGTTGATCCAGGTGAGGTCGGTGCCGTAGTAGCTTGAAATGATGACTATCGCCCATTCCAGCTCCGGGTTCTTGAGGCTGGCCCGCGCCTTGCTGTGCCGGAGGAAGTCCTGGAAGATGTACGACTTGCCACCGACGACGAACTTGCGGTCCGGCGACACGTTCCACTCGACCATCTCGGCGACGAACTGATCCTGGTGGCCCTGCTTGGTGAAGGTACCGGGGCCGGTTTCGACGTCGAGGCCGTCCGGTGTCGGGATGAAACTCACCCCGGGCATCTTGCCGCCGGCGGCGATGTAGTCCAGGGCGTTGACGTCCTCCTTCGTCTCCGGGTTGTACAACTTCACGGAGGGCCCCAGTCCCAGGATGTAGTGGAACACAGTCCAGAAGCCGTTGTCCGTGCGCAGCTTGCGGCGGCGCACCTGGGCGATGGCCGCGTCGATGCGCTGCTTGATCGGGTCGGGGGCCGCGACGGGCTGGCCGGGTTGTTGGGTCTTGAGCAGTTCGGGAGTGAGCAGGGGCGCCTCGTCGGGGGGCGGCTGTTCGGGTCCGCGCCGGGCCGTCTGCGCGTTCCTCGCCTCTTCGGCAGCCGGGTCCACCGGGGCGCAGTTGATCGCCGCCGCGACCGCGGCCAGCCCCAGCACGAGAGCCATCAGGTATCGAGTTTTCATCAGCGTTGCCCCACGGAGACGGCGGCGGCCCGGGCCACGGCCCCGCTTTTTGGACCTGCAAGGACTGACCCGTCCGGGACCCGCGACAGCCGGCGGAGGACCGAGCGCACGCCCGGGAACTCGGCCACGAAGCTCTGCAACCAGCGCCACTCGCCGGCCGACAGGAAGCCGAGGCAGGAGACGACCAGGATCGGCCCGAACAGCGGCAGCGACACCCAGAAGGCACAGGCCAACCAGCCCACGGCGGCGCCGCCGAGGAGGACGGCCCGCCAGGCCCCCCGCCGCCAGGCGAAGGCCGGGAAGGCAAACTGCCAGGCCAGGACCAGGTACGCCGCCAGGGTGAAGAGCGTCAAATACGACTCGGGGGACGGTCTGTAAGCCTGCACCCGCTCCGCTGTGGTGCCGAACGGCGTGTTGAGATAGAACCACGGGGCCAGGCCGTTCCACCATTCCTTGACCTGCAGCTTGTGCAGGCCGCTGGCCACCATCGCGATCGCGAAGTGGACCTGGAACAGCCGCAGCGCCAGGTTCGCCCCCACGCTCTCCCCGCTGCCGAAGGCCGCGCCGGTCGCCGGGCGGTGGAAGAGCCACGTCTCCCGGGGCCCCAGGAGCCGCGTGAGCAGCGACCGGCCGGCACCCCACTGGCCCAGGAGGAGATAGCCGATCATGAGGTAGAAGGCCAGCATTAGCAAGAGAGGATCGGCGTCATAAGAGATCGCCGGGTTGGCGGTATAGGAGACGACTGCCACCCAGGTCAGCACCCCGGTGAACCGCGTCGCCACGCCCAACGTGAACAGGACAACCGCCGCAATCGACACCCAGAAGATCACTCCCAGCACGACCGGGTTGGCCGACAGGTAGGTGGCCGACCAGCCGAACAGGTGCGGCGGCAGGTCCGGCAAGCGGGACGACTCGACGTAGGCCTTGGCGTCGAACAGGCCATCCAGGCCGAAGAGCGCCTGCTGCTGCCCGGCCAACGGCAGCAGCCAGAAGAGGAACAGGAGGCCGGCCAGGACGCGGAGCGCGTGCAGACCGACGGGATCGACCGGGGCAAACCAGAAGTTGACCCAGGAGGCGATGATTCCCGACGCGGGGGCGGCCGGCTTCGTCGGGGTGAGCGTGGATTTGGGCGTATTCATTGGGACATCTCCCCGAAGCTGGCGATAAGTTCATCGAAGGCCTGAGGCGGCGTCTCCCGGGCGTACAGCACCGCGGGCGGAATCGGATCGCGCCTGTGGCGAATGATTTCGGCCGACTTCGCCCCGTAGGTGCGGCAGAGGTAGCGGGCACAGGACCGGGCCACGATCTGCGACCAGTCGGCCGGGCGCACCACGTCGCGGGTTCGGGGGACGCGATGCTGCTGTATCTCGCGAAACTCGAGCGGCACCTTGCGATCGGGAGGCGGGCCCGGCGGGGGCTCGTTGTCAAAGTTCTCGCCGCGCACGGCCCAGATCCACACCTTGGACTCCTGCCCCGGGGGGGGGACGACCTCACTGGTCGGGCGCGCGACCGGGAGGTCGAGGGCCAGGGCGCTAACCAATACTTCCTGGCGGTGCCGCACCCAGGGGTTGGCGTTGGGGTCCGGGAAGCGCAGAGTCTCGAAGACCTCGCCCTTGTCGTTCCTGAGGAGGACTTCGAGCTGGATCTCGGGGATGTCGGCCGGCCGGTTGGTGACGAAGTGAAAGCCGTGCGCCACGCGCAGGTATTTGCCGTGCAGCGTGGACAGGCCGGCGGCGGCGTGGACGAACTCCGGGGCGTCGGCCGGTCGGAGGCCCTGATCCGTGATCCACGGGCCGCTGGGCATGTCCAGGATGGGGATGACGATCGCCGCCAGGTGAAAAACGATTGCCGCACTTCCGGCGGCGAGCAACCAGCGCGGGAGCGCGCCCGGGCTGAGGGATGGGGCTCGTGGCATCGGTGACTCCGGCGAGACAACCCGGTGGATGAGACGGAACCTGTGGGGAGGTCGGACCTTCCTGGCTTCGATCACCTCCTCCCTCACAGGATACCCCGGTCGCCGGAAAAATCACCCTGCTTTCACGACCCTGCTGAGCTTTCCCGCCTTCGCCTGCCCGTGAGATCGTGCCAGACGGTACAGTGCGAACAGGTACGGCAAATCATCCGGGAGCGACTCTCGTGCCCGTGCCCCTGCCCGTGCCCGTGCCCGGTCAGCAATCGGGCAGGGGCAGGGGCAGGGGCACGGGCACGGGCAGAGGGCGCGGATGGTTCCCCGGAAAAGCTGCCACCCCGTGCGAACCTCCGCCCCATTTTCCGGTCCCGCGCCGGATTCCCGATTTATCATCGGGCGTCGGGGATGTATCAATGAAGACAGGCCATTCCGTCGGAAGCGAGTGCCATGAACACAGGTCGCCTCGACTCGGTCATTCGTCAGTTGCGCCATTACCTCGACGCCGAGCGCGCCGGCGTCACCGCCGACCGCGACCTGCTGCAGCGCTTCACCGAGGGCCACGACGAGACGGCATTTGCGGCGCTGGTGCAGCGCTACGGCCCGCTGGTGTTCGGCGTCTGCCGCCGGATACTATGCAGCGAGCACGACGCCGAGGACGCCTTCCAGGCCACCTTCCTCATCCTGGTGCGCAAGGCATCGGCCATCCGCCGGCAGGGGTCCCTGGCCGCCTGGCTGTACACCGTGGCCTACCACGCCGCCCTCAAGGCACGGGCCCGCGCCACCCGCCGCCGCACCGAGCCGGTCCTGCTCGATGAGCTGCCCGCGCCGGAGTCCCCCGACGACCTCGACCGGCGCGAGCTGCGCGCCGTCCTCGACGAGGAGCTACAGGGGCTGCCGTCGAAGTACCGCGAGCCGTTGTTGCTG
>DATFNV010000033.1:0-3041 GCA_035266225.1 Gemmataceae bacterium
GGCGGCAACGTCTCGGAGAACTCCAGCCCCGACGCCCCGTGCTTGCCAAATCGGTACGGGCTCTTGAGGAGGTTGCCGGTGATCTTCTCGTCGTCGGCGACCTCGGCCGGCGGAGCCTTGCCGTCGTACTTCTCGAGCATCGGCTTGGGGTCGAGCAGATCGACGTGGCTGGGACCGCCATGCATGAAGAGCTGGATCACCGCCCGGGCCTTGCAGGGGAGCGGCGGACTCTTCGTTCTCACGTCGTGGACGGCCGGCTCCCCTTCCGCCCGGAGCGCGGGAGCGAGGAGGTAGCTCAGCGCCAATCCGCCGAAGCCGCCGCCGAGGCGGGCCAGGACTTCACGCCGGGACGGTGAGTGGTTCATGCGAGGGATTCCTTGTCTCCGCTTACTCCACGTAGGCGAACTCATTCGCGCTGAGCAGCATGTGACACAGGTCGGCCAGGGCGTGACGTCGCGCGCCTTCTTGATCCGTCCGATCATACCGGTTTGCCTGGGCGTCGAGGAACGTCGTGAGTGTCTCCCTCTCCTTCGCCGTCGCGGGGCGGCCGAAGGCGAGCCGCACCGCGTAGCCGGCCGGGTCGTCCGGCTTCTCCTTGCGCACGCGCTCCGCGAACGCCGCCGCCTGTTGGCTCATGAAGTCGCTGTTGAGCAACGTCAGCGCCTGCGACGACACGGTGGAGGTCATGCGCCGCGTGCAGTTCGTTTCCAGCACCGGCTGATCGAAGACCTGGAGCAGCGTCACCGGTTGCGACCGGCGCACCTGGAGATAGACCGACCGGCGCGAGCCGGCGGGGTCCGCCGCCGCAGTCACTTCGCCGTCCGCCTGGCGCTGGATCGGGACGGGCGTGCCGAACATCTCCGGGTTGAGCGTGCCCGCCACCGCCAGGATCGAGTCGCGCAGTGCCTCCGCTTCCAGCCGGCGCAACCGCTGCCGCCACAGCAAGCGGTTATCGGGATCGATTTTCTTCGCCGCCTCGCGAGCTTCGGCGGAGACCGTGGATGCCTGGCGGTACGCGGACGACGTGAGCATCAACCGCTGCATCGCCGCCACGCTCCAGCCGCGGGCGACGAATTCCGTGGCGAGCCAGTCGAGCAGCTCGGGATGGCTGGCCGCGTTGCCGGCGCGGCCGAAGTTGTCGGGCGTGCTGACGATGCCCTCGCCGAAGTGGTGCAGCCACAGGCGGTTCACCAGCACGCGGCCGGTCAAGGGGTGGTCGGGCTGCGTCAACCATTCGGCGAAGGCGAGGCGCCGCTTGCTGGTCCGCGCCCCGCTGGGAGGCGGCGACCAGGTGAAGGGCTGCTTCGTCGCCAGCACGGCGAGTGTGCCGGGCCGGACCTCCGACCCGGGGTTGAGGTAATCGCCGCGCCGCAAGAGGGGCGTCTTCACGTCGCCCGGCAAGTCGTAGAAGGCGCGGATCTCGGGCAAGGTCCGCCGCTTCGCTTCTTCCGCCCGAAGGGCGTCCGCCAGCGCCTTCGACTTCTCCACGTATTCGGGGAAAGTCGCCGCCAGGGCCCCGGGGAGCGCGGCGACGTCGGGCCGCAGGTCTTTCTGGAACTTGCCGGCGAGGTACTTCTGCACCTCGTTCCGCCGGTCGGGAGCCGTTCCCAGGGCCAGGCGAACGTCCTCGCGGATCGCCTCAGGCAGCTTCGCCAACCGGTCCGCGAACAGCCGCTCGGCGAACTGTCGCCGCAGGTCGTCGGCCTGCTTCTTGAACCCGACGACCGCGGCATCGATCTTCGCGTTCAGGTCCGCCGCTTCCTTCTCCTGGGCGGCGGTGGCCTCGTTCAGTTTCCGCTGGACTTGCGGCACCCATTGCCCCGGGCGGTAGCCGCTCATGAACACGGCCTGAAGCCGGTAGTAGTCCGTCTGTGGGATCGGGTCGTACTTGTGGCTGTGGCACCTGGCGCAGTGCGCCGTCAGACCCAGCAGCGACGACGCGACGATCTTCACCGTGTCATCGAGGGTCTGGTAGTAGTAGCCCGGGGCGTTCTTGATGGTCACGAAATCGGGCCGGCTCGTGTCCGAGGCGCAGCGCAGATAGCCCGTGGCGATAAGTCCTTCCACCACCTCGGGCGGCAGTTGCTTCCCCGTCTGGTAGGCGGTCCAGTAGTCGGTCAGCTCGTCGCCGGCGATCTGCTCCTTGAGGAAGCGGTCATAGGGCTTATCGGCGTTGAAGGCGCGGATGACGTAATCGCGGTAGCGCCAGGCGGCGCTGCGGACGTAATCGGCGTCGAGGATGCCTTCCGAGTCGGCGTAGCCCGCGAGGTCGAGCCAGTGCCGGCCCCAGCGCTCGCCGTAGTGCGGCGAGGCGAGCAGGCGATCGATCAGGCGCTCATAGGCGTCCGGGGCCCGGTCTGCCAGGAAGGCGTCCACGTCCTCGGGCGTCGGCGGCAGGCCTGTCAGGTCGAAGGTGGCGCGGCGCAGCAGGGTGAGCCGGTCGGCCTCCGGCGCCAGCGTCAGCCCTTGCTTCTCCAAAGCCGCCAGCACGAAGGCGTCGATGGGATTGCGCACCCGCTCGGTCGCTTTGACGCGCGGCACGGCTGGCCGCACCGGCGGGCGGAAGGCCCAGAATTGCCGGTCGGCGTGGGTGACCTGTTTGTCGGTGGCGTCGTCCTTGGTGACCGCGGTGCCGTCGTCCCTGGCGCCCGCCTCAATCCACGCCCTGACGATGGTCTTGTCCGCCTGGGAGAGTTTGTCCTTGCCCGGCGGCATCTTGTCGGCGGCAATTTTGACCCACAGCAGGCTCTTCTCGGGCGAGCCCGGCACGACAGCCGGCCCCGTTTCGCCGCCCCTGACAAGGGCCGCCTTGCTGCGCACGTCGAGATCGGCCTTGACCTTGTCGCCGCCGTGGCAGCGGACGCACTTCGCTTGCAACAGCGGCAGGACGGCCTTCTCGAAAAGTGGCGGGGGGTCGGCGGCGCGGGCGGGAGCGGCGAAGAGCAGCAGCGCGACGCAGAGAACCAATCGGGAGGAGAAAAGGCGGAGGGGGCGGGTCATGCCGGCATCCTCGGGGTGGGGTGGGCGGTCGGACAGCGGGA
>DATFNV010000034.1:0-9618 GCA_035266225.1 Gemmataceae bacterium
CACGGGCAGAGCGCGACCCGCGTTTGAACCAGCCCCGAAATGTGGTCGATCCGATCCGGCAGCGCAAGCACCACGGCAACAGGGAGTTGCGTCGCGGGCCGCTTTCGCCAGCCACTTTTGCCCCCTGGGAAAAGTGGCGCAGAGCGTTTCTGATCCTTCGATCTGGTAACCTCGGCATCATGTTCACCCCCCCCGAAATCATCGCCTGTCGTCGCCTGGTGGAACTGGCGCTTCAGGAAGATGTCGGCGCCGGCGACCTGACCACCCAGGCCGTCATCCCCGAGGCGCTGGAAGGCCGGGCCGTCTTCGTGGCCCGCGCCGCCGGCGTGGTGGCGGGGTTGCCGGCTGCCGCCCTGGTCTTCGCGACCCTCGACTCGCGCGTCCAGTTCGAGCCGCTCCCCCGCGACGGCGACTCCGTGCAACGGGGCACCCGCCTGGCCAAGGTCGGCGGACCGATGCGCTCGGTCCTTTCCGGCGAGCGTACCGCGCTCAACTTCCTGCAGCACCTCAGCGGCATCGCCACGCAGACACGCCGCTACGTCGAGGCGGTCGCCGGCCTGAAGTGCCAGGTCCTCGACACGCGCAAGACGCTGCCGGGGTGGCGCCTCCTGGAGAAGTACGCCGTGCGCTGCGGCGGCGGCCACAACCACCGCGTCGGACTCTTCGACGGCGTCCTCATCAAGGACAATCACCTCTCCGCCCTCGGCCGCGGCAAGAAGGAGATCGTCGCGGCGGTGGAGGCGGCGCGGAAGCTGCACGGGACGGCCGTGCCCCTGGAGATCGAGGTGGACAACCTCGCCGAACTGGACGAGGCGCTCCGCTGCGGGCCGGACATCGTGCTGCTCGACAACATGCCGCCGGAGCAGATGCGCGAGGCGGTGCGTCGGCGCGATGCCGTCGCCCCCCGGGTGCTGCTGGAGGCGTCCGGCGGCGTGACGCTGGCCACCGTGCGTGCTATCGCCGAAACGGGCGTGGACCGGGTCAGCGTCGGCGCCCTGACGCACTCGTCGCCGGCGCTGGACATCGCCCTCGATTATCTTCAAGAATGACTCCCCGCGAAGTCTGGAACCTCGACACTCGCCGCCTGGGCCGGCGCGTCCTCGTCTTCGACCGGCTGGACAGCACCAGCAACGTCGCGGCGAGCCTGGCCGATGCCGCCGACAACGACGGCGTGGCCGTGCTCGCCGGCGAGCAGACCGGCGGCCGCGGCCAGCACGGCCGCACCTGGACCTGCCCCCCCGGCAGCGGCGTCCTTCTGTCGGTGCTGCTCTTCCCCCCGCCCCTGCTGCGCCGCCCCGCCATCCTCACCGCCTGGGCGGCCGTCTCCGTCTGCGAAACGATCCTCGAACTCACGGGGCTTCCGGCGACAATCAAGTGGCCCAACGACGTACTCATTCACGGACGCAAGGTGTGCGGCATCCTGATCGAGCAGCGTCGCGGTACGGTCGCCGGCATCGGCCTGAATGTCAACCAGGGCGCCGAGACGTTCGCCGCGGCGGGGCTGACCGAGGCGGCGTCGCTGGCGGTCTTCACCGGCCGGCAGTGCGACTGCGCTGCGGCCGCCCGCCGTTTGCTCCATCACCTCGATGAGCAATACGACGCCCTGTGCGCCGGCGACCTGACGACCCTGGAGGCGTGCTGGAAGTGGCGCCTCGGTCTGCTCGGCAAGGAGGTCGTTGCCGAATGTGCCGGCGGGCCCCACCGTGGCCGCCTCCTCGACCTGACGTGGGACGAAGTGCAGCTGGCGCGGTCGGACGGCACCACCGAACGGCTGCGACCCGAAACGGTGGCGCACCTCTTCCCGGCGTAACTTCGCGCCGATTCCGCCGGATCGGCACAGTTTGCCTTTCTTCGCCGGTTGGCAGAGTCAGCGCAGTCGTCAGGGAAATTGAGGCCGTTCGGGTCACTGCCCCCTTGACCAGTTTGCCCCACCGGATGACAATCAAGCATCCGGGTAGGGAACGAGGATCGCCCTCCTTCGCACTCGAAGCCACGGCCCCCCACCGTGAAGGATCAATTCTGATGGGTACCGAGCGCTGTCGTGACCTGAATACGACCTTCTGCCGCCGTTTCCTGCCGCCGCAGGCGCCGACCGGGCACGCCCTGCTGCTCGACTGGGACGGCCACATCGCCTTCACGCCGGAGGCCGCGGACCTGCACCGCTGCCTGACGGAGTACGCCACCCTGGTGGAGCAGGCGACCCGCGACGACCCCTGCGACCTGCTGAGCGTGCGCGACGCCAGCGAGGTCACGCTGGCGTACCTCTACCGCGGGCTCGACGCCGGCCGGCCGCTGCCCGAGGCGGCCAACCTCCGCCGCCTGACGCTTCTGCTGCGCCGGATCCTCCGCGCGTCGGCGGAGTGGTTCGGGACGACGCGCTGGAATGACGAGATGAAGTGGTACGACGGCTTCAAGGCGCCCGACGCGATCGTGTCGCTGCTGGATACGCTGGCCGAGTCGGACGCCTTTCGCCGGCGCTTCCTGCCCACGGGGCCGGCCGACGCGCACGGCCTGCTGGTCGATTTCCAGCACGACGTCCCCTTCACGCCCAGCGCCGCCGAATTGCAGCAGTGCCTCGAGGCCTACACCGCCCTGCTGCGCACGGCGACGCGCGTCACCTGCATGCCGGTGCGCTGGTGCGTCGAGGCTAGCGAACTGGCCCTGGCCTACCTGTCGCGGGCGGTGCAGAACGACGTGCCGCTACCGGAGCGCGACACCTCGAACAGCCTTGTGGGCCTCATCCGCAAAACGCTCGGCGACGCCGTCACCCTGTTTGGGGCGATGCGCTGGTACGACGGCTTCAAGCGCATCGACATCCTCGCCTGGCTCCTGGAGGAGCACGCCCCCAAGGGCTTGCAGGGATGGCACGTGTTCCGGGCGCGACTGCGGCAGACGTTGCGGATCGGTTGAGCCGCTTGCGGCTTCGCACTACTCACCCGATTTCGACGGGAGGAAGGCGGCCATCGCCATCGCGGCCGTCACCAGGGCCAGCGTCCCGAAGTTGGTGAACAGGCTGTAGGTGTGCCAGGTGCCGAACGTGGCCCGCGCCTCCTCGGCGGCGCGCACCTGCTCTGACGACGGGGATTCGCTCGTCAGGACGGCATCGCTGGTCGCACTGCGCTTCTCGCGCAGCGCCTCGACCTCGCCCTCCAACCACCAGCCGGCCCCGGCCCCGATCAGCGCCAGCAGCAGCACGACCCCGCGCGCCCGGTGGACCCCGCCGCCGCCGAACCACAGCAGCCCGGTGAGCAGGCCGAGCCCGCCGCAGGCCACTTGCAGGAGGTAGTAGGGGCGAAACATCGGCCCGACGGCGGCGCCGAAGATGCGGCCGCCCTGCTCTTTGCTGAGGGGTTTGGGGAACTCGTCGCTCGGCCGCGGCTTGTCGAGTTGGGGAGGCAGCGGCAGCCAGTAGGGGCGCTCCGGGGCGGGCTTTGCGGTCTCCTCCTCGAAGGTGCGAAACAGCGACAGGCCGACGACGAAGGTGAAGAAGGTGCCGCTGCCGAACCAGAGGCCGACGGCGAGGACGTGCAGGATCTTCGCGAGGGAGAACATGGCGGGTGGGTCCTGTGCGGAGGCGGGGGGCAGACTGGATTGTATCCGACTCCCGCCGCGGCCGTCACGCGCGGCGTTCGGTTGGACCGGATGACGCCGCCTCCGAAGTCGCCAGCTGTTGCAGGTGCAGCTGAGCGGCCGCGAGCAGTTGCTCGTCTTCGACATCCCAGATTTCCTGGTCCGCCCAACCGGCAACATTCGCGACGAGTTGGCCGAGACGCCAATTGGGATACCGCCGGCACAACTCCGCAATAGCCTCCAGCAAATCCGCACATCGTTCGCTGTTCATGGCAGAGTGTCCTTCACCTTGGGTGTTCGTGTTACATCGAGTTGTGGCAAATCTTGAATGACTTCGGCGGGAACCAGCACTCCGGGCCGAACCTGCGCCGCTCGCGTGGCGCGCGTTACGCCGTCATTGATTCGCAGATGCCCGTCTTTGCCTCGGACGACTTGCAACGGCGGCATCCCGTCGAACGAGTCTCCATGCTTGGCGATTTGCCGGGCGAGCTTGTAGAGGTCAGCCCCTTGCGACCGGCTCGGCGGCAAGTGGAGTTCGCCGGGATCGACTTCAATGAATTCAGGCATCCGACGGTCCGTTACGCTGTTGGAAGTCCATTTCGCCGAAGAGCACACCCGTCATTATACCGACGCAACGTCACGCGGCCCGCTTGCGAGCCGCCGCCTCCGCAAACACCTGCAGCAAGTCCCGGTAGTGTTCCTCGAAGGTCCACGCCGCCGCGGCCTTCCGGGCCGCCTGGGCGCAGCCGGCCCGCCGGGCCGGGTCGAGCAACTGCGCCATCGCCTCCGCCAGCCGGTCGTGCTCGTGCGGGTCGGCGATGACGTACCCCTCGTGCGGCGGGCTGAGCAGCTCCGCGGCCCCGTTGCAGCGCGTCGTGACGACCGGCAGGCCGCACGCCAGCGCCTCGAGCACCACCAGCGAACACGGGTCGTAAAAGGTCGGGTGGACGAGGAAGTCGGCCGCGAAGTAGCCGTTGCGCATGTCGGCGCAGTAGCCGCCAAATGTGACGCGGTGCGTGATCCCCAGGCGCCGGGCCAGGCGCTCGTAGGCGCCCGTCTTGGGGTGGCCGAGGACGAGCAAGCGGAACGGCGGCGCGGCCGGCAGCAGGCTGACGGCGTGCAGCAGCGGCTCCAGTCCCTTCAGGCGATAGTTCATCGCCGCGAACAGGGCCACCGTCTCCTCGCGCTGGATGCCCCAGCGCTCGCGCCATTCGACGCGCCGCCTGGGGCGGTCGTGTTCCAGGAAGCGGTCGGGGTCGATACTGCTGCGGACGACGCGCAGCGCCTGCGGCGGGACGCCGAGGAAGCGCTCGAAATGCTCGCGGACCATCCGGCTGTTGACGACGATCAGCGGCCGCCGGGCGCCAAGGTACTGCTTGCGCTCCAGCAGGGTGAACGACCAGTGAGCCACGTCGAGGGCCCTCACCACTCCCGCCAGGCGGCGCGCCACCGGGTTGCGGTGCTTGTGCAGGTTGTGAGCGGCCGAGGCCGCGTGCAGCCCGCCCTGCGGGTACAACACGTCTTGCCCCCAGGTCTTGTCGAAGCCGAGGGAGACGTCATGGTTGGCTCCGCGCAGGGCTCGTTCGCAGGCCCGGCCGAAGCGCCACGGCCGCAGGAAGCGCGGCCCGGACGGCACTGCCAGCCCGTGGTACTGCACGGCCGGCGGCAGGGCCGTCGCGTCCCAGCGGCAGGCGTACAGGTGGACCTCGTGGCCGTCGGCGACGAGGCGGCGGGCCAGGTCGGCGATGTACGTCTCGCATCCACCGCGAGACGGCAGCACATTCTCATAGCAGAATGCGATGTTCATGGCCGGACTCGTTTCGCGTTATGCCGCCGGTAGCGCCGCCACTTGAAGACGACGGCCCGGCGCAGCCAGCGGGCCGTCAAGTTGTCTTGCCTCCGCCCCTGGTAGAGCCGCCAGAACAGGAGCCGGTCGCGCGCCGTCACCCCCTCGACCTCGGAGGAGTAGAGCAGCTGCGCCAGGTCCTTCACCTGCCAGACCGGCCAGGTCCACGGGTGGCGCGCCAGGCGGTGCAGGTCGATCAGGTGGACCCGGCCGCGCCAGTCAGGGACCGTTCGCGTGTCGTCCTCGGGAATGTAGAAGTGACACAAATAGAGGTCCTTGTGGAAGCAGCGCCGGCCGTGCAGGTCGCCCACCAGGCGGGCCATCTCGGCGATCAGCGTCGCCTTCCAGCGGCGGAAGTCGGCGGCGCCCAGGCGGCGGGACGCGGCGGGAACGGCCTCGTGCAGCGGCAGCATACCGGCCAGCTCCTCGACGGCGAGGAAGCTCTGCAACCGCCCCCACGGCCCCAGGTACTCGCCGGCGGCGACGACGGCCGGCACCGGCACCCCCTGCGACCGCGCCCATTCCAGGTGTCTCATCTCCTGCAGCGCCGGCGACCACTCCCCTTCCGGCCAGAGCGCCGCCAGCAGGCCGAGCCAGCGCGGCAGGCGGTAGTGTCGCTTGAGGTAAACGCTGAGCCGGCGGGCACCCGCGCCCAGGATAAGCCGCCCCGTGGAGCGGCCCTGCTTGGCGTGAAACCGGTCGGTCACGTCCAGCGCCATGATCCGTTCGGCCCAGTCCGCCCCGAGAAGGTCGGCCCAGTCGGCGCGCCGGCACAGCCGGCGCGAGCCGCGACGGAGGCGCACCCAGACGGTCTCACTCATGCGGGCCCCCCGGGGCGCCATGGCGCGCCTGTGCGGTCGCCCCGGGCGCCTGTACCAGCAGCACAGTCGTCCGGTAGAATTCGCGCCGCCGCACCCACTCCCAGCCATCGGGGGCCAGGTCGCGCAGCGTCCCCTCGCGCTCCTGCGGGGTCGCGGCGATGACGACCAGCCACAGGCGGCCGACCGGGGCCGACGACGACGTCCCTTCCGCGATGAAGCCACTCCCCAAATGACGGAAATAATAGTTGTCCTCCCAGGCGTTGCCGCGGACCACGTCTCCCGGCCGCCGCTCGGCGAGGACATAGCGCGAGGCGGCGGCGACGTCGGGCCGGCCGTAGGGGAACGCGGTGTTGTAGGCGACGGTGCCGGCCGCCGCGAGAAGCAGGCCGACCAGTCCCGCGGCCGCCCATCGCGACCGCGCCAGGAGCCAGGCCAGGGCCGGCGGGACGCCCGCGGCAATCAGCAGCACGACGGCCGGTGTGATGTAGACGAGGACGCGGCCGCCGAAGTACGGGTAGCCGCCGAGGAACGACGCCACCAGCGCCAACCCCAGCGGCGCCAGCAGCAGCACCACGGCCGCCCGTTCGCCGCCCCGCCACAACCCGATGGCGCCGACGACCAGCGGCACGACCAGCACGTTGCCGGCCGGGGCGCAGCAGTAACACAACCCGTCCAGGGTGGACTTCAGCACCCAGGCGGGGACGGCCCACCACCCTCGGCCCCAGGGCGGAAAGCCGGCCACCCAGCAGGCCTCCATCTGGAGGTTGCGCTGCGCCCGCGCGGGCCCGAGGTAAAGCAGCACAAAGGCCGCCCCCACGCTCAGCGCCAGCGCCCCGTAAGCGAGCCAGGGCCGGGGGCGCGCCCGCTCGCGCCACAGGGCCGACAGCAGGGCCAACATCAGCCCGCCGAGGAGGAAGCAGCCGGGGTAGACGAGAAAGACGACCAGGGGTGCGACGGCGGCAAAGAGGAGCAGTTGCCGCGGCAGGTTCCAGCCGCGCGTGGCGGCCCAAATCACCGGCAGGGCCGTCGCCGCCAGGACGTCGATGCTGTACGGCTTGGCCTCGCCAGCGTGCCAGAGCAGGTGGTCGTTGAGGGCGAACAGGAGCACGGCCCACGGCACCGCCGCGGGGGAGAGCAGGCGCCGCGCCAGCGGCAGGAAGAGCAGCAGGGCGCCGCAGCCGGCGAGGAAGGGGAGCAAGCGGAGGGCGTAAGTGCTGTCGCCCAGGAGGAGCACGACGGCCCGCTCGACCCACAGGAACAGCGGCGGCGCCGCCTCCGAGAAGAAGAGCGGTCCGAGCAAGTCCGCGAAGTCCTTGCCGAGCACGTTGAGGACCAGCGCCGCCTCGTCGTGCCACAGCGACGGGTTGCGCAGGTAGCCGTAGACGCGCAGAGCCAACCCAATGAGCAGGAAGAGCACGGTCAGGGCGCCTGCCGTCCGCAGCCGCGCGGGCAGCACGCCGAGGCACCTGGCCGATAGCCGTTGTCCCAGGGTCGCGACGCTCACCTTGGCCTCCCCTCGTCCGGGCCGTCGATCTCGGTCAGCAAGAACGATTCCGTGCGCCAGGGCCGCGGCCGGCGCTGCCCGAAGGCGAGGACGCGCGGCGCGGCGAGCCCGTGCTTCTGCCGGCGAAAGAGGTCGCCCGCGTCGCGCAACTCCGGCGACAGCAGCGGCCGGCGGCGGAAGGCACACCACAACCACGCCAGCGGCCGGTCGCACCAGCGCCGCACCAGCAGGCCGCGCCGTCCGCGGGGCAGGGCGACCTCACTCCGCGACGTGCCACGGGCGGCGGCGGGCAGCGGCAGCCAGGGCGGCACCGCGCCGCCCACCTCCCGCCAGAACGCCTGTGTCACGCACAGCGCCTCGCCGTCCAGCCAGAGGATGCCCTGCCCAGCGACCGGCGGTGGCGTCGCACGCTCCTTGCGAATGTGGCGGCGCCCCAGAAGGCGCTCCGCCGCACGTCGAATGTCGAACGCCGCCCGTTTGGCGGTGACACCAAGGGCAGTGCTGGCCCCCAGGTAGCCGCGCAAACAGGCCAGCCGCTCACGCCCCGTCGCGAATTCCTCGGCGAGCGTGGCGTCGAGGGCAGCCAGGTCGCGGACCCGCTCTCGCCAGCCGACGCGCCGCCGGCGCCGCGAGCGCTGCCAGTCGAGGAAGTAACACCGCTCCGTCGCGGCGGCGACGAGGACGTGCTTGGCGTACAGGTCGGGATGATCGAAGCCGGCCTCGTGGATTACGGACAATGCAGCTCCGAGGTTGCGGGCAAAGCGGTAACGCTGGCCCGGCGGCAAACCCCGGCGGTCGCGCAGGAACTGTCGCAGATCGACGGCGTCGGGCAGCGCCGCGAGCAGGAGGAAGGCCCGCCCCTGCTTGTCCTCGCCGGCGGCCATGCACTCCGGGCAGGCGACGCCGGCCGTGCGCAGAGCCGCCAGGGTTTGCGCTTCCCGCCCCGCCAGGGAGGCGAAGCCGAAGCCCGCGACGGCACTGAGCAACCGATCGCGCCAGAGCACCCGGTGCTCGCGCTTCAGGTAAGCCGTCAGGCCGCCCACGGCGACGCGCGCGACGTTTCGTCCTGGGTGGCCGGTGACGATCAACCCCGGCAGCGAGGCCAGCCGCTCAGCGCTGTCAAGGCCGTGCCGCTCCAGCAGCTCGCGGTAATTCGGGTTGGCGATCAGGAAGCCCACGGCATGCCCCCCCGGCCGTGGCGGCGCAGCAAGTCCGTCGCCGCCGCGAGGACCTCGCCGGGGGTCAGCTCCGTCATGCAGCGGTGGTCGAGCGGGCAGACCCGCTGCTGGCACGGGCCGCACGGCACCTTCTTCTGCAAATGCACCGACTTGGCGTGATACGTCTCGGTCCAGGCGACGTGCGTCGGCCCAAACAGCGTCAGCACCGGCCGGTCGAAGGCGATGCCGAAGTGACGCGGCCCGCTGTCTGTGGTCACCAGCAGGTCGCAGCGGCGGACGCACGCCTTGGTCAGCCCGAGCGACGGCGGTTGGTCCGCCAGCGAGTGGACGGCGGGATGGCCGGCCAGTTCCGCGATTCGTCGCGCCGCCTCGCGCTCGCCCGGCCCGCACAGGACCAGCACGCCGCTGCCGCGCTGCTCGACCAAATCGCGGGCCAGTCGCGCGAAGTGCTCCGCGGGCCAGTACTTCGCCGAGCCGAAGGCAGCGCCGGGATTGAGACAAATAACCTCCTGGTAATCGCTCAGCCGGCCCTGCTCCCAGACGGCGTCGGCCGCGGCCTCGTCGCGGCGCGTCGTGAACATCTCCAGTCGGTACGAAGGCCGCGGGCAGCCGGCGGCCTGGGCGAGGCGGTTGTAGGCGTCGATGACGGGGCTCGGTGTCAGCCGGCCTTCGGCGTCGCGCACCGGCGCCAGGCGATCG